>DASVHQ010000211.1:0-18706 GCA_036382515.1 Polyangiales bacterium | reverse complement strand
CACAACGCGCGCAGCAAGAGCACGTGGCTGCGCCACACCGGCACGAAAGCGAACGGTGCGCGCAAGAACTCGTCCAGGTCTCTCTGGTGTCGCTCGCACGCCGGCCGGTCGCGCTCGTAGAGGTCGATGGTGGCGGTCGCGGCCCAGTGCGAAAGCGCAGTCAAGTCGAGGCCCGTGCGATTCCAGCGCGCCATGGCCTCGCTGCAGGTGCGCCGCGCGGCGACGACGTCATCGCGCACGAGCGACAAGAGGCTCGTCATCAAGCGCAGGCGCGTGGCGACCAGCAGATCGTCTCGCTCCTCGGCCTCGTGAGCCCAGCCCTGCGCGGCACGCAAGCCATCGACGACCGAGAAGGTCATGTAGATCGACGCCATCAGCTGCCGGCACAGGCGCAGCTCGTTCACGCCACCGGGGGCCTGCATGACGAAGAGCTCCTCCGCGGTCTCCAGCTCCGAGAGCGCGGCCTGCCAGGCACCCACGCGATGCCGGTCGCAGGCGCGCGCGAAGGCGAGCCATGCGCTGGCGTGCGCGCTCGATCGCGAACGCTCGAGCAAGACGGCCGCGTCCATCACGCCCAGGTCCGAGCCGCCGCCGTAAGCCGCACGCGGGCCCTCCACGAAGGCTTGATACAGACACAGGCCCTGCATCACGCGCTCTGGCTCACCCACGTCGAGCGCCTCCAGCAGATAGCGGCCAAGCAGCGGCAAGGGCCGTTCGACCTCGGTGATCAAGAGGCCCAGCGTGACCGACCACAGCGCATCCAACCGCTGCAGCAGCGCAGGGCGCACTGCGCTCGGATCGCGCGCCGAAAACGCCAGCCCGCGTTGAAGCAAACGCGCTTGCAGCTCCATCACCTCGCGCCAGGCGCTCGGGAAGTCCGCGGCGAGGTTCAAGCCCAGCTCGCGCAAGTTCTCGCGCAGGATCTCCACGCCCTCCTCGATGTGGCCGCCCAGCACCAGCTGCACCCCCGCACGCCTGCGTAGCTCGGCGGCTTGCTCGCCCTCGCTGAGCTGCGAGGCCTCCAGGTACACGCGCGCGGCCTGCGCGCCACGACCCGCGTGCACCAGCGCGTCGCACCAGCGGATCATGAGCTCGCGCTTCTCGGCCTCGGTCTGTTCGTGGTGAACGACGGCGATCGCGTACAGCCGCGCCGCCTTGTCGAAGGCCAGCGCGCGCTCGGCCTGCGCAGCGGCACGCGAGGCATACAGGCCTGCCCGTGCGCCCTCCCCTGCACCCAGCAAGTGATCGGCGAGCGCTTCCAGATCGAGCGAGCCGCTGGCTTCGAGCGTCGACGCCAGACGTCTGTGCCAGATCGAGAGCAGCTCCGGCGCCATGCGCGAGACGACCGCTTCGCGCACGCGATCGTGGTAGATCTCGACCGCACGGCCGCTGCGGGTGGCAACCCCGCGCACGAGCTTGGCCGCACGCAGCTCCGCGAGCGCGGTCTGCAGGTTGATGTCGAACGCAGAGGCGAGTGCGAGCGTGTCCTCCGGCACCGGCCGGCCCGCGACCGACACCAACTGCAAGAGGGTGCGAGCATCCTTCGACAGCGATGACAAGCGGGCCTCCAGAGCGTGCTCGAGGCTCACCACGCTAGCTTCTTGCGTGCCGGCGGCATGCACGTAGCGAACCAGCTCGGTCAGCAGATACGGGCTGCCCTGACCTTCCTCGCCCACGCGCGTCGCATCCACCTCGCTACGCGTGCCGAGCAAGGTACGCGCGAGATCCAGGCTCTCGAGCTGCGACAAGCCCGAGAGCGTGATTTCGCGCATGTCGACCTGTGAGCTCTCGCGCAACTGCCCCAGCAGCGTGCGCAGGCAGGGACTGGTGTCGACCTCGGCCTGGCGGAACGCGCACAAGAGCATCACGGCGGGGCAGTCGCTGCCGGTCACCAGCTCGTAGAGCAGCTTGGCGCTGTCGACGTCGCCCCACTGCAGGTCGTCGATGAACAGCACGAGCCGGTCGCGGTCGGCGACGCGCGAAAACAATTCCTTGAGCGCCGTGAACGCTCGGCGTCGCAGCTCCTTGGGATCAGAGGGCAGCGCGCCACGGCGCTTGGCTTGAGAGATCTCCTCGACGCGCTTGAGCACCGGGAAGAGCTGCGAGAGCGCGACGATGTCACGCGGCATCACCTCGGCGACGTGGACCGGCGGCAAGCGTCGCAAGTAGTGCGAGAGCGAGTCGACCAGGCTGTCGATCGCCTTGAACGGCACCGACTCGCGCTCGTAGCAGCGACCTTTCAGCACGAGGCCCGTGCCCGCATGGATCGACTCGTCCACGAAGCGCTCGACGAGTGTGGTCTTGCCGATGCCCGAAGGCCCGGAGACCAGTGCCACGACCGGCCGGCCGCCGTCGCTGTCCGCGAGACACTGCCGCAGCTCCGCGAGCTCGGGTGCGCGCCCCACGAAAGGAGCGGCTCCATCGGGTCCACGCTGTAGCTCCAGCGTCGGCTCCACAGCGACGCCCTTGCGCGCTTGCAACACGCGCAGCACGGCCGCGCCGCGCGGCCGCGCCCTCGGATCGCGTGCCAAGAGGCTCACGCACAGCTCGTCGAGGTCGGGCGGCACGCCGGAGACGACCAGCCGCGGCGGCTGCGGATCGGTCTGTTGCTTGCGCTGCAACACTTCGGTGTAGGTGCCGTCGAACGGGATGGTGCCGGTGAGCGCCTCGTAGAGCATCACGCCCAGGCCGTACCAGTCGCTGGCTTCATCGACGGGCTTGCCGGTGGCTTGCTCTGGCGACATGTACGCGGGCGTGCCGAGCACGCCGGGCTCGAGCGTGCTGTACGTGGTGCGTGCGTCGTCACCCACGATGCCGAAGTCGAGCAGCACCGCACGGCCCTGGTTGGTCACGAGCACGTTGTCGGGCTTGAGGTCGCGATGCAGCTTGCCGACGGCGTGCACCGCCTGCAGGCCCTGCGCCACCTGCGAGAGCACCGAGCGCAAGGCTTCGGCGTCGCGCAGCGGCGAGGGGAAGAGCAGCTCGAGGCCCGCAATGTACTGCTCCCCGGTGTCGTGCGACTGACCGGCTTCGCGCGCTTGCCAGCTGTCGGAGCCGCGCAGCGGCGTGCTGAGCATGTCGCGACCGGTGCGACCGAGCACGTAGGTAAGGAAGTCCTTGCCCTCGATGTACTCCATCGTGAAGAACCACTGGTCACCTTCCGAGAACAGCTCGTGCAGGGTGACGAGGTTCGGGTGACTGAGGTCGCACAGCGTGCGGAACTCGCGCTTGAAGCGGTAGATGCCCAGAGCATCCACGCGGCGCAGGGTCTTGAGCGCGACGCGCACCTTGCGTTCGCGATCAAACGCCAGGTAGACGGCGCCCATGCTGCCTTCGCCCAGACGTCGCTCGATCACGAAGCGGTCGGTACCCAGCAGGCTCGTGCTCTGATCCCACTCCGACAAGACAGACCCGCCGCGATCATACCTGGATGCCGCGGGCACCGCAGCGTGACCCAGTGTGGGCGCGCAGAGCACATGGTGCCGTGCGTCCAGGCCGCAGCTGGGCCGAGCGGGTCGCTCAGGCCACCGGCCCCGACGAGAGGTCGATGCGTTCGAGCCGCACGGCGCACGCCTTGTACGAAGGCTGGCGCGAATACGGATCGAAGGCCGCAAACGTCAGCCGATTTACCTGCTCGTGGTGCATCGGCATGAAGACCTGACCCGGCTGCACCACGTGCGTGATGAACGCTTTGACATCGACGGCCGCGCGCGCCGAGCGCACGCGCACCCAGTCGCTCGGACCCAGGCCCAAGGCCTTGGCGTCGACCGGGCTGACCTCCACGTAGGGCACGCTCGGGTACAGCTTGCGCAGTACGGCGGACTTCTTGGTACGCGTCTGCGTGTGCCACTGAGCGGAGCTGCCGCGGCCCGTGAGCAAGGTGAGCGGGAAGCGCTCGCTCGTGGGCTCGGGCAGGGCCGTGGGCTCGGCGAAGATGAAGCGCGCGCGGCCATCCGCGTGAAAGAACTTGCCGTCTGCGAACAGCCTGCGCTCGTCACTGGCGCGCGCGACTTCCCCGGCAGGCAGCGGCCATTGCACGCCGCGCAACGCATCGAGCTGGTCGTAACCCTCGATGCCGGAGAAGTCGCAGGGCTGACCGCGCGACAGCTCTTTGAGCAGCTCGAACGTGGCGGCCGGCGAGCTGAAGCGCGTGAGTAGGTCGGCGCAGCCCCAGACTTCGGCGATGGCCTTGAAAACGTAGAAGTCAGCCAGCGCCTGGCCGGGTGCGCGCGCCACTTTCCTGATGCGGCCGATGCGGCGCTCGGAGTTGATGAAGGTTCCGTCTTTCTCGCCCCAGCCCGCGGCCGGCAACACCAGATCAGCACGCACCGCGGTCTCGGTGGTGGTGTACATGTCTTGAACCACCAGGAAGTCCAGGCGCTTCAAGGTGTCGTGCAAGTCGACCTGGTTGATCCAGGAGTGTGCGGGGTTGGTGGCGATCACCCACAGGCCCTTGATCTTGCCCGACAGGATGCCCTCGATGATCTGGTCGTACGCGAGGCTGCCCTTGTCGGGGATGCGCGCGACGTCGATGCCGAGCGTGCTGGCGACCGCGGCGCGATGCTCGGGGTTCTTGAAGTCGCGACCACCCAGCAGGTTCGTGGTGTTGCTGAACAGGCGCGAGCCCATCGCGTTGCACTGACCGGTGATCGAGTTCGCGCCCGTGCCAGGACGGCCGATGTTGCCCGTCATGAGCGCGATGTTGATGATCGCCTGCGCCGCGCGCACGCCCTCGTGACTCTGGTTCACGCCCATCGTCCACCAGAACGATACGCGCTTGCCTTCACCGATGCTCTGCACCAAACGGTCGAGCAACTCCACCGACAGACCGGTGGCCGCGCTGACGCGCTCGGGCGTGAACTTCGCGACGTGCGCGCACAGCTCGGCGAAGCCCTGCGTGTGCGCAGCGACGAACTCGTGATCCACCAAGCCGCGACTCACCAGCAGCTGCGTGATGCCGTAGAGCAAGACGAGGTCTGACTTCGGCCGCAGTGGGACGTGCAGCGTGGCCGCCATCGCGGTCTCGGTGCGCCGCGGATCGATGACGATGATCTCCGGCTGGTTGCGATTCTTGCAGACGCGCTCCCACAGGATCGGGTGCGCGATGCAGGGGTTGGCGCCGACGAACACCAGCACGTCGGATTCCTCGAAGTCGCTGTATGTGTACGGTGGCGCGTCGAACCCGAAGGCCTCCTTGTACGCCACGGCGGCGCTCGCCATGCATTGCCGAGTGTTGCCATCACCGTGCAGCATGCCCATGCCGAACTTCGCGAGCGAGCCGAGTAGCGCCATCTCCTCGGTGGGGATCTGCCCCGTGCTCAAGAACGCGACCGATTCTGGGCCGTGCTTCTGTTGGATCGCTTTGAAGCGTGTCGCGAAGGTTTCGAGCGCCGTGGGCCAATCCACGGGCGCGAGCACACCACGCGCATCGCGCATGAGCGGAGTCGTGGCGCGATCGGACGCAGCCAGCGGCGTGAGTGCCTCCCAACCCTTGGGACACGCCATGCCGAGGTTTACCGGGTAAGCGCGCGCGGGTGAGAGGTTCACTGCGCGGCCGTTCTGCAGGTGCACGTCGAGACCGCAGCCGGTCGAGCAAAAGCCGCAGACCATGGTGGTGGTCGCGTCGGGCTTGAGACGTGTCGGGACCTGCCCGAGGCCGAAGCCAGCCTGCGTGCGCTCGAGCTCCTGGCTGAGCGCTCCGTCGCGCATGTGCATGAGGTCCTTGGCGCGCAGAACGAGGCGGCGGACGGGCGATTTCATCAGCCGAAGGTTCCTGGCATGCGCGGTGCGCTGACCGCGGCAAAGAAGAGCGAGCGCTCCAGCAGCGCTCCGCACAGAAGTAGCACGACCGAGAGCGTGGCGCAGACGAAGACGCCGACACCGAGGCCCGTATCGAGCTGCGAGAGCGCGACCGCCGGCACGATGCCGCCGCCGACCACGCCCGCAGCGACGCGCCAGCCAAGCCACGACTTGAGTTCGCCCGAGAGCAGCAAGGCCGAGCGCTTGAGGTCGTTTTGCTGTTTGTCGCGCAGGCGCCAGAGGATCGACAGCTCGTAGGTGAGCTCGACCAGCACGGCGACGCTCAGCGCCTTCCAGAGCAGCGCCACCACGGGAACGAACGCCGCAACATGCGGCAAGCCGCCGGGTAGAACACCCGCCAGAGTGCTCGTGAACAGCGTGGTGGCGATGCCGAGCACGAGGCTCGTCATGAGGAAGTTGAAACCCGTGCGCGCGAAGCTCCAGAAGCGGCGTAACGTGACGTGGTAGACCATGACGGAGCAGAACACGCCGGCAGCACCGCACAGCGCCACGAAGCCGCCGAGCCAGCCTTGCAGGGTCTGCGCCAGACCATCGGACAGCTGTGGACAGTGCAACACAGCGCACAGCGGCTGACGCCAGACGACCGCCGCGTAGACGACCGCGGCCTTGGCGAAAGCGCCGAACGCGACGATCTCACGGCTGAGCCACGAAGTACGTAGGCCCAGCACCGCGCGAAACGCGTAGAGCGGGCGACCCAGGTGGAAGATACTCGCGCCGAGGGCGAGCAAGCCGGCAGCCAGCGCCACCAGCGAGTGCAGCGGGAGCAGCCACTGCAGCGCCGTGCTCGAGAAGAGCGTGCGCACCAGCTGGTCGACGCAGAACGCACCGGCTGACAGCTGCGTCAGCACGAGCATGATCACCAGCGGCTGGTGCTGGTGCGAGGGATGTACCGCGTAGAAGTCGGCCGGCAAGGTGTTGCGCGGGTAGGCCTTGCTGCTCTTGTACGTGGTGGTCGGGCCCGTGATACCGGGCGACGGCGCGCCGGGGAGGAACGCGTCGGTTTGCGCATCCTCGAGCACCGCCTCCTTGCTCACGAGCCGGATCGAGATGGCCTCGTTCGGACAGGCTTGCACGCAGGCGGGAGCCTCGCCCGCCGACAGGCGGTCGCTGCACATGTCGCACTTGCGGACGATGCCTTTCTTCGCGCTGTATTGCGGCACCTCGTAAGGGCACGTCAGCGTGCAGTACTGGCAGCCGATGCACTGGTCATCGAGGTGCTTGACGATGCCCGTGATCGGATCCTTCTCGTAGGCTTCGACCGGACAGCCTTTGAGGCAGGCCGGATCGACACAGTGGTGGCAGGCGGTTGTAACGGTCTGTTGCAGCGGCGCTTCCGGCGTGCCACCGTGCAGGAGGCCCACGAAGCGCCAGGTCTCGTCCTCTTCGAGCCCGTTGAGACTGTGGCAGGCGGTGACACAGGCCTTGCAGCCGGTGCAGCGATCGAGATCGACCTGAAAGCCGTACTGCTCTCCCGGCGAAGGACGGCTCAGGGGGATCAGCGAGTGATAGTGCTGCGCCTTGCCGTCGAGCTCATCGTGCTTGCTCGAGAAGCGGTCCACGGCGCTGAGCTCGCTCTGCTCGCGCAGGTAGTCGTCCAGCAGCGGCAAGCGCACGACTCGATCGCCGTGGGCCATCGCTTACTCCGCCGCCTCGATGACTTCACAGGCTTCGGCTTGCTTGCACATCGTGCTCTCCAGGACCTCGGCCGGCGGCAGCTCGACATAGACCACCCCGGCGTTCACCTGCACCGGGAACGTGCTGATTTGATAGTCGTCGCCCGAGAGACTCTCGCCGGAATCGAGCGCGAAGGTCTTCTTGTGCATCGGACAAGCGACCTTGGGCCGGCCGCCTTGATCACCCACGAGGCCACGTGCCAATACCATGTCCTGCCGATGCGGACACATGTTCTGCGTTGCGTACCATTCCCCGCGCGAAGCCAGATTGAAGACGGCCAGCTGCACGTTGCCGTACTTGATCGCGACCCCGCCCTCGCGCGGCACGCCGGCCGCGTCGATCACGGGGACCCAGCGCCGTTGCACCAGAGGCAGGCGCAGCTTGCGACTTGGGCTCGGCTCCTTCTTCCAGTCGGCCGGGCGCTTCTGACCGCGCTCGCCGACCAGGCGCAGCGTGGGATCGGTGTCGGGCGAGTTCGCGAAGTGCTGAAAGCGCGCGCGACGCTCCGGATCGTTCACCACCTCGGTCCACTCACAGCGGTAGCTCGACACGAGCTTGTCCATGGACTGCTCGAGCTCGGCGGCGATCCCCAGGCTGTCCTTGACGATCACATCGCGCAGGTAGCCGATGCCGCCGTCCATCTTGTCGAGCCACACGGACGTGCGCATCAGGCGATCAGCCGTGCGAATGTAAAACATCAGGAAGCGATCGATGTAGCGCAGGCAGGTTTCGTCATCGAGATCGCTCGCCAGCAGGTCCGCGTGGCGAGGCTTGGAGCCACCGTTACCGCACACGTAGAGATTCCAGCCCTTCTCGGTGGCGATGATGCCGAAGTCCTTGCTCTGGGCCTCGGCGCACTCGCGCACGCAGCCACTGACAGCGCTCTTGAGCTTGTGCGGGCCGCGGATGCCCTTGTAGCGATCCTCGACGCGGATCGCGAAAGCCACCGAGTCTTGCACGCCGTAGCGGCACCAGGTGCTGCCGACACAGCTCTTGACCGTGCGCACCGCCTTGCCGTAGGCGTGCCCGCTTTCGAAGCCGACGGCGATCAGCTCGGCCCAGATGTCGGGCAGCTGATTGAGCCGCGCTCCGAAGAGATCGATGCGCTGACCACCGGTGATCTTGGTGTACAGGCCATACTTCTTCGCCACTTGACCCAGCGTGATCAGCTTCTCGGGCGTGATCTCGCCGCCCGGGATGCGCGGCACCACGGAATAGAGCCCGCCACGTTGCATGTTCGCGAGGAAGCGATCGTTGGTGTCCTGCAACGTATCGTGGTTGAGGATCATCTCGTTGTGGACGCTAGCGAGGATCGAGGCCACCACCGGCTTGCACAGCTCGCAGCCGTGGCCGCGGCCGATCTTCTCGATGATCTCCTCCCAGCTCGCGTAGCCACGCACCGAGATGATGTCGAAGAGCTCCTGCCGGCTGTAGACGAAGTGCTCGCACAGCTGCGTGCTGATGGTCTTGCCGCCGGCCCTCAGCTCCGTGTTCAAGATGTCGTTCACCAGTGGCACGCAGCCACCACAGCCGGTGCCCGCGCGCGTGCTGGCCTTGAGATCGGCCATCGTGCACACACCCTGCTCGCGGATCTTCGTGCACAGGTCGCCCTTGCTGACGTTGTTGCACGAGCAGACTTGCGCCTCGTCGTCGAGCGCCAGCTCGGTGCCGCCACCACGCTTGCCCAGGATCAGCTCTTCCGGGGAACAAGGCAGCGGTTTGCGCGAGCGCGAGAGCTGCAGCAGCGTGCCGTAGTCCGAGGCGTCACCCACCAGGATCGCACCGATCAAGCGCGTGGCGTCGTCACTGACGACGAGCTTCTTGTACACGCCGTTGACCAGATCGTGTAGCACGATCTCCTTGGTCGGCTCCTTGGGCATGAACGGCTCGCCGAGCATGGCGACGTCGACACCCATGAGCTTGAGCTTCGCGGATTGGTCGGCGCCGCTGAAGCTAGCCTCGCGACCGTGCAGGCGCTTGGCGAGCACGTCGGCCATCTCGTAGCCCGGTGCGACCAGGCCGTAGATCATGCCGCGGTGCAAGGCGACCTCGCCGATGGCGTGCACGCTCGGCTCGCTCGTGCCGAGCATGTCATCGACCACGATGCCGCCGCGCTCGCCGACCATCAGGCCGCTCTCGCGCGCCAGCTCGTCGCGCGGACGGATGCCCGCGGAGACCACGACCATGTCCACCGCGAGCTCGCTCTCGTCGCGGAAGCGCAGGCCCTCGCAGCGTTCGTCGCCGACCACCTCCATCGTGGCGCGTCCGAGGTGCGTCTCCACGCCCAGCGCATGGATGCTGCGCAAGAGCAGCTTGGCGCCCGACTCGTCGAGCTGCCGCGGCATCAGGCGTGGCGCAAGCTCCACCACGTGCGTGGCGAGGCCCAGGGTCTTCATCGCGCGCGCCGCCTCGAGCCCGAGCAGTCCGCCGCCGAGCACCGCGACCGACTTGGCGTGCTTGCTGTAGGCGTCGATGGCCGCGAGATCTTCGATCGTGCGGTAGGCAAAGACGCCCGCCTTGTCGATGCCCGGCAGCGGAGGAATGAAGGCCGCGGAGCCCGTGGCGAGCACGAGCTGGTCGTAGACGTGGTCCTCGTCGTCGTCGGTGCGCACGCGCTTGCGAGCGAGGTCGAGCTTCACGACGCGCTGACTGATGCGCACGTCGATCTCGTTGTCGATGTAGAACTGCGCCGGTGTCAGCTGCAGCGCGTCTGCGTCTTTTTCATCGTAGTAATGCGTGAGATTCACGCGATCGTAGGGCAAGCGCGGTTCCTCGCCGATCAAGATCACACGAAAGCGGCGTTCCTTGTCCAGCTCACGCATGCGCTGACAGAAGCGGTGTCCCACCATGCCCGCGCCCACGACGATGACGATTTGCTGTTTCATCGCATTACCTCCTGGACGGGACTCACTCCGCAGCCTCGGCTTGCAGCTCGAGCGCCGGCTCAGCGACGAGCAGGCCACGCGCCCGCAAGCTCGCGTCCATCTCGAGCTTCGCGGCACTCTCCTCGGCCGCGGAGAAGCGCACCGCGAGCGCGACCACCGAAGACGCAGTCACCGCGAGCGACAGATAGAGGAAGGCATCCGCCGTGCGAATGGCCTCGCTGCGGAACAAGAGACCAGCCAGCACCGCGCCCATGTTCCCGCCCGCCCCCACGATACCCGCGATCGAGCCCAGGGCCCGCTTGTTCATCATCGGCACCACGGCGTAGGTGGCACCGCACGACACGCTGACGAAGAGCGAGAAGGCGATGTAGAAGAAGATCGCCGACGGCAGCAAGCTCATGCGCGAGAAGCCAAACAAGAGCACACCTTCGCAGAAGAGCGCGATCGACAACACGGCCACGCGCCCGCGCAGGCCTCGACTCACACCGACGCGATCGCTCATGAAGCCACCGAGCGTGCGAGCGAAGATGTTCATCGAGCCGTGCAGGCCCGCCACGATGCCGGCGCCTTGCACGCTCAGCTTGAAGCTGTCGTGGAAGTAGAGGGCGGCGACGTTGTTGATGGTGAGCTCGACGCCGAAGCACGCGCCGTACGCGACGAACAGGGCCCACACGCGCGGGTCACGCAGCGCAACCAGGAACGTGCCGCGCATGCCGGCCGAACCGACCGACTCGCCGGCCGCCCGCAGCTGTGCAAAGTTGCCGCGCGGCGTGTCCTGCGTGCTGAAGAAGTACACGATGCCGGCCACGAACAAGAGCGCGCCAGGCACGACCATCGCCATGCGCCAGGCCATGGCTTGCGACAGGCCCAGGCCGAGCATCGCTGCGAAGAGCAGCGGCATCGCCATCTGCGTGATCCCGCCGCCGAGGTTGCCCCAGCCGGCCGTGGTGGCATTAGCTGTGCCCACGCAGTTGGGCGCGAACATCTGCGAGGTGTGGTACTGCGTGATCACGAACGACGCGCCGATCGCACCGATCGCGAGTCGGAAGAGCAGGAAGCTCGTGTAGTCGTGCGCCAGGCCGATGCCCATCACGGGCAACGAGCCGAGCACCAAGAGCACGCTGTAGCAAAGGCGCGGCCCCACACGGTCGCACAACCAGCCGATCAAGAGGCGCGCCAGCACGGTGATGGCGACCGAGGCGATGACCGTGTTGCCGACTTGCGCCTTGGTCAGGCCCAGCTCGTCGCGAACCACCGCCATCAGTGGCGCGATCCCGAACCAGCCGAAGAAGCACAGAAAGAATGCGGACCACGTCATGTGGAACGCCCGCATCGCGGGGCTCTTCCACTCGCTCAGTCGAATCGCGACCGCCTTTTGCTGAACCATGTCGACCAGGCTCTCCCGTGGGCGGCTCCGGAAAGTCGAAGCGCGCCGTCCCACACAGCTTGGTCCAACACATGTTTCGTGATTCTTTCGGCTCGGAAAAAAGCTGAGGCGTAATTCCGCCAAACATTTCGCGGTGGTTTCGCTGACATCTCCGCGCCACGGCTGAGTGACGGCTGCGGGCCGTGCGGCCCACGCCCCGGCCGCACGGTGATCGCTCACGGGCTAGTTTCGAGCGGTGTTGCGACCGAAGAGCTCGACCGCAAGCACGACGCGCCACTCGGCCGCCCCGAAGTGCGGGTTGAGGCCTGCGCCCACGCCCAGCTTGACCCGCGGCTGCGGCCCGTCATCGGCCGTGCCTTCGATCCGGCCGGTGAGCAAGCCCTCGAGCGCCGTGGCGTTCGATCCGAGGAGCGAGCGAAACGCGGTTGCGCCGTATATCTCGGGGCCGACGATGAGCGCGGCGCTGCGGCTCGTGCCCAGCGGCAGCCTCGCGCCGCCGGCCACGCCGAAGAGCAACTCGCTGCCGCGCGGGCTGCCCGGTATCGGCGAGTCGTCCAGCGGCCGAACGTGCACGCCGAGCTGCCCCGCGTACGTGAACATTCCGAGGTCGCCAGCGACGAGAGCGCGCGCCATGGCGCGGTACGTGTGATCGGTGTCGTAATGAACGCGCTCGCCGTTGGGGATGATCAGCTGCGCGCCGACCCCGAGGCGCAACGGGCTTGCGGCGCTGCCGAAGATGCGCGCGTCCAGGCCGACGCGAGGATCGGAGAGGATGTCCGGGTGCGAACCGAGGCCAAGCAACGGAGCCGCGAGCTTGTAACCGCCGACCGTCCCGCTTTGCCCGTGGCTGATCAGCGGCGCGTCGAGGTTGAGGGAGAGCCTGAAGCGCTCGTACGTGGCCGCGAAGCCGAACGCGACGAGCGTCTGATCGGAGACCACGGACAGCTGCTGCGCGCCTTGACTGACGCGCAGCGGATGGTTGGCGTAGCCCGCGGTGAAAGACATCGCCCCACCGAGGCCACCGTGCATGTCGAGCGAATCCATCACGAGCCAGCCGGCACCCGCCGCCGAGGGGTAGAGGCGGTTGACCGCGAACCCCTGCGCGGACGGCTGCGCCTGCGCCGACAAGGCGAGCGCGTTCACAGCCAACAGGGCGAACGCGAAGAGCACGCGACGCTCGTTAGAACTCCGCATGGATCTTCCCGCTGAGGATATGGACCGGACCGCGGTCCGCGTTGAAGCCAGGGTTCCAGAGGTACTGGTAATCGCCAGCGAGCCAGAACGCCTTGACGAAGTTCACGCTGTAGAAGGCCTCGAGCACGCCCTCCGGGGCCTTGCGCAGCCGACCATCGCCGACGAAGCCGTCGACGCCACCCATCGCAAGGTAGCGAGCATGGGCTTCTGAGATCCAGCTCATGCCGAAGCCGACGCCGGTGATGTCGAAGCGCCTTTTCCAGGCCGAGCCCTTGGCGACGGCCCCGACCGAGATCGAGCGATCGGCCGGGTTGAAGGCGTCGACCTCGGTCTGTCCGTCGGAGAACATGCCCCGGAAAAATGCGCCGATGTCGTCGGTGAGGTGTTGCTCGAGGTTGAGGCCGATGCCCATCTTCAGGTTGGCGGTGCGCACGTAGCACAGGTCGGGTGCGGCCGCGTTCGTCGACTTGTAGTGGAAGCCGGTGCAGGCCGCGGCGTTCTTGCTGGGATCAGCCTCGTACGCCGCGATGGCGTCATCGAAACGACCCGCGACGACGCGGTTGCGGTAGGCGACGAGGCGCACGGCGCCGGGCTTTCCGAACAGCACATGATCGTGTTCCAACTCGACTTGATCGCCGTAGTGTTTGTCGAGCCGGAAGTCGATGGAGAGCTGATTCGGATTTTGAGGTGGCGTGATCCGACCCACGCGCAGCGCCCAGTCGTCCCAGTAGAGCTCCGCGGTGCCGCCCCAGGAGTAGCCGCGCGCATCCGACGGGAAGTCCCACGACGAGTAGGTCATGAAGGCCATGTTGAAGAAGGTCTGGCGCGGATCCCACGACACCGAGTTGCGGTCGAAGACATCGAGGATGGTGAAGTTGCCCGCGGTCAGCACCAGGCGTCGGCTGTCGACGATCGCCGCCAGCTGCAACGGATCGGACGGCTTGTCGATGCGGCTGCCACCGAAGCCGATGGTCTGCCGCAGGAAGGTGCGCGAGCGATAGAGTTGAGGCGTCTCGGTGCCACCCTTCTGGAGCTCGAAGTTCTGGATCGAACCGCCGATGCCGCGCAGCTGCGAGAGCGGGCGTTCCGCGATCACTTCGGGGACGAAGTACGCTTCACCGCCTGGCCACAGGCGCACACCGAAGAAGAGCGTGAACGTGCCGGTGAAGCTGCGTTCGGCCCCGGGCACAAGGGAGTACGTGCCCCCGGAGGCGTTCGTGCGCGTGTTGGTGTAAGGCGCGCGAAACGCCAGCTTCCAGTTGGAGACGTAGGTGAACTGACCGTAGAGGTTCCAGCTCTCGTGGTCGACATCGTGCAGGCCGTTGCGCGCCAGCAGGTTCATCAGGTCGAAGGCCGCGTCTTCATGCTCAGCGGGTGGGGCGGCCTGTGCGCTCGCCCGTGCGCACGCGAACGCGGACACGCACGCGAACGCGCACACCCACCACAGACGCGCGAGCTGGCGCACGCCGACCCGGGGCGCAGGCACCGCGGCGACCCTGTGGCGGCGATCGGGGCAGGGAGGCGGGTTCAAGGCGGGACCGTCAAGACCGGTGGACGACGCTGGCTTGCCCGAAGCGGCAAACGGGGTCCCCGCTTATCAGCAAGCGCCGCGACTTTCGAGCCCAAACGACCGGGCTCGCCCCGGGGGCAGGCACCCAGCCCGCGCTCCGGGACCCCAGGGTCAGTCGTCGCAGCGCCAGAATCCGAGCTCGGTCGACTCGGGGCTGCGTCGGCCGAAGTAGAGCTCGTCGGAGCGCGCAAAGTGTCACCGAGACGCGCAGGCCGCGACTGTTACGCGCGCCTACCTACTTGCCGATCAGCATCTTGAGCAGCTTCTCCACCTTCTCACCGTAAGGCGGCGACATCATGGCCGCGCCGTTCCAGCGCGCTTGGTAGAAGACCGCTTTCTTGTGGGAGAAGGTCTCGAAACCTTCGAAGCCGTGGTAGGCGCCCATGCCGCTGGGGCCGACGCCACCGAACGGCAGGTCTTCGATGGCGAAGTGCATCACGGTCTCGTTCACGGCCGCACCGCCCGACACGGTGCGCTCCAGCACGTTGCGCGCGCGCTCGCTGTCGAAGTCGAAGTAGTAGAGCGCCAGCGGTCGCGGCCGATCGTTCACGTACTCGATCGCCTCGTCGAGCGTTCGGTAGGTGACGATGGGCAAGACGGGTCCGAAGATCTCGTCCTGCATCACGGTCATCTCGTCGTTGACATCGAGCAGGATCGTGGGTGCGATCTTGCGCGTGTCGCCTTCGAGCTTTTCGTTCTTGGGGTTGAGCTCGATCTTCTTGGCGCCGCGCGCCACGGCGTCTTCCAGGTAGCCGAGCAGGCGCTTGTGGTGCAGCTCGTTCACGATCGCGCTGTAGTCGTGGTTGTCTCTGAGCGTGGGGTACGAGGTGCTGACCGCCTGGCGTAGCGCCTCGATCAGCGCGTCGCGCTTGCTCTCGGGCACCAGCAGGTAGTCGGGCGCGATGCAGGTCTGGCCCGCGTTGAACCACTTGCCCGCCGCGATGCGCGCCGCCGCTTTCTCGATCGGATAGCTCTCGTGCACGATGGTGGGTGACTTGCCACCGAGCTCGAGCGTGACGGGCGTGAGGTTCTTGGCCGCCGCTTGCATCACGAAGCGACCCACACGCGTGGAGCCCGTGTAGAGCAAGTGATCGAAGGGGAGCTCGCTGAAGGCCTGACCGATCTGCGGGCCGCCGGTGATCACGCTGACCACGTCGGCCTCGAAGTTCTGCGCGAGCAGCTCTTTCATCAGCTCGGAGGTCTTGGGTGTGAGCTCCGAGGGCTTGATCATCACGCGGTTGCCGGCCGCGAGCGCGACCGCCAGCGGCCCGAACGCGAGCGACACCGGGTAGTTCCACGGCGAGATCACGCCGACGACACCGAGCGGCTGGTAGTGCACCTTGGCCTTGGCGGGCGCGAACGCCAGCCCCACGTGGCGCGCCTGGGGCTTCATCCAGCCCTTGAGATGCTTGCGCATGTACTTGATGCCGGCGACCAGCATGAAGATCTCGGCGATCTGCGTCTCGTGCACCGAGCGGCAGGAAAAGTCTTGCGAGATGGCCTGCGCGAAGCGCGCCTGGTTGTCGCGCACGAGCCAGAGCAGCTTGTCGAGGTTGTGCGCGCGCGTCTGGTAGCTGGGGTTCGGGTCGCGCCGGTAGGCGGCCTTCATGCGCCCGAACACGGCGGAGAGCTCGCTCGGCGCTGCCGCGGCGTCGGAGCGCTTGTCACGGGCGGGAGCATCCATCGCGGTGGCGAGCTGAGCCATGTCGAACCTCGGAAGTTGGGGTGTGCGAGGGTGGAAGTATAGTACAACTCGTCCGCTTGGACAGTGCAGCCAAGGGCGTGGCAGGTGCCGGCCGCGCCGCGATATTTTCGGTGTGGTTGCAAATAGTTGAGGCGCCACTGTCGGCCAGAGCGCACACCCACGGCGCGTACTGTCCGCAAACGCCAACGGCGCTTGCCAAACCGGCGCATTGTCGGCAAGAAGAGCGAACCCGCCCCAGACGAGAAAGGATCTGCCCCTTCATGCCCCTCATCGCCAGTGCCGAGCTGCTCGTGGCCGTCCCCGTGGAGACCGCGTTCCGACACTTCATCGATTTCTCCGCCTGGGACCTGTGGATGCCCAAGGGCTTTCGGCCCATCGTGGGGCCCTCGCGTCCGCTACGCGAAGGCGACCAGCTCAAGATGGCGATCGGTCCCGGGCCGGGGCTGCCGAGCACCCTGCGTGTGATCCGGCTGCGACCACAGCGCGAGATCTGCTGGGGTGGGGGCGTGCCCGGCGTGCTCGTGGGCGAGCATTCGTTCTTCTTCGCCGAGGAAGGCGGACAGACCCGCATGCGCTCGGAGGAGCCGTTCTCGGGCTTGCTGGCGCGCGGGCCGCTGGCTGCGTTGATCGAGCGCGAAGCCACCAAGACCGGCGAGCGCACGTTGCGCAGCTTCGCCGACTACCTGGCGAAGCTGCGCTGAGCTGAAGCGATCGAGGCACGCTTGTCCAGCTGCGCGCGCTACGCTCTGGTGTTGACGCTGTGGGCCGCCGCCGTCAGCGGCGCGCATGCCCAGAGCCTGCGGCAAGTGGTGCGCGAGCACGTGGCCGACGAGCTCGAGCCCAAGCCAGAGCCGGCGAAGCCTGCACCCAAGGGACCACCCAAGGCCAAGCCAGCGCCTGCGCCCAAGCCGGCGGCTGCGGCCGCGCCCGCGAGCGCGCCGGCCGACAGCGCGAAACCAGCTGATGGCGAGGGCTTCGTGCTCTCGACCGAGGGCCCTGCGTACACCGGACCAAACCTACCGCAGCGCGTCTTCGGTCGACAGTTCCAGATCGATCTGAAGCTCGGCGCAGGCTATCGCGGCTGGGTACCGCAGCAATACCCGAGCGTCGCGGTCGATGCAGGCAGCTACTACGTGTGGACGGTAGACGTGCGCGCTCGCATCTTTCGCTGGCTGATCTTGCGCCGCGGGTACTACGAGTCCAACAGCCTCGCCGGGCCGCGCACCAACGAAGCCGCCGTGGCCGCGCAGGTGGGTGACTACATCCCGAAGGTCGCCTGGGTGCTCGGCGTGCTGGGCTTTCCGCTCTCGGATGCGTGGGAGCCCATCATTCGTTACGAGAGCGTGGCGTTCCACACGGCGGCCCATCCGAGCGAGCCGGTGTGCGTCGTGACCGAGGCCGTCGCGGGCGACCTCAGCAAGTGCGTGCGCAGCAAGAGCACGCTGAGCATGACCTCGGGCTTCGAGACCTTCGTGCTCGCGATGCGCTACGACCACTCGAGAGACCACAGCGCGGTGATCGCGCCGCCTGGCGGCAAGATTCCGCCGGTCACCTTCGGCGTCGGTCTGATGCAGTATCGCAAGCCCTATCAAGTGACCGTGGGGCAGAACACGCTGAAGGACTATCTCTTCGACGGGCGCTTCCGTGGCGCAGGTCTGGCGCTCGGCACCGAGGTCGGTGGTGGCCCCTATCGGCTGGCGATCGACGCAAACGCGCAGCTCGGCCTGGGCGAGGTGAGCCTGACCAAGCAGGTCACGCTCAACGCGCTCGCGCCCGAGGACTGGCTGATCGGCTACGTGCAAGGCAACGTGACCGTCAGCTACAACCTGCCACTCACGAGCAGCGCACCCACGCTGATGTTCGTGCCCTCGGCGACCGGCGGCGGCGCCAGTTTCTTCTTCTTCAAAGCAGCGCAGCAGCAAAAGAGCGGTCAGCAGTCCAACGCGACCACGCTCAACTGGGACTTCCTGTGGTCGGTGCACGCCTCGCTCGTGCTCTCGCTGTAGGTTGGCGCGCTCGGGACCCTGCGGCGCGGGGCATGACGACCGCGGCGCCGCAATCGACGGTAGTGGGCATCTCGAGAGCGGCAGAGACACGACGTGCCGGGGCGTGTTGGGAGGGCGGGTCGCTCCCGGGCTCGGAGAGTGTCCTCGGCACGACCGCCGTGGCTTTGCAAGACGCGCCTTGGGCCTGCGAAACGAGCCCGGGAGCGACCCGCCCTCCCAACACGCTCCAGTAGCCATGTCGAGGTGCGCGTGACCTACCTCTCGGCGTGAGCATCGGTAGCGGTCAGTGCGAGCACGTGTTGTCGTCGGCGTCAGAGGACAACACTCGTTGCGACGTCGCGACGCCTGCTCACTCCGCCATGGCATCGAAGCGCTTGGGGTCGGCAGGTCGCTCTCGGGCTCGTTTCGCAGGCCCGAGGCGCATCTCGCGAAGCCGTTGCGGTGGTGCCGAGGACACTCTCCCGA
>DASVHQ010000210.1:0-8811 GCA_036382515.1 Polyangiales bacterium | reverse complement strand
CAGCCACACGGGCTCGTTCAAAGACCTCGGCATGACGGTGCTCGTCAGCGTGGTCAAGCAGATGATCAAGCACGGCAAGCCCATCAAGGCTATCGTGTGCGCCTCCACCGGCGACACCTCGGCCGCGGTGGCTGCGTACGCCGCGGCCGCAGGCATCCGCTCTGCCGTACTCTTGCCGCGCGGCAAGGTCACCACCGCGCAGCTGGTCCAGCCGCTGGCGAACGGCGCGCTCGTCTGCGCGCTCGACACCGACTTCGACGGTTGCATGCAGATCGTGCAGCGCCTCGCACAAGAAGATGGCGTCTACCTCGCCAACTCGATGAACTCGCTGCGCCTCGAGGGCCAGAAGACCGTCGCGATCGAGGTCATTCAGCAGTTCGACTGGGAAGTGCCCGACTGGTTCATCATCCCCGGTGGCAACCTCGGCAACGTGTCGGCACTCGGTTCCGGCCTCGACATGCTGCAGTCGCTCGGTCTCATCACCAAGCGCCCGCGCATCTGCGTCGCGCAGGCGCAGGCCGCCAATCCTCTGTACCTCGCGTACAAGAAAGGCTTCGACAAGTACGAGCCGATCACCGCGTCGCCCACGGAAGCGAGCGCCATCCGCATCGGTAACCCGATCTCGATTCGTCGCGCGATCCGCACGCTGGAGCGCTACAACGGTGTCGTCGAAGAGGCGAGCGAATCGGAGCTCGCGGAGGCCGCAGCCGCCGCCGATCGCACCGGTACCTTCACCTGCCCGCACACGGGCGTTGCGCTTGCAGCGCTCGTGAAGCTGGTGGCGCGCGGCGAGATCAAGAAGCACGAGCGCGTGGTCGTGGTGTCCACCGCCAGCGGCCTGAAGTTCACCGACTTCAAGGTGCGCTACCACGAAGGGCAGATCGCGGGCGTCAAGAGTCGCTTTCCCAATCAGCCCGTGTCGCTGCCCAACGAGTACGAGGCCGTCAAGAAGACAGTGCTATCCGCGCTGGATTGAGAAGAGCGTATCCAGGCGTTCGCGCGCCTGCTTGCGCAGGTTCACCAGGCGCACGCGCAGCTCGAAGTGCCCATCGTCGCGCTTCTTGCTGCCGATGGCGCGCGTCGCGAGCTCGAGCTCCCCGTCGTCCAGCAGCAGCACGAGTTCCACCGGCTGGCCCGGAGGAAACGCCTTCGGCGACACGGCCCACAGCACGTGGCCGTCGCACGCGGTCGTGGTGCCGCTCCATTCGCTCTCGATGCGCGTTGGAATCGCAAGTGCCTTCTGGGGCATGGCTCAGTGCTTTCGTGACATGGCGGCGCGTGCGTCTTTCAGATCCAGCTCGCGTTTGATTTGTTCGCGGTCGTCGTGGACCTTGCGTCCGCGCCCCAGCGCCAGCTCGACCTTGGCGCGCCCGTTCTTGAAGTACACCTTCACGGGCACCAGCGCATAGCCGCGCAGCGCGACCCGGCCCATCAGCCGCTCGATCTCCTTCTTGTGCGCCAGCAGCTTACGGCGGCGCTTCTCTTCGTGGCCGAAGCTGCCGGCCTGCTTGTACGGGCCGATGTGCATGTTCACCAGGTACAGCTGCATGCCGTCGATGCTCGCGTAGGCGCCTTCGAGGTCCGCGTGCTTGGCTCGCAGACTCTTCACTTCCGAGCCGCTGAGCACGATGCCGGCCTCCAGACGCTCCTCGACGTCGAAGTTGCGCTCGGCCTTCGGATTGCGGCACACCAGGATCTCACCCTGGGGCTTCTTGCCCTCTTTGCTCATGGCGCCGGGGTACTTACCAGCTCGGCGGCCTTGTCGCGAGGGCGGTCGGCGTTCCAACCCGTGTAGATGTGTTGGCGGGTGCTGGCCACGACGCTGCTCTGGGCTGCGGACAGCACGAGACCAGCGAGCGCGCTGTCGAACACCTGCAGCTGCCGAGCAGCCGGCTCGCCCGCGAGCTGGCTGAGCGCCGCAAGCTCCACCGCCAGGCGGTAGGCCGCGTCCACATCCAGCGTGGCACGCGCTTGCTGCAGGTCACCGGCGCGCGTGGCTCGCTCGGTGGCGCAGAAGCGTGCCAGCGCAGCCGGGTCGCCATCCACACTGAAGTGGTGGTCATGCGCGAACAGAGGCACGCGGATCCGCGGCGCATCACGGCCGTTCGCAAAGGTGATCTCGGCGATCAGCTCTGCACGGCCGTCGGCATCGATGTCCTCGACGTTGGTCGGGCACCGCGTCTGGCCGAAGAGCTGCGCGTTCACTTCGACTGGGTCCACGGTGCCGACGTCGCGCACTCGGTACACGAGCACGCAGCGCTGGTCGCGCTTGCGACGCTCGATGAACACCTCCTCGAAGCCGTCGCCGTCTGCGTCCTGGCTCGACGCCAAAGGCGCAGCCAGAAGTGTGTACGTGGTTTCGGGCGTCAGCGCGGTGCCCGCGTCCCGATCGAGCTCGACCGTGATGCCGCGCATCGTCACCACGCGCACTGCCGCGGGCCGGCCGAGCCTGTCGTTGAACGCGAGCGCAGTGAAGGCCTGGCCGTCGATGCGACGCGCCAGCACCTCGCCCTGGGCCTTGTGGCCTTCCACGACCTTGGTGCTCTCGGCGCGCGGGTCGATCCCGATCGTCAGGTAGCGCTCGTCTTCGAAGAAGGGCCCCACGGGCGTGCCGGCGCACGCGCACAGGCACATGCAGATCGATGCCAGGCTTGCTCGCACCGGGCGCAGTCTACACTGCAGTGTGCGTGGCGAGTTGGCGCAGAGGCAGCCTGGCTCGCGCGCCTCGGCAGCTAGCTCGGTGTCCAGGCGAGAGCCAACGTGGTCACCTCGTGGCCGTGACTGCTGAGGGCGGCCGCTGCCTCGGCCAGCGTCGCCCCGGTTGTGCGCACGTCGTCGAGCAGTAGCACGCGCGCGGCCTTGGCACCGGCGCGCGCGGCAAACGCGCCTCGCACGTTTCGAGCTCGGGCCTCGCGGTCGAGACCCGCTTGGTTGCGCGTGGCCCGCAGCCGCGACAGCAAACTCACGTCGAGCGGCACGCCGAGCTCGCGCGCCACGTACCGCGCCAAGAGGGCCGCCGGGTTGTAGCCGCGAGCCCGCAGCTTCGCAGGGTGCAGTGGCATCGGCACCACCCGCTCGACGCAGCCGGCGTAGGCCAGGGCCGTTCGGGCGAGCAGGCCACCGAGGTAGGGCGCGAGCTCCGTGCGTTGCGCGTACTTGAAGCGCCGCACCGCGTCGGCCAGCGGCCCCTGGTAGAGGTAGGCCGCAGCCGAGTTGCGCGGCGGCTGCAGCCCGGCAGGCGTCGGCTCGAGCAGCGGCTCGCACGCCTCACAGACGCAGTGTGTGGCGTCGTCGAAGGGCAGGTCGCAGCCCGCACAGCGGCCGGGGGCGAGCAGCCAACACAGGCCCGTGAGCAGTGGGTTGTTGGGCATGCCGCAGACTTCGGTCCGAGCGCCACCCAGTTGTGGGCTCGTCAGCCTGCGGAAGAAAAAGAACGGCGGTCGCGGGTTCCAAGGGGGGGTAGGAACCACTGCGACCGCCGTGTCACGTGAGCTCGAGGGCGGGGGGACACCCTCTTGGGAGTCACGCTGCTGTCTCCGCTCTATTGCGAGAGTCGTGCCAACTTGAGAACCATGTTTTCTGGGGGGTTTTCAGACCGCAGACCGAGGGATCATTTCAGCGACGCAACGTCTGCGTTGCACGCGCGCAACGTGCGCGTCCGAGATCAGTGTCCCGGCAGCCGGATGGTTGGTGGTTGCGGGCGCATCGCCACGGCGACGCGCTGCGCGTCCTCGCATGTGGCGTGCCGCCCCGGCGTTTCGACACCGTACGGACCAGGCGCCTCCTCCGGCTCCGGCGGCCACGCCATAACCGTATGAAATCGCGCCGGATATCCGGCAGATCGCCCGGCACGATGGAGCGGCTCGAGCCACGCTCAGCGACCGGCCAAGCTTGCGCTGAATGGTACGAAACCGCCCAGAGAAACCCTACCGTTTGCAGGTATGAACTGTAGGTGTTTCACTCCTGAAAGGTCTCGGCGTCGTGGCAACGCTGCGAGCCTTCCGGGAATCTGTAAGGAAAACGGCGGCTCCGGGGCATTTGGGGGGGAAATACCGCGCCGGAGCCGCCGCAATCGGAACTCTGCGTTGCGAATAGCGTGCCACTGCGGCGCGGACCTCAGGCGCTCGATTTGCTCCGTCCGACGCTCAGTGGTCGTACGGCTCGTTCCGCAGAATCGTGAACCCGCGGTAGAGCTGCTCGGCCAGCACCACGCGCGCCAGCCGGTGCGGCAGGGTCATGGGCGAGAGCGAGAGCCGCACGGCCGCCGCGCTCGAGACCTCCTTGGGCAGCCCGTAGGCGCCGCCGATCAGGAAGGCGAGCGTGCCGACGGCTTCCATCTCGGCGCGGCCGATCAGGTCGGCCAGGCCACGGCTGCTCAGGCTGCGGCCGTCGATCTCGAGCGCCACCACGCGCGCACGCTGCGGGATCACCTTCTCGAAGCGCGCGCGCACCTCGGCATCGCTGCCGTCCTTGAGCTCGACCTCCTCGAAGGTCGCGTAGCGCTTGATGCGCCCGAGGTAGTCGTCGAGCGTGGCGCGCAGACCCGTTTGCTTGATCTTGCCGACGGCGATGAGGCTCATGCGCATCGCGCGTTACGACTCGACCGGAACTCGTGAGGCGTCCATCCACAACGTCTCGAGGTCGTAGTAGCCGCGCGTGTCTTCGTGGAAGATGTGCACGATGACGTCCCCGTAATCCATCAGCAGCCAGCTGCCCTGCGGCATGCCCTCGATGCCCAGGCAGTGCGCCTTGTGCTTCTTCTCGAGCTCGTCCTCGATCAGTCGGCCCAGCGCGTTCACCTGGCGGTCGCTGCGGCCGCTCATGACCACGACGTAGTCCGAGTAATCCACCTTGCCGCGCACGTCGATGATCTCGACGTTGGAGGCCTTGTTGTCGAGCCCGGCCGCGGCGATGGCCAGCGCCAGCTTGCGGGCGCGGTCTTCGGCTGTCGCGCCGCTGCCGCCGCCCTTACTGCCACCGTTGCCGCTGTTGGCGGCGGGCTTGGGCGAGCCACGTTTGGCAGGGGCAGGCGCCTTGGGCTTCTTCGCACTGGTACTGATCGCTTTGCGCTTGGTCGCCAAGGTTCTCTCCCGTCAGCCGCGGATTTGTCCGTTTCCGTATGCGATCCACTTGCGTGTGGTGAGCTCTTCGAGCCCCATCGCGCCGTAAGCATGTAGCTTCGAGGTGGAGATGCCGATCTCGGCGCCGAGGCCGAGCTCACCACCATCGTTGAAGCGTGTCGAGGCGTTGACCAGCACCATGCTGGCGTCGACCTCGCGCAGGAAGCGCTGCGCCCGCTCATAGCTGCGCGTGACGATGGCTTCGGTGTGGTTGGAGCCGTGCGCAGCGATGTGCGCGAGCGCGCCGTCGAGACCGTCGACCACGGCGACCGACAGAATCAGCTCCCCGTACTCGGTATCCCAATCCTGCGCGGTGGCTTCTTTCATTCCGCTCGCAAGCGCGCGCGCGCGTGCATCGCCGCGCAGCTCGACACCCTTGGCGAGTAGCGCGGCGCTCACCTGCGGCAAGAAGCTCGCGGCGCACGCGCTATCGACCAGCAGCGTCTCGAGGGCGTTGCACACGGCCGGACGCTGCACCTTCGCATTGAGCGCAATCTTCACGGCCATGTCGAAGTCGGCGTCGGCATCGACGTAGAGATGGCACACGCCCTTGTAGTGCTGGATCACCGGCACGCGCGCGTGCTCGGAGACGAAGCGGATCAGTGCCTCGCCGCCGCGCGGGATCACGAGATCGATCAGACCTGCGAGGCTGATCAAGACCAGCGTGGCCTCGCGGTCGACCGTGGGCACGAGCGACACACAGCCGCGCGGCAGACCTTCTGCGACGACCGCGGCCTCGAACAGCTTCGCGAGCGCGAGGTTCGAATGGAAGGCTTCCTTGCCGCCGCGCAGGATGCAGGCGTTGCCGCTCTTCAAGCACAGCGCCGCGGCGTCGACCGTCACGTTCGGTCGCGCTTCGTAGACCATCGCGATCACGCCCAGCGGCACGCGCATCTGTCCGGCTTGCAGGCCATTGGGCAGCACGCGCATGCGTTCCACGCCACCGATCGGATCGGGCAAGCTCGCGACGTGCACCACTGCCGCCGCGATGGCATCGACGCGCGCGCGGTCCAGGCGCAAGCGATCGATCAGCGCGGCCGACATACCCGCGTCCGCGGCAGCCTTCACGTCGCGCTGGTTCGCCTCGATGACGCGGTCGCCTTCGGCACCGCGCAGCGTTTCGGCGACGCGCACGAGCACGCGGTTCTTGTGGGCGGTCGATACGGACGACAGCACGCGCGACGCGGCCTTGGCTTCTTTCGCCAGTGCCGTGATCGACTGCGTCAGGTCCGTTTGGGCCATCCGCAACCTTATAGCACCACCAGATCGTCGCGATGGATGATTTCATCGCCGTGATGGAAGCCGAGCACCTGCGCGATACCTTCCGAACGCACGCCTTGCAGGCGTTGCACGTCACGGGCGTCGTAGCGGCACAGACCGCGCGCCAGCTCGCGCCCGTCGCGCGCGAGTACGCTCACCGCGTCGCCCGCATGAAACTCTCCGCGCACCTCGACCACACCGGCCGGCAACAAGCTGCGCTTCTGCACGCACAAGGCTTGCACCGCGCCGTCATCGACGACGAGCGAGCCGCGCATCTTGAGCGTGTATGCAATCCAGTACTTGCGGCTGGCGAGCGCCGCGCCCACCGGCAGAAAGAGCGTGCCGACGTCTTCGCCGAGCGCGATCTTTCGCAGCACGTCGGGGTCACGCGCGGGGCCGATCACCACGGGCAGGCCGACCTGACACGCGCGCCGCGCAGCGCCGAGCTTCGAGGCCATGCCGCCCACGCTCAGCTCGTTTTCTTTGGGCCAGATCAGCTTCTCGACGGCATCGAAGTCTTGCACCAGCGGGATGCGCTGCTTGTTCGGATCGAGCAGGCCTTCGACGTCGGTCAAGAGCACGAGCAAGTCCGCGCCCGCGAGCGGTGCAACCATCGCCGCGAGCTGATCGTTGTCGCCGAACTGCAGCTCCTCGGTGGAGACCGTGTCGTTTTCGTTGATGATGGGCACCGCGCCCAGCTCGATCATCGCGTCCATCGCCGCGCGTGCGTTCAAGTAGCGCTTGCGGTCGGCGACCTCGGCGTGCGTGAGCAGCACCTGCGCCACGTGCAAGCCGTGTTTGGAGAACGCCTGCTCGTACGCCTGGATCAGATGCGGCTGCCCGATCGCCGCGGCTGCCTGCAACTCGGGCATGAGCTTGGGCCGGCCGCTGAGGCCGAGCTTGCGTACGCCCATCGCGACCGCACCCGACGACACCATGATCACCGTGCGACCGAGCGCATGCAGCGCGGCCACCTGATCGGCGATGCTCTGGAAGCGGCCTTCGCCCGGCTTGTCGCCCTGCACGATCGCGCGACTGCCGATCTTGACGACGATGCGTTTGGCGCTCTGCAGTGCTTTGCGCGGCTCTTCTCGCTCGGTCACAGGCCTCTCCCGGGAATCGGCGGCATCTTGGTGCCACCCCGGTAACGGCGCAAGTTGCGGCCCGGCTGCGCGCCGACCGTCGCGTAGAACTCGCCGCATGGCCCCTGGCCGGCTACCCTGACGGGCTGTGAATCTCCTGGTTTCGGAAGTTCCGGTCTGGTTCGTGCTCGGGGCCGCGTTCTTCTTTGGCGCGGCGTGGGGCAGCTTCTTCAACGTGGCGATCTATCGCTGGCCACGCGATCTGTCGGTGGTGACCCCGGCGAGCGCGTGCCCCAGCTGTCACACGCCGATCCCGGCCCGCTACAACATTCCGATCCTCGGCTACTTCATCCTGCGCGGCAAAACCGCGTGCTGTGGTGCGCCACTCTCGTTGCGCTACCCGGTGGTCGAGCTGCTGACCGCGCTGCTCGCCGTCGCCGTCGCGCGCCACTTCGTGCTGGGTGCCGGCGCCGAAATCACGCTCTTGCAGGCGTCGCTCTTGGGCATCACGTACTTCTTTTTCGTTGGCGGGCTACTCGTGGCGACCTTCGTCGACCTCGAGTTCATGGAGATCCCCGACGAGGTCTCGCTGCCGGGAGCTGCGCTTGGCCTGGCCACCGCGGTGTTTCGCGACCCGCCCGGCGTGGAAGCCGCAGCGCTGGGCGCAGGTGCTTCGTATCTCGTGATCCAGGTCGTGTTCGTGTGGTCGTACGAGCACCTGCTCGGCCGTCGCGGTATGGGCGAGGGTGACTCCAAGCTGCTGATGATGATCGGCGCATTCGTGGGCTGGCAGGGCGCGCTCTTCGCCGTGTTCGCAGGGGCGGCGCAGGGCTTGCTCGCGTTCATCATCAGCAAGGTCACGGGGCTCGAGATCGGCGGCGGGGCGCACGAGGAAGAGTCCGACCAAGACGAAGCCGGCCTGCCGCCAACAGCTGCAGCGACGTCGGGCATGGCCGAACCAGCCGCCGATGCGCACGAGGCCGACGCGCTACTGGACGACGAACCTGCGCCCCAGTACTGGGGCCACTTCAAGGTCCCGTTTGGCCCGTTCCTGGCGCTCGGCGCGCTCGAGTACTTGTTCTTCGGCGAGCAGCTCACACACGCCTGGCTCGCGCTGGTCGAGCGGCTGCCGCTGCACGGCTGAGGGTGGTTCCGCGCGCGGTTCAGCGTCAGCGGATCGGCCGGAACCAGCGCGAGAACAGCCACACGTTGAAGGCCACGATGCTGGCGCAAAACGCGGCGAACAGCACCGACCAGGCATGCGTGGCGGGCGGGTCGTCGGCCACGAGCAGGTAGGTATCGCCGCTGACGGGCATGGCCATCGAGCGCGTGAGGTACTCGCGGATCAC
>DASVHQ010000209.1:0-27864 GCA_036382515.1 Polyangiales bacterium | reverse complement strand
ATGCGTGAGCGGTAGGATCTGGGAGACCCACTGCGCCGGCACCGGCATGCCCTCGTAGGGAAACATGAAGCCGCTGAGCAGGATGTTCGGCAACATCCAGAAGAACGACATCTGCATCGCCTGCTGCTGCGTCGGCGGTAGGCCGAATAAACGCTGTGCCCAGTCTGCCAGCCGCCCAGCTCCGCGTCACCCGCCTGAGCAGCACCCCCTGGCGGCGGGCCGCTCGCTCCAAAGGGGAGAAACAGTCAGGGCCCGCAACCACTCCAGCATCCACCGCGCCGGCTCCCGACCCGACTACCGCCCTGGCGGCAAGATCGGAGTGGGGTTGACCGACTATCCGTACACGGACAACGTGCCCGGTGAGAGCGGCAGGAGTCCGACCTGGAGGCTGAGCCCGGCAGGCGTCTGCACGCATTGACCGACCGGAGGTTTGCGACCGTGTCACGGTTCTCGTGAGACCGCGCGCGTGCGTGGGAAGCGTGAACGCAGGTTCTGCCCGAGTTGACTGATGGGATCTCGAACAGAGCCGCTCCCCGGCAGGCGCAGAGGCGCGCGCGAAGCTCGCGCCCAAGCCTAGCGCGCTGGCGCGCTGGCAGCATTCGCTCGCCCACACAGGCGTCGGCACCCGGCCCACCCGTGCCTGAATCTCCGAGTGCCGGCACGCCAGCAGAGCAGCGGTGGGCGAGCACCGAGACAAGACGGCGCGGGCGCTTGCGCTGCGAGGGTTTGCGGACGCTGGAGCGTCCCAGGGTGATGAGCAGCGTCCGGGGCATTCGTAAGCTGCAACGGCAGCTCGATGTGCTCAGCGGCAGCGGTATCGAGCGTTTCTTGCAGGCCAGCGCCGACCTCAAACATCGCGGGGTTCACGCTGCTCTACGGAGCGGGGTGCGCGTTGTGGAGCTCTTGGCGCCGACGGCTGCGGCACAGTCCGCCATGTGCCGCCCAAGGGCTTTCACCAGACCCGTCACTATGGCTTGTGCTCCGCATCGCACGTGCGCCTGAGCGTGCCACCGGCCACGTGGACCGCAACGTGCATCACGAACCACGCGACTCGATGCGACGCCAGCGTTCGTCAATCACAACCCACGCTGATGCAGGGCGAGTCGCCCGCCGCACTGACTGCCTGCCGCACGGGCGGCTGCAGAGCGGGTCGTGTCCAACCTGCTGGCCTGGGAGCACTCCTGCGCGCAGCTTGCGCGAAGCGCTCGTGCGAGAGTCGAGCTGAGGCGTCTCGCCCCGAGCACGAGCGCAGACCGGTTGGCTACCGGCGCGCGGGTCGTGCTACAGGCATGCCGTGGAGCGAGCAGCGCAGTCTGGTCGTCCACCGGCTCGAGAGCCGAAGCCAACAGTCGAGTCTGGCTCACACGCGCGACGCGCGCGAGCGGCACCTCGCCACAGAGCCTTCCAGCGAGTCGTCTGAGCTGCCTTCCGGGAGATCTCCATGGTCGAGGAAATCAAGAACCTGCTGGTGCGCTCCGGCGCGAGCTGGGTGCTGTGGCTGCTGTTCGGACTGAGCATCGCGTCGATCGCCATCATGCTCGATCGGGCGCGCGTGTTCTGGTCACAGCGCGACGACATCCCGCGCCTGGTCGCCGATCTGCACCAGCTGCTCGGGCAAGGTGACGTCGCGGCTGCACGAGTGCGCCTCGCGCAGTCGCGCAGCGCAGAAGCGGCCGTGGTGCTCGCTGGTCTCACGCACTGGCAACGCGGCGCGACCGCTGCCGAAGAGGCGATGGCTGCCGCCACCGGGCTTTTGCGCTCGCGCCTGGAGCAGCGCTTGCTCTTCCTCGGGACGGTCGGCAACAACGCACCGTTCATCGGCCTACTCGGCACCGTGATCGGCGTGGTGGGCGCGTTCGATGCGTTGGGGAACAGCTCCATGGTGGCGGGCTCGGCGCAGCTCGCGCCGGAGCGCGTGATGAGCACGATCGCCGAGGCCCTGGTCGCAACCGCCGTCGGGCTGGTCGTGGCGATTCCGGCGGTGGCCGTGTTCAACTACTTCCAGGGCTTGCTGACGCAGAAGCTCACCAACGTCGAGACGCTGGCACACGTGCTGCTCACGCACATCGGAACGCCGAGCGCGCCGGCTGCCGTCTCGCCGGAGCCTGCAACGCCGGCCAGCAGCGCCGTCATGAGCGCGGGAGCTGCGTGAGCCATGGCCATGCAACCCTCGAGAACTCCGCACGGTGCGATCACGGGCATCAACGTGACGCCGCTGGTGGACATCACGCTGGTGCTGCTGATCATCTTCATGGTCACCGCCAAGCTGATCGTCGGTCACCAGGCGATGCCACTCGATCTGCCCAAGGCGGCGTCGGGCAACGAGCTCCAGGAGATCTTCAGCGTCGTGCTCTTCGCGAACGGCGCCGCGCAGGTCAATGGGCAGATGCTCTCCAAGGATGACGACCTCTTGGCGCTGGCCAGCACGCAGGCCAGGCAGCACAAAGATCTGCGCGCCGTGATCAAGGCGGACGGCGCGGTCTTTCACAGCCGCGTGATGCACACGCTGGATCTACTGCGACGCGCGGGGATCTCGAAGATCGCCTTTGGCGTCGTCCCGCCGCTGGCGACTGAGCGCGCGGAAGGTCAGGCGAAGTAGTCGATGAGCTCGCTGCAGCTCACGGCGGCGCGGATGGATCCGCTACGCGAGCTGATCATCAACGCGCGGCGCGATCGGCCGTGGCTGTGGTTCGCATTCGCGATCGCCGCTGCTGGCCACGCTGCCGTGGGCCTGTGGGTTTCACAGCGCTCGGCCGTGCGGCGGCCGGCGGCTGCGCCGATCGTAAACGAGCTCTTCGAGCTCGAGCCACCCGAGCCGACCGCAAACCAGCCACCGCCGGAGCCACGCGCGCCAGAGCCTGCACCGGCTCCGAAGCTGCGCGCGGCCGCCGCCATGAAGGCCGCGCCCTCGCCGCCTGCACTGGCCCAGGCAGCCGCCATCGTGACGAAGCAAGACGAGCCGGACGAGCCGGTCGACCTCACCGGCTTCGTCACCGGCACGGCGGCCACGTACGGCGGCGGAACCACCGCCGCGAACGCAACCGGCAACAGTCCGGGGCGAGCCCATGCAGAGCTCAAGGGCACGGCCACCGGCAAGGGGATGGCAGCTGACGGCGACGCTTCGGATCGCTCGCAGCCCCCGGGCGTCGTGGGCGAGCTGGACTGGCATTGTCCATTCCCACCGGAGGCCGACGCCGACCGGATCGACGAAGCGCTCGCGACGATCCGCGTGGCCGTGGACAAAGCGGGACGGTTGACGCGGGTCGATGTGTTGCAGGATCCGGCCCACGGGTTCGGTGGCGCGGCACGCCGTTGCGCGCTGGACAAATCGTGGCGTGCTGCGCGAGACCGCGACGGCATGCCGGTGGCCGCGAGCGTGACGGTGCGCGTCCGCTTCGTGCGCTGAGGAGCCGTGTGTGAGACCAAGAACCGACATGCAAAGCACACGGACCCGCAGTCCTGTCGGTGGACGGACAACGCTTGCTCCACGTGCCACGCTGGGCGCGGCAACGGTCGCGACGCTGTTCGGCCTCGTGCTTGCGGCAACCGACGCCAGCGCGCAGCCGGCGAGCGACAGTCAGGCCGGCGCAGCGGCACAGGCTGCCGAGGCCATCGTGCCTCCGAAGCTGAGGGACAACGCCAGCGTGTCCTATCCGGCGCAAGCCCTGGAAGAGCACTTCTACGACCACGTCACTGTGAGCCTTTTGCTGGAGATCGACACCGACGGGGCGGTGCACAAGGCCAGCGTGGAAGAGCCCAGAGGGCACGGATTCGACGAAGCCGCACTGGCCGCGGCCCAGACGCTGCGTTTCGAGCCGGCCCGGCGGGCGGGCAAGCCGCTGGCCGCGCGCATCCGCTACCTTTTCAGCTTCGATCCACCGCCACCCGCGCTCGGCGGCAGCGTGCTCGACGACAATACAGACGTGGCGCTCGGTGGTGCGCAGCTCGCGGCGCGTGCCGCTGACGGCGGCGTGCTCGCAGCCCGCAGCGCAACTGACGGCAGCTGGAGCGTGCCCGCGGTGGCTGCCGGGCCGGTGCACGTCACCGTCAGCCTTGAGCACTACGTGCCGCAGGAAACGGACATCGAGCTGGTTGCCGGCAAGCAGACGCAGGTCGTCTTCCGGCTCGCCGCGCAGCCCGCCGAGCGGGCCCGCTCCAAGCGCGCCGACATCGAAGTCACCGTGCACGGTGAGCGGCTTCCGCCCGCAGTCTCGTCGTTCACACGCGCGGAGGTGCGGCAGATCCCGGGCGCCTTCGGCGATCCCTTCCGTGCCATCGACGCTCTGCCCGGCGTGACACCGATCGTGTCGGGCTTGCCTTTCTTCTACGTGCGCGGCGCGCCACCCGGCAACGTGGGCTACTTCCTCGACGGCGTGCGCGTGCCGTATCTCTATCACATCGCCATCGGTCCCTCCGTTGTGCAGCCGGGCATGGTCGACCGCGTCGACTTGTACCCCGGTGGCTACCCGGCGAGCTTCGGTCGCTTCGCAGGGGGCGTCGTCTCGGCAGAGACCACCGACCCGCGCACCGACCCGCACGGGGAAGGCAACCTGCGCCTCTTCGATGCAGGCGCCATGGCCGAGACCGGCTTCGCCGGCGGACGCGGCACGGTGCTGGTCGGCGGGCGCTATTCGTACACAGCCGCGGTGGTGTCTCTGCTCGCTCCGAAGATCAAGCTCGACTACCGCGACTACCAGGCGCGCGTCTCGTACGATCTCACGCCCCACGATCGCATCACGGCGTTCTCCTTCGGTTCCTACGACCTGCTCGGTCAGCAGCAGACCGGCGGCCTGAACATCCTGTTTGGCACGGAGTTCTACCGGCTCAACCTGAGCCACGAACACTCGTTCGAGTCAGGTGCCGTGCGCACCGACGTGACCCTCGGCTACGACGCCACGCGGCTGGCCGCGCAGCGCAACGCGATGGATCGGTCGATCGGCATACGCTCCCAGTTGCACAAACAGCTCGCGCACGGTCTGGTGCTGCGCGCTGGCGTCGACGGCGCGCTCGATGGCTACACCGCGGATCAGGCGACCTACAGTGATCCCGAAAGCCCGGCGATCAAGGCGTTCAACAACACTTTCCCGCCGCGCAACGACACGGCGCTCGGCGCCTGGGTCGATGCCGTGTACGACGTGACGCCGCGCTTCGAGCTGACCCCGGGCTTGCGCGTGGATCTCTTCCACTCCGGCTCGGCCAGTGCCGTGGGAATCGATCCCCGCCTGGCTATGCGCTTCAAGGTCAGCGACAAGGTTCGCATCACGCACGCCTACGGCGTCGCGCACCAGCCGCCGTCGTTCATCGTGCCCGTGCCAGGGCTCAGTCCCGCAAACTTGCGCGGCGGTCTGCAGACCAGCCTGCAAACCAGCGCGGGCGTCGAGACCGACATAGCCGAGGGGACCACGGCTAGCATCACCGGCTTCTACAGCGTGTTCCTGGACATGACCGACTCCATCGGAAGCAACCCGACCGCGACGCTCAACACCAGCGCCGACAATCGCAGCCTCGGCTCGGGCGTGGGCGTAGAGGTGTTCGTGAAGCGCCGCCTGACCAAACACCTCGGCGGCTTCCTCTCGTACACGCTCTCGCGCTCCGAGCGCAGCCTCGGCAACGAGCACTTCCCAAGCACCTTCGATCGCACGCACGTGGCCAACGGCGCCCTCGCGTACGATCTCGGCAGGAACTGGCGCGCCGGCACGCGGCTCACTTTCTACACCGGCACGCCCAAGAACCCAACGCTGCGCGGCTTGATCGCCCCGCTGCGCTCCAATACGCCGGATCGCTACCCGCCGTTCTACCGGGTCGACCTGCGCGTGGAGAAGCGCTGGCAGCTGGGCAAGAGCACCTGGCTCTCCTTCGTGGCAGAGATGCTGAACGTGACCTTGAACAAAGAGAATTTCGGCGGGCAACAGATCGGGCCGATCAGCGTCCCGAGCCTCGGCCTGGAAGGAGGCTTCTAGTCATGCGTGGCCTCAGCTTTCTCGCAACACGATTCCTCGCCTGCACGCTGACAGCAGCGCTGTGCTCGTGCTTGCCCGTCGACACGAGGCCGCCACCCGGCACGTTGCACGTGACGGTCACCAGCGATGAAGCCCTGCGCAGCGGCTTCGACACTGGCGATGGCTGGCACATCCGCTACCAGCGCTTTTTCATGGTCCTCGGCCAGGTCCAGGTGTCGGGTGACGCCTGCAACAACTACTCCGCAGGCGGCGGCACCGGCTACACGCGCATCTACAACATGCAGACCGCCGGGCCGCAGAAGGTGACCGTGGTCTACGGCCTCGGCGCGTGTGAGTTCGGGTTCCGCGTCGGCAATCCGGCGTCGGATTCGCTGCTCGGCGTCGGCGTGACCGAAGCCGACAAGACCTTCATGCGCACGCCGGGCACCGATACCTACTCCACCAACCGCGGCGTGAGCGTCCAGATCGAAGGCACCGCAGCGAAGGGCGGCATCACCAAGCGCTTCGCGTGGTCCTTCCGCCAGTCCAGCTCGTACGCCCAGTGTGAGGCCGGCGACGGTGGCGCAGCGGGGGTCACGCTGCGCGGCCAGCAGGCGCAGACCATGGACATCCTGATCCCCGGCGCGGCTCTGTTCGACGACGCGCTGAACCCAGCGCACGCGATGGCGCGCTTCGAGCCGTTCGCACTCGCGGATGACCACGGCAACCGCGACGGGGAGATCACTCTGGCCGAGCTTGCGGCGATCCCGCAGAGCGTCGCGGACATCCAGGTAGCCGACGCGGGCGTCGACTCGGGCGTCTGGACCTCGCTCGAGGATGACCTCTACCTCGGGCTCGTGCCACGCATCGCACGCTTCGACGACACGGGCTCCTGCACACTGCGTCTGCGTCAGCGCCGCTGACGGCGGCGGCACGCGACGGCAAGACGCAAACGCTGCAACGCTTGTGGGGCCAAACTTCGATCGCGGCAGGCTGCGCACGATGTCGGTCCGCGCGGATACCGGCTGAGGAGGCTCTTGCAGCTGCGCGCGCCGGCGGGTGGCCGGTTAGCGGCTGAGAATGGAAAGCTTGCCACTGCAGTCTCGGCTGTCGACCGTGGCCGGATGGCTGACGCGCGGCCAACCGAATGCGGTCGAATACCTGGCCGCCGAATGCACAGTGCTGCGCAAACCACGGGATAGCGAGCGCATCCGCTCCACAGGTGCCGAACCACGCCGGACACGGCGGTGCCAAGGCACCGGCGGCTTGAAGCAACCGCAGCGCTCCGAGGCCGAACGAGCATGAAACGCGCAGGATGCTCTTGGGGCAGGATCGCGAAACGATACGCGTCTGCGCTGGACACGGCGCGCACGACCTGCGGTTGGATCCTGCGGAAGTCGACGACTGCTTGCGTGCAAGCGTGCGTCCATGGCCCAGCGTTTCTGCGGTGGCAGCTGACGCGTCGTCAACCACTGCGGGGGTCCAGCGCAAGGTCAACCCTGGAACTAGACCTCCGCGAGCCACGAGATTGACGCTGTGGCTCCAAACGCTTTGCCAACCAGTTTCCAGCGCTGGCTCACGGCCTCGCCTGCGCCGGTGCCGCCGGGGCGGCCTGCGCACCGTTCGCCGCAGGCGTCACCAGCGGACCATAGATCTCGAGCCAGCTCGCGTAAGAGTGCAGCGAGGGCTCCCGTCGTGCCGCGAGCTCGGCTGCAGCTGCAGCCATCCGCTTCTGAAGGTCTACCACCAGCGTCTTGCCCAGCGAGACACTGAGCTCTGCCGCCAGCCACAGCACGTCGAGCTGCTCTTTGTCGCTCATGCCGTTGGCTCGAGCACGCAGGGCGTCCGCCCGTGCGAACGCTCGACTCAGCCAGCGCGAGGTCGCTGGCGCGTCGCGCCGCTGGCCCGCGTTCAACGCCAGCTGGGCGTCCGCGAGCATCGCTTCTCGCTCGAGCTCCACCCGGTGGGTCTCCCCGAGCTGCTCTTCGAGGATCGCCCGACGCGCCGCGATGGCTCGTGCTTCGTCGTCCAGGCGACGCAGCTCCCGGTCGCCGCTCGCACGCAGGCCGCTCGCGATCAGCCGGTACGCGCGGACGACGTTTGCAGCGCTCGCATGGGGCCACGCCAGGTTTGCAGCTGTCGACGGGTCGGAGAGCCTCTTCTCCACGTAGTCGAGATCGGCGAGCGCACGTATCGGCTGGTTCGCACCCACCGCTGCTGCCGCCCGCGAGACGCGCACCACCAGTCGGTTTCGTGCGGCCACGGGCCCGCGTGACGTGTCCAGCAACGGGATCTCCTGGTCGTAGAGCGCGAGCGCGCGCACAAAGCGACCTGCGGCGAGGTTGTCGACGGCAGCCCAGTCCAGTGCAAGGAGCCGGTAGCTGGCGAGCGCTGGGTTGCGGGCGATCAGCGCAAGTGCCGCATCCCCAGACGCCGCCGCCTCCGCGTCGCGCCCCACGTGCAGGAGCGCCTGGGCCTTCGACAGCAGCACGTCCAGGCTTTCTGGGTTATCGGTGTACGGGAACTTGTCGCGCTGCAGCAGGTAGCTGAGTGCGATACGGTAATTGCCCACGTCGGTGTGCAACAGGCCAAGCTCACCCAGGATCATCGCGCGGGAGCGTGCGTTGTGGCCCACGAGCTCGAGCGCGATCAGATAGTGCAAATCGGCCTGCTCGGCTGTCGCGAGGTCGCCGGTTAGGAGAAACTCTTCGTGGAGCAGCGAGCCGAATAGAGCTTGCGCGTTGCGCTCCTCCCTGAGCTCTGACCAGGAGGTATCGAGCGCTGCCAGCGCCGCAGCTGCAGCCTTCGCGTGGGCCCCCGCTTCGAGCCGCGGGAGCTGACGCGCGATGAGGTAGGCCTTCGCGAAGTGGGCGCGTGCCGGGGGACTTCCGTGCTTTGCATACTGCGCCTCGATGTCCTCTGGCCGCTCGCCCAACGCGAGCCGCATGTCGATCGCGCCCACCACGGCCTCGAGCGACCCGGTCTGCTCGGCGACCGCGTCGAAGTCGTCTCGCGCGGCGGCAAACCCCTGCGCGGACGCGCGTTCGTACGCCCGCGCCAGGATCAGCCGTTCGTAGACATCTTCGGCTTCGCCGCGCTCGTGCATCCCAGGTGCGACATCCTGTATGTCTCGCTGGACCAAGGCATCGAGCACGTCATCGGCGTCCACGTCGTCCGCCCGCTGCACCGCGTCGACGATCAGCGCGCGTCGGCGACCGGGACGGCTCTGCGCGGCGTAGAGCGCGAGCAGTGCGTCACCCACCGCGGACGGCGCACGCGAGTCACGAATCGCGAGCACGCTGCGCGCCAGATCGATCGAGAAAACCAGCTCGGTTTCGCGCGGGCTCGCGCCGGCCCGTTCCCGCGCGAGGCGCGACTCGGCGTCCGTGTGGGCAAGCCCGCGTACCATCGCGCGCACGGCGGCCCGCGCGTAGCGCAGCTGCTCGTCGGGGCGCAGGGCGGTGTTGGCGGAGAGCTTGCGGCACACGTCGATCAGTGCCTCGCGGTCGTCGAGCTGGCGATAGAACGCGTCGGCGAAGCGGTAGTACGCTTCGACGATGGGCACGGGGGTCGTGGCATCGACCGTGACCGCCTCGAGCTCGCTGCGGGCCTGTGCTTTGTCGCCCAGTGAGTCGAAGACCGCGCTGCGCACCAGATGCGTCAGATCCTCGGCCAGCGGGCTCTCGGAGCGGTCCACGCGCAGCTGATCGAGCCGGGCTTGCGCTTCGTGTCGGAAACCTTCCATCAAGCGGCCTTGCTCCCGACGGCGCTCGGCCCGCCGTTGCTCGACGAGCAGTCGCAGCGGCAACGAGATGCCTGCCGTCGCAGGGTCGTGCAGCGTGTCCAGCTGCTCCGCGTAGTACTGGGCAGCCCGGAATTCCTCGCACTCGAAGTGCACCATGGCCAGTGCCAGCATGGCGCGCCACCGACCGCCGGACGTGGTCTCGCGCGCCAGCCAGCGACTGGTCAGCAGCTGCTCCACGACCAGGGTGTCCGCGTCGTCGATCGCGTTCATTAGCGTCGGCCTCGTCCAGTCCGCAGGCACCTCGCCGTCCAGCCGCAGCGAGTACACGTCGAGGCTCGCGTCCTGCGAGCAGGTCGCGATCAGGCGATCGACGGCTGGCGCAGGATACTCGCAGTTCCACGAGGTCTCGGTGAGCTGTTCGGGCGCGCCGAGCATTGGGGCTGCTGCCGCGAACGTGACCGGCACGCGAAAGAGAATCCCGTGGTCGCTCGCGTCGACCGCGCCGTCGTGGTTGGTGTCGGTGATGAACTGCACGAAGTAGAGCCAGCGTCCGTCCTTCGCGAACGCCGGCTGGCCCGTCTGTCCGGGCAGCTGCAGCGCGAGCTTCACGGGCCTGGCCGACGCGGCCGAGCCCAGCGGAATGGCTTCGAGCGTCTGGGCCGCGTGCGCGGAGAACGCCGGCCCCACGGTGAGCACCGTGCGCGAAACCGGGACGTACACCAGCCAGCGTCCGTCGGGCGAGACCGCAGGGCTCGTCATGTTTCGATCGAGCAGCGGCCGCGCCGACAGTGCCGAGCCGAGTGTCACCTCGAGGATGCGCAGGTCCCCTTTGATCGACTGACGGCTGATGAGCACGATCCGTCGGGTGTCGATCCACTCGGCCTGCAGGGCCGCAGACGAATCTCGAAGGCACACGCGTCCATCGCCACGCGGCAGGCGACGAACGCAGAGCTGGCCCGAGACGCTCTCCCGGAACGAGATGTACAGCAGCGACCGCCCATCCGGGCTCACGCGCGGCCACGTGACGTCGGCGCCATCGTCGAAGAGTTGCTGCGTGCGACCATCGATCATGCTCTGGGCGAAGACCTGGTTTGTCGTATCGCGATTGGATACGAAATAGAGCGTTTTTCCGTCGAGACCCAGCTGGCCGAGCAGGTCATCGGCCACGCCCACGGTGAGCCGCTGGGGCCTGCGCAGATCGTCATCGTCCACGTTGTCGGCCGACGCGCTCGACGCGAGCAGGGACGCACACAGGGCGAGTGCCGCAGCCGCCAGTGTTCGCGATCTCAGCACGACTTCGCCTGCCACTTCCCATCGCTGTCCTGGACCCAACCCTCGCAGACCACGTTGCGCAAGTGGTTCTCGCGCCACTGCCGCTGCAGCTGCTGGGCCGAGAGGTCGCCGCGCTGTTCGTGCATCCAGCGCCAGAGCTGAAGCCGCGCCCGGTTCACACGCTCTACGAGGGTCTGGACTTCGTCGGCGTCGGCCCCGCCTCTGCAAGCGTCGCGCGTTTCGACGACCAGCCCGTCCTTGCCCTCGCCGACGCAGTGCTGCGCGAGCAACCCGTCGAGCCGATCGGCGTCGGTGAGCTCGCTTTGGTCGACGAGCGGTGCCGGACGAATGCCCAGCGCCTCGAGCTGCTGCGGCGTCAGCGGCACGGGGATTGGCTCGATGCCCGCTCGATCCAGCTTGCGCTCGAGATCGTCGAACGAGCCGGAGGCCTGCTGTTCGAGGGCTGTCGCGCGATCGACCATGACGATCTCCGGCGGCTTGAAGCAACCGGCCAGCGCAAAGAGTGCGACCACGGCGATGAGGGGAGCTCGGTTCATGGCGTTTCCTTCGTGTCGGCTCCGTCGAGGAACGACGCGAGCATCTTGTCGACGATGGGACCCATCGGAATTCCGCGCAGCTCACCGATGCTCACCAGGCGCGCGAGGCCCCCGAGCTCCAGATGGGCGCTCGCGAACCCATGGTCGAAGACCAGGCGAAGGCTATCGGGGTAGCCGAACGTCAGCGCGCTGCGGATGCGGTTCATCGCACGATCGACGTGCAGCGGATCGTGCAGATCGAGTAGATCGAGCAAGTGTCGCTTGCCGATGCGCAGGATCTCCGCGCGCCCCTCGATGGTGCGATCGGCGGCAGAGATGGCAACGGCGATGTTCCCATCGAACGGCTCACCGTGTGACGACTGCACGCCGCTGGCGCGCACGTGCAGCTCTACCGTCGACTTCGGGCCGTCCCAGTCGACGCTGCACTGTCCGGTGATGCTCCCGCCGCGAACTCCGAGTTCGAATTGCCGAAGCGAGATCACGTTGTGCTCGATGGCGAGGTTGCCGACCAACGGAGCGATCGACACGAAAGGCGCCTTGAACCGAGTGATCGAGAGGAAACCGCTATGGCTGAGCAGCGGGTGCTGGTCGGCGAAACGGAGCATCGAATACGCACTGCGGTCCTCCGTGCGCTGCAGCTGGACTCCGCCCTTGCCGACCTTGAGCGCCACGGTGATCGGCACCTCACCGTTCACGCTCTGCAGCTCGATCCCCGGGCGAGACAGCGCGACGCTCACGTCCTGCGCCTTCACTGCGGCGCGCACGTCGTAGCGTGCGAGGTCCGGCGAGGTCACGTGCGCTTCGACCGTCACCTTTCCCTGCCCTTTGAAGCGCTCGGGAATGCTGGACAGGCGCACGAGCTCCTGGCTGAGCGAGCTGGTGACGGAGAGCGTGCGGCGGCCTTCGCTCAGGTCGACGTTTCCCGTAACGGCGATCGCCGTGCCCCCGAGCCCGTTGCCGATGCCCAGCTCGGAGATGTGCACCACACCTTCCGGACCGCGTTCGGCGGAGAGCGTGACCGTCAGCTCGCCCATCGGATACTCGGGGACGAAGTCTTGCTCGACCGCGCGAACGGCGAGCCGGTGGGTGAGCTCGAGCTCCGGCTCGGCCAGGTTGCCGATGACCGTGACGTTGGCGCTGTCGACGATCCCGTTCAGGTCGACGTCGTGCGTACCGAGATCGAGGTGCAAGCTTCCAACCTCGAGCCTGCTGTCCAGCGTGCGGCGTGCGCCGACCGTATGCACGTCGGCGTGCCACGCCAAGGCAGGCGTGGCGATCGCGCTGTCCCCGCGATTCCAGCGCAGGTGCGCGAGCCGCAGGTCCACGCTGCCCTCGACCGCCGCACTGGTTGCAGGGCTCGGCGCGAGCGTCAGCGTTGCGTCGCGTGTGACCGCGGCGACGACGCCGAGCAGGGCGCCGCGTGTGGAGAGATCGACGTCGAGCTTCGATAGATCGAAAGCCTCGATGCCATGCAGCCGCGCGGCGAGCGGGGTCAGCGGTGCAAGTCCCGAGAGCTTGCCTTCGAGCTCGTAGAGCAGAGCCTGCGACGACGAATCGAACGCGAGTGACCCCGAGATCTTGGTGATTGCGCGCCCCTCGGTCGTCAGCTGGAACCGGAGCGACGGGTGCGTACGGTCCACGGCCGCCGAGAGCGTGAGGTGGTCGTCGCCCGGGCCACTGCGGCCGAACGCAAGCCCCTGCGCACGCAGATCCACCTCGGCCGCCTGGTACAGCGCCGTGCCTTGCGACTTCAGGGTCAGCGAGAGCGAGCGAGCGACGACGGTGTCGAAGGCCGGGCGCTCGACGTCGAGCTCGGTCGTCTGACGAAGTCCGGGCGTCGCACTGAACAGATGGTCGACACGACCGTTGGAGCGCACTGCGACCGCCATTTGCTCCCACGGCGCCGCGTTCGCGAGCGTGGGTGAGAGCCACGCTCGAATCACGGCCAGACTGGGCGCCGAAGCGCGCAGTGCGAACCCGAGCCCATCGCTCGCCTTCGTCAGATCGACTGATGCCTGCGACTCACCCACGCGTACGGCGGCGTGGACCACGCCGCGACTTGCGGGCAGGTGCGCGACGTCGAGCCAGACATCGCGCGCCCAAGCTTCGACGTGCGACGGCGCATCCACGAGTAGCTTGCCATCGCGGCCCGCCACCCGTGCTCGCGATGCGGAGGTCTCGAGCTCAACGGCATAGGGAGCGTGTCCGAGCAGCTGGGTGTGCGCGTGCAGACTCAACCCATCGACGCTCGCGCGCATCGCACCGGGACGCAGCTCGAGCGAGGCCAACTCCATCGACCAAGCCAGATCGCCCTGCGTGGCGAGAGGATCCGCTGCGCCAGTGCGCAGCGCCTGGCTGCGAAGCTCGAGCTGGCCGTCACGCGCGACCATCGGCAACCCGCCCGCATGCTCGACGCGCGCGAAACGTATGGCTGCACGGCCGGCCAGCGCCCCGTCCGCGGCTTGCCGGCCCTCGAGCTCAACGCGCAGATCATCCGCCGCCAGCCGCTCCTGCCCTGCAGCAAACCGCGTCCCGGCCAGTGTGATCGATGCTCGGCCCGCGAGCGCTCCAGCGTTCGCCGGCTGTGCGTGCAACGAGAGCGCTCCGCGTCCGAGTTGGAGCAAGCCCGCCGCAGCGCTGACCGTGACGTTCGACAGATCCGCTTCGATCGCGACGGCGCCGGCACTGGTGAGCTTCGGGACTGGTCCGACAACAAGCGACTCCACGTGGTAGCGCACGCGCGCTCGCTCGGCGGTGACGGGAACCAGCCCGGCGGGGAGCCAACGCAGCAGCCGTGCCAGGTCGAGGTCGCCACGCGCGTACTGCACAATCGGCTGCCCGACGTCCGGCACTTCGATCGAGGCTTCGGCCGTCGCAGCCCCGTCAGCCGCCTGCGTGTGGTCGAGCGTGAGTTCCGTGAGGCCGGCTGCCGGATCGAATCGAACCCTGGCTTCGGCGTGGATGAAGTGATCGGCGGAAACGCTGGCGGCAAACGTCTGGTCGAGCATGTGCAGGTCGAGCGCGGCGCTCAGCGCCGACGCCGTGGCATCGACGTTGAGCCAGGCCCGCGCGCGAGCGGCGCCTGCCCAGGAGCCGGCCGACGCGCGAGTCAGCGCCAGCTCGAGAGGAGCCGCGGGCGAGCCGAGCTCCGCGGTGACGCGCCAGCCATGCGCTGGCGGTGCAACCGGGCGCATCGCGACCCCTATCGCAAGGCCACGCAGCTCGCTGCGTTCGGACACCACCCCGTGCTGTGTCCGCACCAGCACAAGCGTTACGCCGCCGACGGCAAGCTCGCCCAGCACGGGCGCAGCGCCGAGCAAGCGCGAGGCTTGGCGAGAAAGAGACACGCTCGGCCCGGGCGCAGCCGTGGAGCCGGGCCGCGAGAACGCGTCGAAAGACGTCCGCCCGCGCTCATCTACGACCACTGTGACCGTGACGTCCGACACCGCCAGCCGCCGAATGGTGGGCCCGCGACCTTGCAGAATGGCACCCAGCGACCAGCGCGCGCTCAGGCGACCGACCTGCACGAGCTCGGGCGCGAACGCGCGGACCGGCGCAGGTGAGTGTACGACTAGCCCGTCGATCTCGAGCCCTGAGAGCAGGTCGACCCGTGCGCTGCGATAATCGAGGTCGGCGCCCACCGACGCGCGCACCAACCCCTGGAGTCTACGCTTGAGCCACGGCTGGTCGAGCGAGTGCACCAGGACGAGCGCGGCGATCGCCCCGCATGCGATCGCACCACCGACACACGCGAGCGAGCGCAGCACCCAGCGCCGGCCGAGCTCACGCCGCCGCGCTGCGTCGCTCAAGCGTGCTGGACGCGAGGGACGGATCCAGCGCATCACGACCCGCCTCCAGCCGCCAACTTGCTTCACTTGGTTTGGTTCCGACACGAGCCGACCGGCGCCTGAGCTTGTCTAGCGGCTCGCCCGGCCGCAAGCGAGGGTACAGACTGCGCCCCGCTTGAGCGACTCACTGGACGCCTCTCGCGAGAACGGTTGAAAGAATGACTTTCCGCCGCGACCGGATCGCAGCGCCACGCAGTTCCGAGCGCTGGCACGTAGCGCGGCACTTCGGTGCGGCCGGCGCCGTGACGATCGACGCGCGGGCCTACCTTCGGGCGTGTCCGCGACGCCGCTCTCACTGCCGGCGGGCACAGGCACCGCTACGGGCACGCTCCCGCTGAATGCGCTGCCTGGCGCGGCCCTGACCGCGTCGCCCGTGAGCGCCACCGTCGGCGCGACCTCAGGGCTACTCACTTCGAGCTCGCCGCTGTCGGTCTCCGTGAGCCCACCTCCACCGGGTTCGATCGATTCGACGTTCGGCACCGCTGACATCACCACGCTCACAATCCCGGGCGGCGGGTTCGACGTCGCGCGCGCCGCGACGAGCAACGGGACTCAGACACGCTTCGTGGTGAAGCTCACGGCGAACGGCGCGTGCTCGGGCACCCTGAGGTCGCTGGCGACACGGAAGTGATCAGCGTCCTCGATCTCCCGAAAGAGATGGTGCTCGTTGAGCTGCGGCACAAAGTTCAGCAAGGACTCGCGCTCACCGGGTTCGTATCCGCAGTTGGTCAACGAGCTGGTGCCATGCGCATCGCAGATGTCGTAACCGAGCCGTTCCCACTCTGGCTCCAGCGGTACCGCTTGGTCGAAGAGTTCCCAGCCCCGGAGAGCACCGATTGCAGCGGCAGCCGCGCTCGCCGGAACCACAGTGGCCATCAGGTCGAGCGCTGCGACATCGCCATCGACGGCTTCGGGCAATACGCGGCGATCGAGCGAGATGGGTACCTGCACGATCGACTGCCGTCCGACCGTGCACAACCGAACCGCGTCCGCCTTGAAATCCGCAGTAAACTTCCGTCGCTTCCGTCTTGCCATGGCTCACTCCTCGCACAGTATCGCGCTTGTTGGGGTGTCCACGAAAGCGGGGGAACTCCAGACGCCCGCGACCGGCTGACGGTCAGCGGGCAGCGCAGCGGCCGGCGCTCGATCAGCTAGCGGCGCGGTGCCGCGCCCTCGTCTTCGTTCGCCACGAAACCCGGCCAGTTGCCCAGGTAGCGCACGAAGTGCTCGCTTAGGCCCTCGTTCGCCAGGTATGCGCGAGTGACGGGCGGACGCTTGGGCCGAAAGGCAGGGTTCGCCGCCAGCAAGCTTGGGTAGTCGTGATGCAGGATCGCGACGCGGCCCAGGATCGCGAAGTCGGCGCCGAGCGCCAGCACTTGCTCGGCTTCGGCTGGGTCGTGGATCTTGCCCGCCACGCCGAGCCGCACGCCCTTGCGCTCGAGGTCCATGAACCAGCTCATCAAAGTGCGGCCCTTCAGCTCCGGCTCCTGCGGCTCCTTCCAGCAGTCCCACAACGAAAGGTCGAGGAAGTCCAGCTTGCTGGTGTCGATCAGCTGCTGCGCAAGCTGGCGGATCTCGAGCAGCTGCACACCAAAGCGCTCGGGCGACAGGCGCACGCCCACTATGAAGTCGGCTCCGCAACGCGCCCGCACCGCGTCCAGGATCGAAAACAGGATGCGGCAGCGATTCTCGAGCGATCCTCCGTACTGGTCATTGCGGCGATTGAGCTGCGCGCTCAGGAACTGGCACAGCACGTAGCCGTGCGCGGCGTGCAGCTCCACACCCGCGAAGCCGGCCGTTTGTGCGCGCTTGGCGGCCGCGGAGAAGTCTTCGATGAGCCTTTCGATCTCGGCTGCCGACAGCGCACGTGCACCCGTCTTCGCATCCTCCGAGGGACAGACGGGATCGGTGCCGATCAGCTCTTTGGGTGCGCGGTTGCCAGCATGATGCAGCTGAACCAGCGGCAAGCTGCCTGCAGCGGTCAGCGCATGCGCCAGCCGCTGCAGGCCCTCAAGGTGCTCGTCGCCGAAGATGCCGAGCTGGCCCGGAAAGCCTTTTCCCACCGCTTGCACGTGCGCCGCGCAAGTCGACACGATCCCAAAACCGCCCTGGGCGCGGAGCGTGAGCCAGTGCAACTCGGCCTCGGAAAGACGGCCATCTTCGTGGCTCTGACAGTTGGTGAGCGGCGCCAGCATGAAGCGGTTCTTCATGACCTTGCCGCAGCGAAAAGACAGGGGTTCGAGCAGTGGGTTCACGGTGACACTCCGTGGCGGGGGACCGAGAGTGAGCCCAGGCGTAGAGCCCTCGGCGACCATGACGTACGCGCGGACCCGGATGCAGTCCACACGGCGCGGCTCGGCGCAATGCGCCGATCAGCGGACCTTCGAAGCGAGGTGGGTGGCCACCGATGCGTCGAACTCGAGCTCCCACCGCCGGGCCCTCACCAGGGCAAGCGCTCGCCGTTCGCATGCCAGAAGCTGCCCGAAGTCAGCAGGGTCAGCGCGTCGAGACGTTGCAGTAGCAGGGACGCGGCCTCGCCCGGGTCGAGCGCACCCTGCCCGCCCGTCATGGCGGTGCGCACGAAGCCAGGATGCAGGATGGCAACCGCGATGGCGCGCGGCCGCAGGTCATGAGCGAGTGAAACACCGGCCGCGTTGAGCGCGGCCTTCGACATGCGGTAGCCGTAGTAGCCGCCCGAGGTGTTATCGCCGATCGAGCCCATGCGGCTGGTGATCAAGCCGATCTTTGCGCCCTGGGCGAGCGTCGGCAGCAGGTGTTTGACCGTGCGCAGCGGACCGAGCGCATTAACCTCGAGCTGCGCGCGCACGCTGTCGAAGTCGAGCGTCTGCAGCTCATCTTCGTGCAGGATGCCGGCGTTGGCGATGAGCGTGTCGATGCGCACGTCACGCAGACGCCGGCTGAGTGCCACGAGCGATTCATCGGCCCTCACGTCGACACTGCTCTCGACGCGGGCGGCCGTCCTCTTCAGCGCGTCACTCGCGGTCCGACAAACGGCGACGACTTCGTTGCCGCGCGCGAGCAAGGCCTTGCAAAGCTCCAGCCCGATGCCGCGGTTGGCGCCTGTAACGAGTGCTGTGGACATGACGCAGGCGTACGCGCAAGGGTGCGCTCGCGCAACCCTATGCGGGCCGCGGGCTCGGGATTGCGACCCTCGCTGCGGCTGGCTTGAACCACGCCGTGCGGTAGCGAACCCCCCCGCCTTGTGTTCAGGCGTTCGGTGTCCATGTGACCGACGATCGGACACCGGCGGGAAAGACGTGGCCTGCGCCCAGGAGAGAAGCCATGCCGTGCAAACCCACGCCAACGAAGTCCAGCGCCTCGGGCGTGCTCGCGCCCGTCGAGCTGCCCAAGCCCAAGTGGAGCGGTGGCAAATCGCTCGTAGAGTCGCTCCGCCGCCGCCAAACCACCCGCGAGATCAGCGACCGGAAACTACCGCTGCAAGTGCTTTCGAATCTGCTGTGGGCCGCGTGCGGCGTGAATCGCCGCAACGGCCCGTTCGGCGTCCCCGGCATCACCGCGGCCTCGGCCAGCAACTCGCAAGAGATCGAGCTCTTCGTTGCGATGCAGCACGCGGTCTACCGCTTCGATGCGCGCAACCACCGGCTGCTTCCGGTCATCGCCGGCGACCTGCGTAGCATGGCCATCGGGCGCGGCCAGAAGAGCATGGTCACGCAGGCTCCGGCGCAGCTCATCTACGTGGTCGACCTTCACCGGCTCACGCACACGGCAGGCTTCGAGGAACCCGGTCTGCACGACCCCGAGGTTCAGAAGTCGTATTACTACGTCGACACCGGGCTGATCGCCGGGAATGTCTACCTCTTTGCCGCCTCCGTGGGCCTTGCAGCGTGGTTTCACAACTGCGACCGCATCGCGCTCAGCCGCAAGTTGAAGCTGCGCGTCGCGCAGCGCGTGCTCTTCGGTCAAACGGTCGGCTATCCCAGCAAGTAGGGCAGGAGGTCTCGGATGGACACTTCGGGAAACACCGTGCTGATCACCGGCGGGTCATCCGGCATCGGTTATGCGATGGCGGAGGCATTCCTCGCCGCCGGCAGTGAAGTCATCATCTGCGCTCGCCGCGAAGACCGACTGCTCGAAGCGCGCAAGCAGCAACCCGGGGTGCACACGAGGCGTTGCGACCTCGCCAATGAGCAAGACCGCAGCGCGCTGGTCCAGTGGGCGCTCGCGAGCTTCGGCAAGCTCAACGTGCTCGTCAACAACGCCGGTGTGCAACGCGACATCGACTTCAGCCAAGGCATCGGCGAATTCCTCGCAGGTGAGAACGAAATCAGGTTCAACCTGGAGGCGCCGATCATCCTCACCGGCTTGTTGATCCCTCATCTGAGGGCCCAGAAGAACGCCGTCATCGTCAACGTCTCCTCGGGCCTCGGCTTCGTGCCTGCGGCGAAGATGCCCGTCTACAGTGCATCGAAGGCAGGGATGCACGCATTCTCGATGGCCATCCGGCGGCAGCTCTCGCCGCTCGGCATCAAGGTTTTCGAGGTCGTTCCTCCGGCCGTGGACACGGCGCTCAACTCGCAGGGTCGAGCCCAGCGCGGCGGCTTCCGAGCGAACCTCGGCCCTGCGGAATTCGTCGCTGCGGTAATGAAGGGTCTCGCGAACGACGTGTTCGAGATCGGGTATGGGATGACGACGGACTTGCTCGAGGCATCCAGAGCCGAGCTCGACGAGAGCTTCGAGCGGATGAACAGCGGGTGGTAGAGTCTCGCCTCCGGCGCACCACCCGCGCCGCGACCAAGCCGAGCCGTGCTCAAAGCGTTCCGTGAATCCTTGAGCCTGCTTGCGACCCGGCGCTTCGGCACGTTCTGGTTCGCGAGTCTGCTCTCGAGCATCGGCACTTGGGCCCAGCAGGTCGCGGAGCCGTGGCTCTTGCTCACCCTCGGTGCGTCGTCGTTCTTGATCGGACTCGACTCGTTCGCAATGAACGCGCCGGTATTGCTGCTGACCTTGGTCGGTGGCGCGCTCGCTGATCACGCCGATCGTCGGCGCGTGATCGCGCTCTTCCAGTCGATCCAGATGGTATGCCCGACAGCGATCGTGCTGCTGCTGGTCACGGGCCTGGTTCAGCCGTGGATCATCATCGTGCTTTCGGTGGTGGTCGGTGTCACCGATGCGCTCTCGATGCCATCGTTTCAGTCGATCGTGCCGTCGATCGTCACGCGTGAGCAGATCGGCCACGGACTTGCGCTCAACTCGACCCAGTTCAACCTGTCGCGCATTCTCGGGCCGGCGATCGCTGGCGTTCTGATGGCCAGCGTCGGCGCGATGGCGTGCTTCGTGTTGAGCGCAGCGTCCTACGTGCCCTTCATCGGCGTCGCGTTATGGATTCTTCCGCGCTGGACTCCCGAGCCTCCGAGTGGCGACGCGCCTCTGCGGCGTCATCCGTTCGCCGGCATCGGCGACATTCTGCGCCAACGACACTTGCTCGGGGCGCTGCTCACCGTGCTGGCCACGGGCATGCTTTGCGCGCCGCTCGTCACCTTCACTCCAGTGCTGGTGAGAGACGTATTCCACGGAGACGCGGCCCACTTTTCCACGGCCGTGGCGGCGTTCGGCGTCGGAGGCCTGCTTGGCGCCGCGGGTCTGCTCAGCGTCGCGCCAAGCGTCGATCGACGGCGACTCTGCGCGGGCTTCGCCCTCAGCTATGGCGCCGTGTTGGCCCTCACTGCGCTAAACCCGTGGTTCTGGGGCGTGCCTCCGTTGCTTGTGCTCGCCGGCGCGTCGATGACCGTCAGCAATACCGCGGCGAACTCGATCTTACAAACCACGGCCAGCCCGCGCCTCTTGGGGCAGACGGTCAGCCTCTACATGCTCGCGATGCGTGGCGGCATGTCACTTGGCGCGTTGCTCACGGGTGTGACGGTCGACCTGCTCGGCGTGCAACACGCGCTGCTGCTCAACGGACTCTTGGCGGTGGTGGTTCAGGTGGCGGTCGCGCGCATGTGGCTTCGGGCACCGCTGCCTGAGCCGGCTCCCGGGTGATGGTGGATGAGCATCTCGACCGCATCGCGCAATCGCAATGTCCGATCTCCAAGACCGAGCCGCTGTGCCTTGCGATGGAGACCATCGTCCTCGGTGATGAGGTAGTCGGTCGCGTCCCTGTGCAACGCGATGACGAGCTGGTCATCCACCCAGTCGTTGGTCCCATACTCGGCTGCACCGAGGATCCTGACCGCCGCCATTGATGGCCAGGCACGGGCCATCAGTGCCATTTGAATTTCGGATCGTGGCGCGCCTCGTTCTTGACTAGATGCCCGCCTTTCAAGTTGAACGTGATCTCGAGTCTTCCGCAACTCGGACAGCAGTTGGCATCGCCGGCCTTCCACACTGGGTTGACGTACTTCAACGAACTGAGGTCAAAGCCACCGCCTTTCGACACGCTGCAACCCGCGGGCAACAAGCTCTTTTCCTCGGCGGTGATCGCGGCCTCGATTTCCGGTCGCAGGTTCATCGCCGTGGGCGCGTGCGGATTGAGCACGAAGTAGTCTTCGATATAGGCGTTTCCGGCGCCGGCCACGCGGCATCTCGTCGACAAGATCGACATTCCTTGAACCAGCTTGATCTCCGAGGAATCTAGCTGAACGTTGGAATCGTCCAGAATCCAAACGAGCGGTCGAAAGCGACCGGCGTTGCCAACCAAGATCATCTTCCCAAAAGGTCTTTGGGTCTCGGGGAGCGCGAAGAAGACATCGAGCACTATCTGGCCGGAGAACCTTCCGATGAACTTGACGTCGGCACGAATCGCCGACCAATCGCGGGTTTTGTCGTGTGCGACTCGCCGAGCAATCTCTCCATCGAAGTCGGGAAGATGTTTGGTGAAGTACGCCAAGGAACGCGCGCGATCGATTCCCCTCGTCCGCGCCCCATTGCCGCTCGACTCCCAGCAAAGCCAGTGGTCCTTTTGGAGTGGCCGTGATCGCGCAGCGCGCGCGCCTTGGCCCCAGGAGATCGAGGAGGAGAGGAGCAGGAGCAGAAGCAGGAGGCACGGCGCGCGCCAGAGGCTGCGCCAAGTGTTTCTTCGAGGCCTTTGCTGGTGGTCGTGCAAGCGCGAGTCCCTGGTCTTCGTCTGAACGTGTAGGTTGGTGCGGCCGCGAAACCCGGCCAGCCTATCACAATCGTCGCGGGCCCCGTCGTGAGCGACGTTTGTCCGGTCAGCTGTATCGCGTGTACGTTGCGCTTCCGCTTGGCGTGCTCATAGGTGCGGCGGCGATAGTGCGGGCGGTTGGCTCGCTGACGTTGTTCAAGGTCGGAGACAAGATTTTCTCCGCCGAGGTGAACGCGAACTTCAATTACCTGCAAGGCCAGGGCGCTAGCCAGCTCAGTGCGACCAGGAAATGCTGGTCGAGGAGGATTGGAGGAAGCGATGAATCCATGAAACCTCGTCTGTTGTCCCGCGGGTGCGAGACCCGCTCGGCGAAGGGCCAGCCCGCTCACGCCGGAAGCCAGCCTTGCGACGGTGAAGGTAACGACACCGGCGATGCGTAGGCAGGCGAGCAGGTGGGCCGTAAGCGCCACGAACCTGTAGCCCTTCATTGCCGGCGACTGGCGGCGCTACCCCAGGCACCAAAGTTTGGTACGTGGCGTGCGAGCGCTGATTGAGCCGCCGCGCATCTCCAAGAAACCGCTCCGCTATCGATCTGCCTCTCCCCTGTGCCAACCACTACGCCATGTGAGCTGACGGAACCGCAGCGCTCGGTCAACGCCCAGATCGACCCCCACCCCGGCTTTGCAGACTCATGCGTGAGCGAGACGTGGGTCGGAAATTCTGGTCCGGTAGATTTCTGGGCCGAAAGAGGGAATTGCGGGGCTCGGTTGAACCTCGATCTCGCCCGTCACTTTGATCACGCTGTTAGCGGTCGGTTGAAGACCTCGGTGCCGCCGTCGCACGTGGACGCTGTGTCTCGTTCGGGCACGGCCGCGTATGTACGGCGAGCGATAGCGCTGATCTGTCCCGTCTCTTCGAGCACGGCGAGGTGGATGACGTCAGGCGTGGCGTAGCCGAGCTTGCGCAAGCCGGCCATGAGGTCGTCAGGACTGAGTGCTTCGTCCTCCAATGCGCCAAAGTCGATCTGACCGTCGCGCACCAAGGGTCGGGGCGAGCCGCGGATGGCGGCGGTCTGAAGAGCAGGTGGATGTTGCTCTGTAGGGCCACCGACCACGAAGTGGTGACGCACTCCGCTCACTACTCTCCCAAGCGGCGAAGCGGCCAGGGCTCGCAACCCCTGCAGCATCAACCGTACAGCCTCCCGACCCGACTACCGCCGCGTGCCGCAGTTGCGCGCCGCGAGCTGCTTGCGGTGCGGGAGATCAAACGCGCTGCAAAATGCCCGGCGCAGCGTACCAGGCGACGGCACAGCTCACGGGCACAACGTGGGTGCGCAGCGACCCCCGGACGCGTAGCAGTGTCCATTCACGCATGCACCGTTGCACTCGGCGTCTGTAGAGCAGGCATCGTGCAGGCAACCGAACGAGTCGGCCTGCGCTTGTGCCGCAGCGCAGTGGCTCTGCGCAGGGCACGCGACGCCGTCTTGACCACAACGCGCGTGCGTGCAGTGCCCGTCGCTGCGGCAACGGTAGCCATCGCCGCACTCGAGATCCTTGGTGCAGGCGCTCGTGCAGAAACCGCAGCCCAGCCTGTTACAGATCGGCGTCGTGCTGCCGCCGGGTTTGCTCGCGCAATCTGAATCTGCTTGGCACATGGGCGCCACGCCACAGCAAGGCGGCGTAGGGTCGACCGGTGCGACGCATACGGAAGGGCCGCTGCACTCGGTCTTGCTCGCGCAGGTGCAGCTGCACGAGCAGTTGCCGCCCTCGCAGACCTTCACGCAGCGACCCGGCAGGTCTGCGCAAAGCGGGTCGACGCCAGCGTCGGTGTGGCCGACGAGCATGCCGCCATCAGCGGCGACGGCCGCGTCGCGCTGGGCTTGCGCATCGAGCGCCGCATCGTGGCCGGTCGCCGCATCCAGCATTGAGCCGGAGCCGCCATGCCCCGCACCGTTGCCCGCCGTGCTCCCCGCGGCGCCGCCTGAAGTGCCCGCTGCCGGTGCGGATGAGACGGGTTTCACGCCGTGTTTCGCGCAAGCGCCGACCGACAGCGCGAGGATGGCCCACAGGGCCCAGCTACGTGTGCAGTGCATCGCGACTCCCCCAAGAGTGACGCCACTGCCGGCAGCATTCGACTGGTGCTTCGAATGCTGCCTCGCAGCGACCAGGCTCAGCGCCAGTGGTTGAAGTACGGCAAGGCTTTGGCGATAGCCAGCATTAAGCATGTGCCCAGTCTGCCAGCCGCCCAGCTCCGCGTCACCCGCCTGAGCAGCTACCCCTGGCGGCGGTAGACTGTGCCGCGGGGCGGCGAGCGTGGCGAACGCGGGCATGCGAGAGCGCAACGCATCGCGTGTCCAGCTGTCCAGGAAGCGATCGGCCCAGTGGGGCGAGACATAACCCCAGAAGGCGTGGAAGTCCTCCTTGAGCAGGTAGGCTCGGACGGTGCACAGGTTGACACGCAACAGCTGGCGCGGCCGTCCTCTCTGCTTGTCGGTGAGGTTGTGCTTGCGCTTGAGCAGCACCCAGCGCGTGCGCTTGAGAGTAACGTGGTCACCGCGGTCACGTGGTTCCACCAAGCGGGCGGGTAGTCCAGATAAACGCTGGCCCCTCCGCGCGGCGGAGTGCGCGCGGTGCAGAGTACTGTCTGTTTTCAAGAAGGAACGAGCGTTACCGTCGATGGCGTAAAGCTTGCGCGCGTACACCCGCATCCAGGCTCATGAGAAACAGCTAAGACTACACTGACGTTCGCAGGTTGAAATCCGCCAGCTGTAACGTGCAGCGAGTACGTTCCTGCCGTCACAGGACCACCGGACCAGCTGCAAATCGTCGTCGTGCCGTTGGGCTCACACGCCATAGTCTGCATCGTCGGGCCCGAAAGCGTCGCTTGGACGTCGCCCGATGCACCCCCGTCAGCGCCTGCATTCACGCCCGCATTCACTCCGAGGCTGAGACCCAGAGAAGTCGCCGGACACGTGCGCGGACATCGGGCCTGACATCCGCAAAATATCTGCGCCAGCAGAACGCCGGCCACTGTGAGCCCGAGCCGCAATTTTAGCGCGCTGTGCATGCTTTCTTGCATTCATGGATGTTGAACGGTTGCTCCACCACGCGCAAGAGAAGGTCCGAGTTGCCAACCATATAGACCCCGCCAACGCTCGAGGCGGTCAGAGTCCTTAGGGCGGCGTTGGCGGATAGTCGGGTCGGGAGCCGGCGCGGTGGATGCTGGAGGTCTTGCGAGCGCTGGAGGTCTCTGCCGCTTGGACGAGCGTCTCGCTCGAGCGGACCGTCATCTCCGTTTCCGGCTCCCGCCACTTCGAACCGTACGGGCCGTTTTCCGGCATCTTATGTGGCGCGCCACATAAGATGGTTGAAATATCCTAGTCCGGATCTGGCGGGGGCCCCGGGAAGGTAACAACCCGGGGCTACCCTACAACGATGCCCCGCGCGGCGGCTGGCCGCCTCTGACGCATTCGTCCCGGCATGCTCGTCAGTACCTAGATTTCCCATGCGCGTTCAGGCAGGGTTAGGTGTTCGTACGAACAGGAACTCCCCCCACTTCTTCCTGAGGATGCCCGACATGGTTGTTTCTCGTCGAATCCTGATAGCTCCTGTCTGGACAGCGGTCGCTTTCATCGGCGCCAGCGTCGTTTCCTGCGTACCCAATACCCCCACAAAGAGCGGGTCCGGTGGCGCCAGCGGCGGAAGCAAGGCGAGCGGCGGAAGCGCTGGACAAGGTGGAGCTGCCGGCAGCGCGACCGGAGGATCCGCCAGCGGTGGCTCGGCAAGCGGGGGCGGCGGGACGAATGCCGGCGGAAGCACGACCGGAGGTGCCGGCGGCATGGGTGGCAGCAATGCCACCGGTGGCACGGGTGGATCGAGTAACAATGGTGGCAGCAGCGGGACGGGTGGCACGAGTGCCGACGCCGCGGCGGACACAGCGGCACTGCCGAGCCGCGGCCCAACCGCCGGATCCCCAGGCCACAATTTCCCCTTCCCGCAGAACCGCGAGAACAGTCGCTGCGTCTACCCGGCGCTCTATCGCAACGAAGACGTGAAGGCGATTTACACGCAGTGGAAGAACGACAACGTCACCTCCGACGGGGCGAGCGGTTTTCGCCGCGTGAAGCGCTCGAACGAGCCGGGGCTGGAGAAAAACTCGACGGTGTCTGAGGGCATCGCCTACGGCATGCTGATTGCCGTGTTCATGGACGAGCAGGATTTGTTCGACGACCTCTGGCAGTACGAGCAGAAGTGGCTCGACGGCGGCAGCGGCCTTATGAACTGGTACATCAATGCGGCGGGTAGCGGGCTGGGCAGCAATCCCAGCGGTGCCGGCCCGGCCACTGACGCCGACGAGGACATGGCCTTCGCGCTGCTGCTGGCCGACAAACAGTGGGGCGGCCAAGGCAAGCTCGGCAAGAAGTACAGCGACCTTGCCAAGGACCAAATCCACGCCGTTTGGGTGAACGAAATCTGGGACTACAAGTACATCAAGCCCTGGCCCGCCAACGGCCAGCCGCCCATCAATCTTTCCTACTTCGCGCCCGCGTACCACAGGGCGTTCGCGAAGGTCGACACGACCAACGTCAATCCCAGCACGAAGGTCAACTATTGGCTCGAATCGATGGAAGCGATGTACGCGTTGCTTAACACCACCGTTAGCTCGTCGGGGGGCAATCCGAATTATGGGCTCGTTCCCGCGTGGACCGACCTTAGCGGAAAGCCCAACGGCGGCGCGTTTGGCGCCAGCGGCGGCGCCTCGCCCACCAATTACCAGTACGACTCGTGTCGCGTGCCGTTCCGTATCGGCGTCGATTACTGCTGGAATGGCGAGTCGCGGGCGAAGGATTACGTAACCAAGACCAGCAGCTTCTTTAGTGGTGTGGTCGGCGGTGCCACCAAGATCGTCGACGGCTACGGCCTGGATGGCTCGCCGCAGCCGCAGTACCAGAAAGATTCGAACGCACAAGTTCAGTCCGCGGCATTCGTCGGGCCCGCCGCCGTCGGCGCCATGAGCAGCTCGGCCAATCAGAAGTTCCTCAATGACGCCTACGGCGTGCTCACCGCGGGCAAGGCCATTGTCGGCGGCACGTACTACGACGAATCGTGGATGATGGTGTCGCTCTTGATGATGACGGCGAACTTCCTCGACTACACGAGTCTATAGAATCGCGGGACCAAGCTGGGCGGACTTGGGTTCTGTTGCATTAGCGCGCTTTTTGGCCAGTTGTGGTAGGCCCAGCCGATGCGCCTCAAAGGGTACCGCTTCCCTACGGACATCATCCTGCAATGCGTGCGTTGGTACCTGCGATACGGCCTGAGCTACCGGGACCTCGAAGAGATGCTCGAGGAGCGCGGCGTGTTTGTGGACCACACGCCGATCTTCCGCTGGGTCATTCGCTTCGCGCCGCTGCTGCTGG
>DASVHQ010000208.1:0-4517 GCA_036382515.1 Polyangiales bacterium | reverse complement strand
AGCTGAAACGGTAGCGAGCACACCCAGTGCCGCTGCGGGACCTCGGGCAGCACTCGTTCGGTCAGGTGCAACGACGCATCGCTCATGCGCCGGCCGCAACAGCTCGGGCAGAAGCCTCGATGCTTGCAACTAAACGCTACGAGCACGCCCCGGCCGCAGTCCAAGCACACAAGCAGAGCGCAGCCATGCTCCGGAAGTCCACACCGTAAGTAGTCCTGCAGCGCGATCATCGACTACGTGGCCGATCGACTCGGCGGCAAGAAGCTCACCGCCAGCGACCCGGCGCAGCGTGCCAGGGCGCTCGAGCTGGAAAGCACGCTCGATCACGTGTTCGGCCACGGCGTGCAGCAGGTCCTGTATTCGGCGTTGCTGAAAGACCGGCAGGCGGTGGTCGAGCTGTGGAGCTTCGGCGGTCCGTTCTGGGGGCGCGCCTTCTACGCCGTGGCGTTCCCGGCCGTCGCATCGGTCGTCCAGCGCATGTACAAGACGACTGACTTGGACGGCGTGGCGAAGGCCAAGCAGCGCTTCGCGAACCTGTTCGACGAGCTCGATGCGCTGCTCGTCCAGCAGCCGTACCTCGGGGGCGACCAGCCGCGCCGCTCGGACATCACGCTGGCTGCGTTGCTCGCGCCCGTGTGTCGTGCGCCCGAACACCGCATGAAGTGGCCCGCGCTTCCGGCGGAGCTCGCCGACTTCGAAGCCAGCCTCTCGGGCCGGCCAACCTGGAACCACGTGCTGCGCATGTACCGCGAGCATCGCCGCGGCTGAGCTTGCCCGTCATGCGCGAGCGTCCTAGGTTTTGCGCATGGAGTTGAGCGCGATTCGAAACTTCGTTGCCATCAGTGACGAGCTCGCGACCGCTGGACAACCGCCGCCAGGGGTGCTGCTCAGGCGGGTGACGCGGAGCTGGGCGGCTGGCAGACTGGGCACAGCGTTCATCCTACCGCCCGCGCTGCCCCGGGCGACCGCATCGTGACGCGTCGACTGCCGCATGAACGACGCGTGAACGGCGTGTGAACGGCACATGACCATCGTGTGAACACGCTGCGGAATGCCGCACGTATTCGTTTCGTTGCTGATTCATCGCTACTTGCGTACGCATCGTAGTTCTCGCCTATCGCAGGCGTGGTCGTTTTGTGTTGCTTAAACGCCAGCCCGAACTAGCTTGGCCAGCCATTAGGGTGCGGAGGGGGACCTCCGTGCTTCGTTTCGGGGAGAACACAAGATGAACAGTTCGAAAAAGCGTGCGCGCGCCGCGCTCGCCGCAGTGGGTATCTTTGCGTGTGCAGCTGTCGCCGCGGCGGCGAACGACGACCAGCTCTGGCCGTCGGCGGGTCACGATCGGGTCAACTCGCACAATCAGGCCCAAGAGACGCACATCAATGCGGGCAATGCCGCCAAGTTGGGCGTGAAATGGATGTTCCAGACCGGCGGCGACGTGTGGGCCACTCCGTCGGTGGACGAAGATTCGGTGTACTTCCCGGATGCGGCGGGCAACCTGTACAGCCTCAATCGCCGGACCGGCGCGCAGCGCTGGTCGACGCAGATCTCGCAATACACGCACGTCCCCGGCGACATCTCGCGCACCACGCCGCTGATCGTGGGCAACAAGTTGATCGTCGGTGACCAAGGCGGTCGCAAGTTCGCGGGCGCCACGCTGATGGCCGTGAACAAGCAGACCGGCGCGTTGCTCTGGTCCACGAAGTTGGAGTCGCAGTCAACAGCTGTGATCACGCAGTCGGCGATCGCGCAAGGCAACACGATCTACGTCGGTGTCTCCTCGCAAGAAGAGCTCTTCGCGGCCGTCGTGCCGGGCTACAAGTGCTGCTCGTTCCGCGGCAGCATGCTCGCGCTCGATGCCAACACCGGCGCGATCCTCTGGAAGACCTACATGATCAGCGACGCGGCCGCGCTAGCCGGTTACTCGGGCGCAGCAGTCTGGGGCAGCACACCGGTCATCGACCCCAAGCGTGGCTCGGTCTACATCGCAACCGGTAACAACTACACGGTGCCGTCGGCCGTGCTGAGCTGCCAAACGCTGACCACACCGGAAGCCGTGAAGGCGTGCGTCGATGCGGCGCCGGGCAGCAGCGACAATCACTTCGACGCGATTGTCTCGCTCGACCTGCGCAGCGGTGCCATCAAGTGGGCGCACTCCATGATCCCGTACGACGCGTGGAACGTCGCGTGCGTCTTCAGTGTGCAAGGCAACGAGGGCAACTGTGCACAGCCCGCGGGACCCGACTACGACTTCGGTCAGGGGCCCACGTTGTTCAGCGTGAAGATCAAAGGCAAAGACGGCCGGCGTGAGTTGCTCGGCGCAGGCCAGAAGAGTGGCATCTACTGGGCGGTCGACCCGGAGGACGGCAGCGTCGTGTGGAACACGCAAGTGGGCCCAGGCGGCTCGCTCGGCGGCTTGGAGTGGGGCTCAGCCATGGACGGCACCCGCATCTACACGGCCGTCGGCAACAACTACGGCATTCCCTGGACCTTGCCTTCGGGCGCAGTCGTCAACGCGGGTTTCTGGAGCGCGCTCGATCCCGCGACCGGCGCGATTTTGTGGCAGACGCCCGGCACGCCGGCGGTCAGCACATCCAACATGGGTCCGGTCACGGTCGCCAACGGCGTCGTGTTCGCCGGCACGGTGGATGCGGCTGGCACGATGTACGCGCTGGACGCGGCCAGCGGTGCCACGCTCTGGACCTTCGCGAGCGGCGGTTCGGTGAACTCAGGCGCTGCCGTGGTCGATGGCGTCGTCTACTGGGGCTCGGGTTATGGTGTCAGCGGCATCGGCATCACGCCGAACAACAAGTTCTACGCGTTCGAAGTCAAGCCGTGATGGCTCGGTGATCGTGGCGCCTCGCGCGCTGAGCAGCAACGCTCAGCGCGCGAGTGTCGTCTAACCCCGCGACGCGAGCGTACGCAGCGCGCGACTGACATCGCGCAGCCGACGTGGCCAGCTCGCGCTGCGATAGCGCACGCCGTGAGCCTCGCAGATCTCGCGCACGGCTGGCTTGATCTCGCGAAGCCGGTTCGGCGGCAGTCGCAAGAACAAGTGGTGCTCGATCTGCAGGTCTAGACCGCCGCACAGAATCGACACGATTTTGGGCACTTCGACGTCGTACGCGCCCTCGGTCTGCATCGCGTACCAGGCCGCGCGTCCCTTGGGTCGAGTGTCCGGCGGATAGTCCGTAGCGCCTACGTGCCCGCAGTAGATCACCGCGCCCGCCCACAGGTCGCGACCCACGTCCGAGAGCACGTTGCCCAGCAGGGTCTTCCAGAAGAACGGACCCGCGAGCAGCGGGAAGAAGATGTATTCCTTGCCGTAGTACGTGGCGAACTTGCGCAGCGCTGCGCGGTGCGCGGCGGCCACCGTCGTCCACCGCCGCCAGGGGTGCTGCTCAGGCGGGTGACGCGGAGCTGGGCGGCTGGCAGACTGGGCACAGCGTTGTAGGGTAGCCCCGGGTTGTTACCTTCCCGGGGCCCCCGCCAGATCCGTACAAGGAGATCTGTGGATAGAACTGCGGCGCGCGCGCGTTAGGGTCCGGTGGCGATTCCGCGGCTTTCGTCGCGGGCCTCAGTCCGGCTCCCATGGTCACGTTTCCGCAGGCCCCCGTTTTCATCCCGGACAGTCGGATTTCCCGAGTCCGGTTGGCGACCTTGGTCACTGTTCCTCGCGGGCCCTTCCCTGCGGCGCCGAAGCTTAAGCGCTGACACGCATACACCCCGTGCACTGCAGTTTTGATCCGCGATTCGGCGTCGCCTCGAGCCACCAGTTTGTGGGCTCGATGTCCCTCCTGGTGCTCGCTGACTTCGCCCACCAAGCGCCGAGGGCCCCTTTGCCCTTTTGAGGTGTTACCTCGCCAGGGGTGACCTCCGGGGTCACCTCGAAGGGCATTGCCCCTTCTTCGTAGCTCGTACGGACCCATGTGCGAATCCCAAGTTCTCCGCTCGGCTTTGCTCATCGCTCTTCCTCACGGTCTTTGCAGGTTGCTGTCAGCCCCTGCTGGTACTGGGATCTTCCCGACGTTGTCTCTGCAATCCTTGTGTAGGTGCTCGGACCCATACCCCGTGGCGCCCTGCTGGTGCATTCACCCGCTTCTTCCCAGCAGACATCGGACTCACCCAAGTGGAAACGAGTTTGTCGCGCCAGATTCTCCCTGCTGCAGTTTCGGCATGGAGCCGTAATTTCGAGGCTGCAGTCATTCACTGATGTTCGGGCTCCTACACTCGCTCGGCCCCCAGACTGCTCCCACCGCGAAGCCTCTGTGGACTTCGGGCGGCCGGGCCTTATACGCCACGCAGAACTCGGTTGGTTACCTGACCCGAGCACTGGCATCGCTACATGTCTGATACGGGCAACTGACATGGTCGGAGCGCCTAGGACGGATAACCCTCGAATTTCCCCCTCGCGACGTCAAGCGCCAGCTGCCGCGACCTGCCTGCGTCACCGCCCGGAACCCTCGCCTGGCACTGCGTCGGTTGCTGCAAGCGCCTGGTTGGCGTGGCACTGTCCC
>DASVHQ010000207.1:0-12451 GCA_036382515.1 Polyangiales bacterium | reverse complement strand
TGCGAGCGTGGCAGCGCCGCGCAGATCCGCAAGTTCCTCAAGCGCTGGGTTCCCAGCTACCAGATGCCAGCGAGTCGTTGAGATGAGACAGACTTTTCTCCCCTACAACCTTCCGTTGCTCGGCGACGAAGAAATCGCCGGCGTGCTCGAGGTGCTGCAGTCGGGCTGGCTCACCACCGGCAAGCGCGCGCAAGAGTTCGAGGCGGTGATCCGCGAGATCACGGGCGCGCGCTACGCCGTGGCGCTGAACTCATGCACGGCCGGGTTGCACCTGTCACTGCTCGCGCTCGGCATCGGTCCCGGTGACGAAGTCATCGTGCCCGACATGACCTTCTGCGCGACGATCAACGTGGTGATCCACGTGGGCGCCACGCCCGTGGTGGTCGACGTGACACGCGACACCTATCACATCGATCCCGATGCCATCGAGCGCGCGATCACCCCGCGCACCAAGGCCATCATCCCCGTGCACTACGCCGGGCAGGCCTGCGACATGGATCGCATCCTGGCCATCGCGAAGGCCCACAACCTTTATGTGGTCGAGGATGCCGCGCATTCCATCGGCGTGACGCACCGCGGCCGGCAGATCGGCACGCTCGGCAACACCACCTCGTTCAGCTTCTACGTGACCAAGAACGTGACCACGGCCGAAGGCGGCGCCGTGACCACCGACGACGAAGCCATCGCCGATCGCATCCGCAGGCTCTCATTGCACGGCATCAGCCGCGACGCCTGGAAGCGCTACAGCGCCGAAGGCAGCTGGTACTACGAGGTGCTCGAGCCCGGCTGGAAGTGCAACCTCACCGATCTCGCCGCCGCCATCGGCATCCCGCAGCTGCGGCGCATGCCCGCGTTCTATGCGCGCCGCACCGAGCTGGCCGAGCGCATCACCAAGGGGCTGCAAGGCCTACCCGGCATCAGCACCCCGCGCAGCCGCCCCGACAGCTCGAACATCTGGCACCTGTATGTGATCGAGGTCGACGCCGCCAAGGCCGGCATCTCGCGCGACGAGCTGATCGAGCAGCTGAAGAAGCGCAACATCGGCACCAGCGTGCACTTCATCCCGCTGCATCGCCATCCAGCCTACCGCGCCTACGGCCTGAGCGCCGAGCGCTTGCCGGTTGCGGAAGAAGTGTTCACTCGCATCGTCTCGCTGCCGCTCTACCCCAAGATGACGGACCAGGATGCCGACGACGTGGTGGAAGCGGTGCGCGAGCTCGTGAAGCCATGAGCACGGCGCGGCCACTGCGCATCCTGTACCTGGCCGACGCTCGCAGCATCCACACGCAGCGCTGGGTCGGCTGGTTCGCGCGCAGGCACGAGGTGCGCTTGATCAGCGTGCCCAGCCTGCCGGCCAAAGACTGGGATCACCCGGAGATCCCGCTGATCAGCGGCGCGCCGGCCTACCGCACGCCGTTGCTGTCCCTGCTGCGCATCACCGCGTTCGTACGCCGCGAGATCAAGCGCTTCCGCCCGGACGTGGTGCACGCACACTACTTGGTGCCCAACGCCTGGATCGCTGCGCTGACGGGCTTCCCGCGCGTGGTGACCACTGCGTGGGGCAGCGACCTGCTCAGGCAGCCCCCGCGGGCGAACCAGCTCAATCGCCTCGCGCTGCGACGCGCGGTGCTCAACACAGGTGACTCCCAGGAAGCGGTCGACCGCCTGATCGCGCTTACGGGTCGCCGCAACACGGTGCAACTCGTGCAGTTCGGCGTGGACACGCAAGCGTTCGCACCCGCCCCTGCGAGCGGCGCACTGCGCCGGGAGTGGCAAATCCCCGAGGGGGCGCGCGTGCTGGTCTCACCACGCATCCTGCGACCGCTGTACAACGGCCAGACCATCGCTCAAGCCTTCATCCAGGTGGCCGCCAAGCACCCAGACGTGCATCTGATCTTCCTCGCGTTCCACGCCGAGCAGAGCTACCAGCAAGCCGTGGAGAAGCCGCTACAAGCGGCCGGCGTGCTCGCCCGCGTGAGGTTCGTACCCAGCGTTGCACACGACCAGATGCCAGAGCTCTACCGCGAAGCAGCAGCCATCCTCTCGGTCCCGAGCTCCGATACCACACCGGTGAGCGTGCTCGAGGCCATGGCGTGCGGCAGCCCGATCATCGCTTCCGACCTGCCGAGCGTGCGCGAGTGGGTGACGCCTGGCGTGAATGGCTGGCTCGTGGCGCCCGGCGATGCGAACGCGTTGGCTCAGGCCGTCGAGTCGGCGCTCGCCCTGCCCGAGCTTCAGAAGCAAGCCTTCGCGGCAGCCGGACGTCGCGCCGTCGTCGAACGCGCGAGTCAGGACGCCGAAATGACGCGCATGGAACACCTGTACCGACAGCTGCAACCAACCACACGCTGAGCGCAGTGCGAGCGCCCATGCCACCTCTCGCCTGCCCGCCCACCGCCTCAACTCACGGCGTCACTTCCAGCACGCCCTTCATCATCATGTAGTGGCCAGGGAAGGTGCAGATGTACGGGTACCTGCCGGGCGTGGTCGGCGCGGCGAAGCTCACCTCGCCGCTCTTGCCCGGTTGCACCATGTCGGTGTGCGCGAAGAGATCGGGCCCCTCTGCGAGGTAGCCGATGGCAGCGCCCACCTTCAGGCCCGCGGCGGCGACCGAGGCCTCGGTTCCGGGCTTCACCAGCGCGAAGTTGTGGGCCAGGACGCCGGGCAGCTTGTTTTCGAGCACCACGTGCACGGTCTGGCCGGCCGCCGCCGTGATCTTGGTGACATCGAAGCTCATCCCGTTGGCGTGAACCGTCATGTGCACCTCCACCACCGGCCTGCCGCCAACGGCGGCGGCCTGCGCACCTGCCGGCGCCTGCCCGGCGCCCGGCTGTCCGGCGGCCGAGGGAGCCGCTGACGGCGGCGTGGTTCCGGCCGTGGGTGCGGCGACGAGGGGTTGCTGCGCGGCCGGCACCGAGTCCTGCTGCGCAGGCATCGGCATCGCATTCATGTTGTGCTCGGCAGCGCCCGGCACGTCGCGCTGGCCGGCGCTACACGCGGCCAGCAGTAGCACGCTCCAAACCAAGCTTCTGGTGCTCGTCATATTGGCTCCTTCAGCGGTGCAGCTCGAAATTCGCGCTCGTGTCGGCGCCGACACTGACGGTCTGCGTCGAGGTCGCAACGCCAGGCGCCCAGACCGACACCTTGTACGTCCCGGCCGGCACGTCCTTCAGCGTGAAGTTGCCCTTGCTGTCGCTCTTGACGAAGTAGCTCGAGGGCACGACCAGCACGTACGCCTTCATGTTCGGGTGCAAGTTGCAGAGCAAGGCGTAGGCGCCGGGCTTAGCGAAGGTCTTGGTCTTGGTGCCGTGCTGCTCCAGCTGACCCAGATCCCACTTCTCGTGGTCCGGCGTGAAGATGTTGTGCGGGAACGGGTCGTTGTTGGTGAACGTGACCTTCGCGCCCGTGGTGATCACGCTGATGTAGGGCGAGAAGCTCATCTGCTTGTTGGAAACTGCGCCGTTCACGGGCTGCGCCACTGGCCCATCCTCGAGGTAGAGCACGGCCGACTTGGCGGCGCCCGCGGGTGTAGAGGTGATGGTGCCGTGGAGCGTGCCGAGCGCCCCGGGGCTGGCTGCGGCTGCCGCCGTGGGCTGCGTCGCCGTTGCCGGCTGTGCTGCGGCCGGTTGCGCCGCGGCAGGCGCCACCGTGGGCTGCTGACCGGCTGGCGCAACGACCTCGGCCGGCGCGCCTGGCGCGGGCGCCGTGGGCTCGGGCGTGCCTGCGCTGGCGGCGCTGGCGGCGGGCGGCACTTGGCCCGCACAAGCAGCCGTCATCGAAGCGATTAGAATCAAAGTTGCATAGCGTTTCATGCTCGACTCCCTTTCAGAACGCCCACGCGGCGTTCACGTTGACTTGCTCGGCGACGAAGCTGCTCTTGGCGTTGGTCGGCGCGCTCAGCCCACCGGCTGGGTCCCAACCGCCCGCGGGCGGCAGGTTTTGCGCCATCTCGAGATCACCGACAACCACGACCTTGATGTTCTGTCTCACCAGGAACGCGATGCCCGGCAGAATGCGCAGCAAGCTTGCCGCCGTACCCGGCACGTTCGACGACTCGCCGAGGTGCGTGAGCTCCGTGCGCACGCCAGGCACGAACCACGGGAACACCACGTAGTCGACCTCGTTGAACTGTGTGTAGCCGTTACCGGAACGCCGATCGGGTGCAGCGGCTGTGGTCCCCATCGCCGGCGTGCCCTGGTACGGGTGCGAATGCTGCTCGAACTGCAAGCCCGCGTTGACGATCAGCGAGCCAACGTTCAAGCGCAGCCCGCCCCCCACCGCGTCGATCGCGCTGCGCTGGCCCACCGGCGTGGAAGCCGTGCCGTTGTCGAGCACGTTCATGCCGTGGTAGCCGAACGCGTCGAGCGTGAGCGAAGTCTCTTCCCACGGCCGTTTGGCGTTGGCGACCAGCGCGCCACCGGGGCCTTCGCCGTCGAGCGACATACCGCCGAGCTTCACGCCGAGGTGCGCGTACAGATCCTCGGCGTTGGGAATCTTCAAGCCCGTGCTCGGCATCGAGGCGAGCCAGCCGACCGACCAGCCCACGCGGTGCGCGAGCACACCGTTGGCCTCGACGCCGTCGCTGTGTCCCTGGCCGAGCACGAAGCTGCCATTGGGATTGAACAGGCCGGCGAGCGAGACGGCCGGCGTGGCCATATCGCTCAGGTACGAGCTGTGACCGCCGAAGCTCGTGAGCGACGGAGCCATCAAGCGACCGACCCAGAGGTTGAGCGCGTGCTGATCGGCGCCAAGCACGTCGTTCCAGAGCAGATACGCTGTCTCGAGATCCAATCCATCGCTGGCGAACGTGAGCTGCGTGAAGTACGTGACGCGGTCGTCGAACGCGCCCGCACCGAACAGGTGCATTTCGCTCAGGATGTTGTTCCAGGTGAAGTTGTTGCCGGCGGCTTGCTCCGCGTCCGACTTCGGCAGGTTCACCGAGACCCCACCGTTCACCCACACGCTCAGCGGCACGGCTTGCATGATCTTGTCCGGCCACACCGCGTCGGGAAACTGCTTGGCATATTCGGACTGACCGAGCGGGAGCGAGGGTGCCAACGTGGCGTCGCCGTCGGTGCTGCCGTTCTGGCTGGGGAAGCGATAGCCGTTGCGGCGGAACGCTTCGCCGAAGGAATTCAGCATCGGGTACACGGTGTGGCACGTCGTGCAGCTGGTCTGGTACTTGCGCGCGAACGAGGGGATCGCGGCTGCTTTCTGTGGGATGGCGAGGCCGGCTACGAGGCCTGCGACCACGGTCGCACTCCAAAGCCAGCTCTGACGCAACGTGTTGCCGTGCATGTTCGTTTCCTTTCGCGGCCGCGTGGCCGAATGTCCGTAACTTGGAGTTCGCAGCGCGGATGCTGTGCGGGGTGCCCGTTCCGCCGCCATTGGCGGCAGACACAGGAGAGCGCCTCGTGTAGGGAGGCAGAACGGGCCAGGGGTATCTGAGCGTGCGGCTGGTGGCCACTCGACGATGCATCCGTTGACGCAGCGCACCACACCAAAACGAATCTTCTGCTAGATACGCGCGCGCGAGGGCACCCGCAACTTCTTGTTGTAGATGTGTGATCAATCACGAAACGCGCGGGGCAACATGCCCCAAGCGTCGCTTTGTGCCCCAGTGCAGCGCTGCATTCCGCGCTGCGCTTCGCCGCGTGCTCAGGGCTGATCGTCGTCTTCTTCGACTGACGTTGCGCCTGCGCCGTGTTTGCCTGCAGGTGTTTGCGCCTGCTCGAGCTCGGCCATCTGCGCGTAGAAGCAGAAGAAGCGCTTGCTGATGTTGCGCGCGGAGACCGTGAACATCACGTTGACGTTGCGACGTGCGCCGCCAACTTTGGCCTCGAACCAGTGCATCTTGTTGTCGGAGACGGTCGCGCCTTGATAGGTCGGCTTGCCGTCCACGCTCACCTTGAAGTCGACGGGACGCGTCAGGCGCATGAGCCGGCCGGCGCGCTCGACGCCGTAGTAGCCCACGATGGCGTCGCCCGACGGCACGGTCGGATAGTAAATGGTGAGCAGCGCGTCGTCCTCCGGGCGCGCGCGGATGCAGCGCACCATGCGGTACTCCTCGATCTCGGCGGGCGTCGAGCCCACGTACTTCTCGTTGTCGAGGTTGCCATCGTTGTTGCGACACACGAAGCGATCGGAGATGCGAAGGCAGCGGCGGTTCTGCTGCGCGTACTCGATGTTCACCATCGCGGTAGACAGGTCCTCGAGGAAGTCGAAGCGCACGCGCCTGATCACCGCGCCGTTGAGGTTCTCGAGCACAAGCGGGAAGCGCCGCTGGGCCAGCACGGTGAGGGTGCCCAGAAGGCCCAACGCCACGACCACGAGCAGGATCACACGCAGCCGGGCGAAGCGCTCGGAGGAGAGCGCTTCGAGGCGTTCGCGTGCGCCCTCCATGACGCGCACCAGCAGCGACAAACCACCCGAGAAGCGGTCGACGATCACGAACCCGAGAGCGAGCAAGATCCCCAGGAGCGAGAGCGGCAGTGAGATGCGGTCGAGGCGGCTGGGCTCGAACGCGAAGCGATATTCGCCAGGCAGCAAATGCACCGTCATGAAGCCGGTCATCGACGCAGCTGCAGGCAGCGAGCTGGTCCACAGCGCGATCGGCTTGCCATCGCGATAGGCATGCCAGCGCGGGAAGTACGAGACGTTCAGGCGCAGCTTGCCGTGCGAGCCAGCCGCCGCGCGCAACCGGATCTCGTCGTCGCCGAAGCGCTCGACCTTCACTTCGCCCTGGCCCTGCGTGACCACGAAGGGCTGCGGGTGCCAGCGCTTGAAGCGGTAGACGCGGTAGATCCCGAAGTGGGTGACCTCTTCGTAATCCTCGGCCGGCATCGGCTTCTTGGCGATCATGTAGCGGACGTTCACCGCTTCCATGATCTCGGGGTTCTCGACGTTCACCTTGTAGACGAAGTTCTCGGCGGGTGTGAACCCGCGCTTGAAGATGGGCATCGGCAGCTCGGCAGCGATGTCCATGAGATCGTGGTTGTGACCGGTGTTCACGCACACGCGGTAGAAGCCGTCGCGCGGCAGCTTGGTCTTGAGCCAGCTCACGAGCGCGGCGCGATTGGGGTCGAGCGCGCGGTCGGACTCCGTGTTCACCGTCTTGACGACGTTGGCGGTCCAGAACGCCTGACACGCCGGCACGACGATCGGCAGCGTGAGGAAGGCGATCAGCATGCCGAGCACGACATCGCGCAGGTACGAGCCGCCGGCAGGACGAGGCGGCTGCACAGCGAGCACCAGCTCGCGCGAGCGGCGCAGGAACGCCACCACGAAGTAGCCCGTCATGGCGAACCAGAAGGGCTTGGCCATGGTCGACATGCGCAACCACTGGATGTTCGAGAACGAGCGGAAGATGCGAGTGAGGTGCAGCTCGTCGATGAAGGTGCTGCTCGAGATCGCCGGGATGAGCAGCGCCATCAGCGCCGTGAACATCCACACGAAGCGCCGCGAGCGCAGCATCACGACCGCGGCGAGGCTGCCCAGCACCAGCACGTAGCCGATGGTGCCGGGGAACGCCGTGAGGTTGAGCAGGCCCTTGCCCATCTCGTAGGTCGAGTCCCACCACACGCCCATCGACGTGGTCTGGTTCTTGGTGTCGAGGAACGGGAGGAGCCAGGCGGCCGAGATGAGCGTGGCGAGCAGGTACGCGACCAGCAGTCGGAAGGTTCCGGCAGCCGTCTTCACCTGAGCGCAGAACATGCCAGCCAGCGGCGCCACCAGCAGCATCACGCCGAGGTAGATGAGCTCGATCGGGTGCGTGACGATCGCCGCGCCCATCCACAGGCCGAAGATGCCCAGGTGCCGCAGCTTGCGCTCTTCGTAGAGCGCGGGCAGCCGCGCCACCGCCAAGAGCGCGAAGGTGAGCGAGAGCGCTTGCGGCCACACGCCGTACTCGATGGAGTAGGCCCAGCCGCCGAAGCGGAACGCGGACATGTCGGTGATCATCAGGATGCCGGTGATCAGGCCGACGTGCGGGCCACCGACCACGCGCCCGAAGCGGTAGCCCGAGTAGCCCGTGAGCACGTGGAAGAGCCAGAACGCGACGCCGTAGGCCGAGCTGAAGCGCAGCGCTCCGAAGCTCAGGAAGTGCACCACGTTCACGAAGAGGTCGGTGCCGATCGGATACAGGTAGTCGACGGGGTAGCCGGCGAACCAGCGGTGACTCCAGCCGTGCAAGCGGCCGCGCGGCAAGAACTGCGTGTGCAACTGCCAGGCCTTGACGTAGTGCACGGTGTGGTCGTGGCTGACGGGCCGGCCGCCATCGAGCACGTCGTACATCATCACGCTGGCGACCCAGACGATGAGCCCGATGTAGAGGAGGTCGAGCAAGAGCAGCGAGGGCTGCACCCGCATGCCGAGCCAGCTGCGCGGCCGCGCGAGGAAGGCGTGCGCCCGCGCGAGCGGCTGCCGGTAGGCGTGCCAGAGCGTGAGCGCGCTGCCCACGAGCAGCGACCCGCCGAGCCACCAAAGCGGCATGCCGAGCCCAAGGAACACGCCGCCCGCCGCCGTCAGCAGCAGCGCGCACAGCGTGGGCAAGAGGCGAGCGTGCACCGCGAGCGTGCAGCTGCGCAGTGCGTCACGCAGCGCGGAGGTGCGCGAGCTGGCTTGGGTCATGGCTCATCGTCCGGTCGTGGCGGCGCTGGCTTGGGTGGCGCAGGGACCGCGGCCGGCGCAGCGCGCGGCGCGACAGCTGCGGCAGGCGGCTTGGCGAGCTTGGCGGGTGGTTTGACCGGCGGGGGCGCAGGCGGCTCGGGCCGCCGCGTGACGTACGTGAAGCGCATCAGCTCGTGGCGCAGGTCACGCAGCGTGGTCTCGTACGCGGGATCCATCGAGAGGTCGTTCTTCTCGAAGTAGTCGCGCTGCCACTCGTAGAGCTCGAAGAAGCCGCTCTTGCGATCCTGCACGAGGTTGAAACGATCGGTGCGCAGCGCAACGCGTTCGAGCGGCTCCTCGTTCTTCCACAGCCGCTCCTCCAGGAACATCTGATGCATCAGCTCGGGCGGCCGTGCACGGCGGTTGTCGAGGATCTCGGGCACGAGGCTCACGCCTTCGAATGGCAAGGGGCCACGCACGCGCAGCAGGTTCGCGAGCGTCGGCGCGATGTCCATGGTGGACACGATGCCGGAGAGTTGATGCGGCTTCACGAAGGGCGCGTGCACGATCAGCGGCACGTGGAGCACGGCGGTGGACAGGTCGTAGCCGTAGTTGAACTTCTCGTGCCGGGGCGCATCGAAGGCGATGCCGTGATCGCCGGTGATGATGATCAGCGCCTGGCCGCCGAGCTGCGTATCGATCGCCTTGAGCAGCGTGCCGACCTCTTTGTCGACGAACGCCAACTCGGCGTCGTAGAGGTCGCGCCTGGTCTTGCCGTAGACGGGGATGCCTTCGGGCTGCGTGTGCGGCGAGTGCGCGTCGTAGTAGTGCACCCACATGAAGAGCGGCTGCGTGCGCGAGCGCTTGAGCTCGGCGAGCGCGGCAGCCGTCACACGTCCACCGTTGTGTGGGAGCGTGGGCCGGGTGGTGAAGGGCGTCTCGATCACGCGCGCGAAGCCGCTCGTGATTCCGGTCCAGCGCGAGGGGCTGAAGTAGGGATCCGGCAGCACCGCCACCGTGTCGTAGCCGGCGTTGCGCATCACCTCCGCGAGCATCACCTCGGTGGCTTCGATCGGATACGGGTGACCACCGACCAGCCGCTGCTTGATCTGGCTGTCCCAGCGCGAGGTGAAGATCGAAGGAAACGACAGCCGCGTGGACGGGCCCTGCGCGAAGCAGCGCCGGAAGAACGCGGACTGCGCGGCGAAGCTGTCGAGGTTGGGCGTGAGCTGACGCTTCTCGCCGAGGGTCTGCATGTGCGTGGCAGCGAACGCATCGATGGTGAGCAGAATGACCGGCGGACGCGAGGGCACGTCTTCGCGCACCGGCAAGTCGAAGATCCCCATGCGCGGCAGCGTGCGCAGATCCAGATCCGCGCCGTCGCAGTCTTCGTCGATGTGGTTGCCCGGGATGTCGATGGCACCGGGGTTGATCTTGGGATCGAAGGGCGCGCAGTCGCCACCACCGAGCGTGGGCAGGTAGCCGTCGTGGTCGACGTCGAGCACGGCCATCAGTGCGTCGTGGCCGATGCGACCGCTGAACAGCGCCTGCTCGGCGATGTGGCGCACGAACATCTGGCCGGGCTCGAGCGAGAACGCCGCCACCGCCGAAACGAGCAGCACGACGGCGCCCAGCACGCGCAGCGAGCGCTGAGCGAGGCGTGGCAAGACCGACATGAGCAGCGCGGACGACACGGCCACGACCAGCGCCGCAGCGCACTGGCCCACCTCGCGCCACGGCAGATAACTGAGGGCGTCGTAGTAACGAGCCACGAAGAGCGCGAGCGCGACCAGCGACAGCCAGCCCAGCCACAGCGCGAAGTGCAGCGCGCGACCGAAGCAGAAGCGACCGACCGCGGGGATGCGGCCGAGGCCCAGCGCGAGCCAGGTCGCGAGGCTGTGCACCGGCGCAAGCAAGATCACGACCACCACGCCCAGCACGAGGTGTTCGGCGAGCACCGCCAGCGCCACGAACTCCGGCCGCGCCATGCCGACGATCAAGCGCTGGGTCACGAGGAACGAGCCGAGCGCATACACGCCGAGCAGCGGAGGCGCCGCGATCAGCAGGCCACTGCGCAGCACCTGCTCGTCTGCGTTACCGCCGGTCAGCCAGCCGAGAGCGCGCGCGAACAGCGCCGGCCGATCGCGCCGCACCGCACGCGCGGCGCTCACGAACACGATGGCGCCCAGGCCCAAGCCCGCCACCGCGGACACGATCACGGCCACGAACAAGCCGGCGAGCAGGCCGACGACGGTCTGGAAAGGATGCCCGGGCGGCTGCAGAACCAGCAGCACCACGTCGCTCAGCCAGAGCGCGACGGCGATGCGAATCGGCCACCAGAAGCCCGCGATGAACGCGTCCAGTGTGGAACGGTGCGCGGCCGGACGGCGGCCGGCATCGCTCCGAGAATCGTGCGTGCCCGGCGCCATGGCGGGCGCAGTATAGCCAGTTGCCGATTTCTGGCACGATCAACACGCGTCAAACGCACACGACGCGCAAAGTTGCGGCCCTGGCACAGGCTGGCACGCCTCAGCCCCGCGCAAGCCACCCGCGGACCGGCCTACCCCGGGTGAAAAAACAGCCGCCCCGTGGCATGAGGGTTGCGTCCCGGTGGTGCGGACCGGGCCTGGCCGCGTACTATGCGCCCGCCGAGCGCTTGGGCCGCCCCGAAGCTCGCCATGCACGCAGCAGGATCGTGACAGTCGCCGCTCCCCACAGTTCGAAGCGTCAATCGTGGGCGCACGCGCAAGCGTGTGCGCGCCTGGGCCAGTGGCTCGTGGCCGCGCTGCTCGTGCTCTGCCCCGTGGCCGCCCCTGTGGCGGCATGGGCACAGACACCCGCGCCCGCCGTGCCGGTCCCACCCGCCGCGCCAAGCCCGCCCGCCGCGCCCGCCTCTGCAACGCCGCCGCCGTCCGCAGCAACGCCGAGCGTCGTGCCCTGCACCGGCGCCAACAACTTACTGCTCTTGGCCACGCACACGGCCACGGGCATCACCGGCCTGCACGCGCGCGTCCACGACGGACAGCTCGCGCAGGAAGGCACGTTCTGGTCGGCGCCGGAGGCGGCGATCCTCAGCGATGTGCACTCGTCGCTGATCTTCGATCTCGGCGCGCCACGCGAGCTGCGCGCCCTCTTGCTGCAAGGCGACAACAACGACGAATACGTGCTCGAAGGCTCGACCGACGGCAACGCGTACCTGCCGGTCTGGGTCGCGCCCTGGACGAACATCGGGCAAGGCCTGCGCACGCGCACGGTCGTGCTGCCCAAGCCCGTGATCGCGCGCTACCTGCGCGTGCAAGGCCGGGGCGGCGACAACTACTACTCGGTGTCCGAGGTGCAGGCCTTCTGCAAGCTGCCGGCTGTGTTCCCGCCCAAGCTGATCTACCCGCCCAAGAAGCTCGGCTGGGACGCCATCGACAACGACGTCATGGTGAACGTGAAGGGCGTGCTCGGCGTGTTCGCTGGGCTCTTGCTGCTGGCGTCGCAAGCGCTCAAGCGCATCCCCAGCCTGCGCAGGCGTGTTGGCGCAGCCACGGCGGTGTTCGTGGCAAGCCTTGCCGGCTGTGGCCTCGGCTTCCTGTGGAACAGGCTCTTCGACAGCCGCGTCACAGCGGGCCTCGGCTCGCTCATGGCCAGGTTCGGTTTGCGACCGATCGCCGCCGAGCCCGCGCTGGTCGCGCTCGGGCTCGCACTTCTCGGCTGCGTGCTCGTGCTCGGCTGCTTCGGCGAGAGTGCGATCCGCAAGCTCGGCTGGCGTGTCGTGCTGGTCGGCAGCTTCTTCGCGGCGACGCTGTTCTGCGCCGCGACCGGCTACGTGATCATGAAGGGCGCGCCGCTGCCGACC
>DASVHQ010000206.1:0-21569 GCA_036382515.1 Polyangiales bacterium | reverse complement strand
GAGTATTCCGGCGGCCGCGCGCCTTGCGGCCAAGCCCATCGCGTACAGAAATCCAGCCACGAGAGATTGAGAGCCGTAGTGGTAAGCCGCTATGAGCCATTTCTGGACAGCTCTTCAGTCGTACATGAAGCAGTGGGGGTCACGCTCCACGAAGGGATCGAGCCCTGCACCGGCGCTGACCGCCATGCAGCCGCCGCACTGCTTGCGGATGACGCAGCCGTCGCAAGCGACCGAGCCGCGCCGGTAGCGCGCGGCGGCCTCGCCGTCGTAGATCTGCGCGAAGCTCTGCTCGAGCACGTGACCGATCAGCGACGGGAACTTGCGGCAGGCGTGTGCCTCGCCGTTGGGCAAGAGCGCGAAGAAGTTGAACGCGGCACCGCAACCGAAGCCCGTGCAGCCGCTGAACAGCTTGCGCCCGAGGCCCTGGTTGAGGATGTTGAAGAGGTTGTCCTTGAAACACAGCGTGGGGTTTTTGCGGCGCGCGACCATGTAGCGCACCAGGAAGTACCCATAGCGCTCCTTGTCGGGCAGGCCGAGCTGCGCACCCTCGCCGCTCTGCGACAGGCGGTTCCAGCTCATGCAGTCGGTCCGCTCGCGCAAGAGCTCGCCGAGCGGGATGATCTGATCGAGGTTGGCATCCGTCAGCGTGGTCATCACCGGCGCCTCGACCCCGACTTCGCGCAGCAGATCCAGGAACTCCATCACGCGCTCGAAGAACCCTGCGCCGCGAATCGCGTCGTTGTGCGCAGGCAAGCCCTCGAGGCTGACCTGGAAGTAGCGCGGCTTCTGGATGGCCACGATCCGTTCCAGCTGCTCACGCGTGACGGGATTGCCGAGGATCGCGATGCTGATGCCGCGCGCCGCGATCGCCTCGTAGAGCTCGAAGAACCACGGGTAGAAGAGCGGGTTGCCACCGGACAACGTGATGCCCGTGCCGACCCTATGCGCCTTGCAGAACGCCTCGTACCGATCGAGCACCTCGATCGCCTGCGGCAAGCGCAGGATGGACTGCTTGCTCCGGTCGTAGCAGTGCTTGCAATGCAAGTCGCAGGCGTGCGTCAGGTGCCACTGGATCGTGAACGCCTCGCAACGACGGCTCAGATGATCTTGGAGCATGCTGCAGTCCCGCTCGAGTCGACGCACGATAGCTCATGCGCGCCGCAGCGGGGAGGCTACCCGGACGGCAGGGCGGTCCCAGCCATGCTCGAACGCACCAACCGCTGACCGGCAATGGCGGGACCGGACACGCAGGCACGGGCAGCACGGGCACGGGCAGCAGCGGAGCTGGTGGCAGCGCGGGGCAGGCTGGCACCGCAGGTGGTGGCGCGGGCGGCGCGGGCGCAACGCCCACCACCAGCTGTCAAAAAGGCAAGAGCGGCGGCGCGGTGAAGGCGCCCGTCTTCTGGAAGAACTTCGGCTTCGAAACGAGCTAGTTCGCATCACCGGTCGTCATCGACCTGGACAACGATGGCAAGAACGATTCGACCACGGCATGGACATCTTCAAAGTGCCGGGGTCCGCGAGCAACTGCGTGTTGTGGAGCACGGCACGCGGCGGACCGCTGCGCATGGGGCAACACAGCGGCAGCTGAGGTGGTGGCGCGGTTTAAGCAGCTCGCTTCGAACAAAGGCGACCAAGCTCGTCGCGAAGACGCCGAGCAAGGGTTTCGGATGGGCGTGATCGCCGATGGGCCCGCGCCTCAGCCCGCGCCTCGAGCCGCTCGCGCCTGCTGCCGCAACATGAAGAGATAGAGGCTCTCCACTTTGGCGCGGGCCCACGGTGTGCGCCGCAGGAACTTCAGGCTCGACGCCACGCTCGGATCCGATTGGAAGCAGCGAATGTCGACCTGTGCACCAAGCTCGAGCCAGCCGTACTGCGCAACCAACTGCGTGACGATCTGCTCGAGCGAGATACCGTGCAGCTTGTTCTTCGGTTGCTCGTCGCTCATGGCTCGGTCGTGCACAGTCCACACAAACCCGGGATCCCAGTCAAGTTGACCGAAAATAGCCCATGCGCCGGAGCGCCGGTAGCGTGCCGAGGGGCGTGGCAGCCGTCGACGGTGCCGCAACGAGCTGCTGCTGCGCTCGGCTAGCGAACACCCGTCCCGGAGAACACAGCTCAGCCCTTGCCGATGCTGCTGAGAATGGTTCGCACCAGGTCGTCCGAGTCGACGGGTTTGGCCAGATGCGCTTGGAAACCCGCCAACAAAGCCAGCTGCCGACTCTGCGCATCGGCATACGCGGTCAGCGCCACGGCCGGAGTATCACCGCCCTTGTCATGTCCGCGCGCTCGTACCTTGCGGATCAAGCTGTAACCATCCTCGCCCGGCATGGCGATGTCGCTCACGATCACATCCGGTGTAGCTCGTGCGAGCTCGGCGAGCGCCTCGGGCACCGACGAAGCCAAGCTGACCTCCGCACCAAGAGAAGTGAGGCGTGCCTTGAACGCGTCCAGCAAGGCCTCTTCGTCTTCGACGAAAAGAACGCGAACCCCGGAGAGCTTGCGCCGCTGCGAAGGCGTCTCTGCGGCGCTGTATGCGGCCGGCGGAGGCGATGGACGCGCTTCGTAGGCAGCGCCCGCGAAGCGCGAGGCCGAACCGAGCGGCAGCGTGACCGTGAACGTTGCGCCTTTCCCGTCGCCCTCGCTCTGCGCCTCGACCGTGCCGCCCTGCAGTCGCACGAGGCTATGAACCAGCGCCAGCCCGAGCCCCAAGCCTCCATGCACTCGAACGCTGGAAGAATCGGCCTGGGTGAACTGCTCGAAGATGTGAGGCAGAAACGCGGCCGGAATCCCTTTCCCCGTGTCCTCCACACGCAGCTGCGCGTTGCGCACGGACGGACCGTCGCACAGGCCCGCCGTCACCTCGATGCTGCCTCCCGGCGACGTGAACTTGATCGAGTTCGAGAGCAGATTCCAGACGATCTGCTCGAGCCGGCCGGCATCGGCCGCCACGAAGATCGGCGTGGAGCCCAGCTGCTCGATGATTCGAAGCGATTTCTTCTCGGCCGCGGCACGAACCGTCTCGATCGCCTTGCGGACGACTTCGCTCAGCTCCGTATCCTGGATTTCGAGCGCGATCTTGCCGGCGCTGATTCTCGAGATATCCAGCAGGTCACCGATCAGCTGGTTCTGGGCACGAGCGCTGTCTTCGATCGCCTGAAGGCCCATGCGTGCCTTCGATGCTTCGACCCGCTCGCTCTTGAGCAGCTGCGCCCAGCTCAGGATGGCCGAGAGTGGGGTGCGCAGCTCGTGCGAGAGCGTGGCGAGAAACAGGTCTTTGGTGCGATTGGTTGCCTCGGCCGCCAGCTTCGCCTCGCGCAATGAATCCACTGCCCGCTTGCGTTCGGTGACGTCCCGAGTGACGGCCAACAGGGCGCTGATCTTCGTCTTGTCTTCGCGATCGTAGAGCGGCACCGCGCTCGTCTCGAGCCACCTGCGGCCACCTTTGAGTCCTTCGATTTCAAATTGAAGGCACCCCGCGTATCCCTGAAAGACCTGATCGGTCACGGCAGCGAATGCTTCCCGGTCCCGCTCGACGATCACTGGATAGATGCACTGCCCGCGCACTTGCTCGAAGCTATCCGCCTCGATCATGCGCAAGCCCGCCGGGTTCATCTCCAAGAGCCGCCCCTGCGCATCCAGTAGCTTCACGCACTCAGGCTCGGACTCGATGATGGCGTGCAGCCTTTCCTGGCTCTCCGAAAGCGCTCGCTCGGCGCGCTTGCGCTCGCTGACGTCACGAACGAACGAGCAGATGACCTCCGTGTTTCCGTGGGCCATGTAGGCGGCCGTGACCTCCACCGGGTACGTTTCTCCTTCGCGGGTCCGGTGGACGGTTTCGAAACGCAGGACCTTCTGTTCTCGAAGCCGATCCCAATGGGGTTTCCAGGCCTCGGTCGGGAACAGCGGGTTGATGTCCGCAACCGACAGGCGCAGCAGCTCTTCGCGCGAGTATCCCAGGCGCTGGCAGGCGGCGGCATTCGCGTACACGGCTCGGCCCGCCTGGTCGACCCAGAAGATCAGATCCCCCGATTGGTCGACCGTGAGCTGGACGAAACGCAGTTGCTCTTCGCGCAGCCGCGCGCCGCGTTCCACCCGCTTCAGCCACGCGTACAAGAGCGCGCAGCCGCCAAGCGCAAGGCCCGCGACCAGGCCCATGAGGAGAGAGTCGTCGAGTAGACGCAGGAGCATGGTCGGCCGGAAGGGGGTAATACGATCGTAGTGAGTCCAGACAGTCACCGAAACCGCGAGCTTGGGTGGCCTCGTTCGCCTGTCGTGCGCCCGCGAGCGCCGGGGAAGCTGCCCTTTTCAGTCTGAGCGTTTAGAACTAGCGCGGCTCACGGCGCGCCACAACCGCACGACCGCGTCGAGCATGCGAGGCGATGATGATGATCAAGTCGTCGAGTCGTAGCTCCGCGCGGTCATGGGCCGCGTAGGCCACGAGCCTCGTGAATGCAGTTGGCGTCGGCGTTCGGGCGCCTGGGTGATTGTGCCAGCGCGGGGCTGGACTGTGAGCGACGCACACTTGCGGATGCTGTGTGCAGCCACATAGTGATGTGCACGGGTCGAGCGTGGTTGGGGGAACCATGACGAACATACGAATTGCAGCGCTGTCGTTGGTGGTGTGGTGGCTCGGCGCTTGCACGAACACCGCTGTCGAAACCAGCACCGGTTCGATTTCGGTCGATGCGCCGACTGCCAGCGATGCCGCGGTAGGGATGGCAGGCGTCAACGTAATGGTTCGCGTCGTGCGTACGCAAGCAGGCAGCGTGGGCAATGCGGGTGGCGTTCAAACCAGTGTCGCGGGTGCAGGCGCGCCATCTGGGGTGGCGGGCATGGGCGGTCTGAACGCGAGCACGGCGCCATTCGGGGTTGCCGGGACAGCTGCTCCAGGCCCCGGCACGGCGCCGTTCGGGGTCGCTGGGACAGCTGCTCCAGGCCCCGGTACGGCGCCGTTCGGGGTTGCCGGGACAGCTGCTCCGGGCCCCAGCACGGCACCCTTTGGCACCTGACGCCGGCAGTTACTTCAGCGACAGCTCGAGCTTCTTGATGCGCGCCTCGAGTCGCTCCACTTCGGTGTCCAGCTGCGCCTTGAAAGCCTTGGCTTTCTGTGCGCCTTGGCTTTCGATGGTCGCCAGCTCGCGCGCGAGCTGGTCGCGCTTGGTCTGCACTTCCTTGAGGCCGGCCTCGAAGGTAGCCGGCACCGTGGCGGCCGCCTTTTGCGCTTTGACACGCGCCTCGTCGAGCCGGTTGCTCAGCTCGTCGAGCTTCTTCTGACCGGACACACGAAGCTCCGACTTGTCGGCGAGCATCTCGACATTCGCTTCACGGATCTTCTCGTTGGCTTTCGCCTGCTCTTGTGCGTTGTCCTCACGCGCCTCTTGCTGAGCGCCAACGATCTTCTTGTTCGCTTCGGTGGTGGCCTCGTTCGTGTTCCGAGCGCCTTCGGCGGCAGTCTTCGCCGCTTCGCGCTGCGCATCGTCGGTGGTCTTCTGCGCCTGCTGATTGTTCTCCTGGATGTTGTGTGCAGCCTCGCGTTGCGTCTCTATCGCGTCGGTGTGCGCTTGCTGCGGCGTGCGATTGCAGGCGCTCACGACGAAGCCTGCGCCGCAAAGCGCCGCGATGATGAGAATGGTCGGGATGCGAGTCATTGAACCGTCTCCTGGGTTAACCGAGTGATCATGTGGTGCTGCTGCTTGGTTGCGTCAGCCCCGTGTGCAAGCTCCGGGCCATATCGGCGAACGCCGCCAGCCACCTCGAAGCTGCCCATTCAGGTCGCGCCGACTTGGGACAAGAATGCCGCGTGAGACGCTCTTGCCACGCGGCGATGCGCTGCCGCGCAGAACCAGACGTCGCAACTTCGCCCCTGGTGGTCAGTCTGGTTTGCCCGATCCCGCACAGCCCTTGTCCGTGCAGGTGAGCGACAACTTGATCTCGCGGCCGGGGCCGGGCGGAGCGAACGTGAACTTCGCCGGACCTCCTACCTCAGCCGGCGTGCCGGAGACCGGCTGAATCTCGACCTCGCCCAGCTCATCGCCGCTCAAGTCGCGCCGAGGGTCGGGTACGTCTCGATATTGCCCTTCACCTTGGCCCGCGGTGTTGCACTTGACGTTGGCCTGGAGCAGTTGCTGACTGCCGTCGCTGCGCCAAGCGGTCACGCGAAAGCTGTCGATCGATGCGCTCCCGCAGCTTGCGAAGCCAAAGTCCCAGCGCAGAACCAGCAGGGCCGGCGCAAGGGTGAGCTGGACCGGCGGATCGACGACTTGAGTCTTGCCGTCCTCGACCGTGACCGAAAGCGGTCCTGCCGCAAGACTATCCATGATCCTGACGTCGTCCTTGTCGAGGCCATAGACGACGAGATCGTGAGCACCCGGCGCAATTCCGTCGAATCGGAGCTTGCTGGCCTCGCAGTTGGTTTCCTTCGCGACGCCGCCATCATCGAGCTCAGCACGAACCGTGACGACGTTCAGCGACGCACAATCCTTGTGGTTACCGAGCTCGAAAGGCACGACCACGGAACCCTGCTGCTTGGCGTTTCCCCCAAGGCCGCAGCCCGCACCGAGCATTGCAACCAACACCATGCCGCAGCTCCAGGCTCGTTGTCTCATGACGCTTCCTCCCATCACCGGTTGTCGATGGTTTGGCGACCGACGGGGTACGCCTGGCTCGTTGTCTGCAACGTTCGCGCCAACCACCACGATCTGTTTCTGCTCTTCGATGCAGCCGGGCGCCTGGTCGCCGTCGACGCGCAGCGACACGGGCTCACGGGCGCGCTCGCCATCGCCTACTTGAACGCACGCGCACTGAGCCTCGGCCAGGCGGTCGGGAGCTTGAGCACGCCGCGCACCATCCGGCACAGGCCCCGGTTGATGGCGTGCACCATCTGCGGGTGATCGGCGACGAGCGCGTAGAAATCGCTCTGGCCGAGTCGGAACAGGTGGGTTTCCTCCGTCGCCGAGACACTTGCCGAGCGCGGCTCCGCGTCGAGCAGCGAGAGCTCACCGAAGAACTGCTTGCGCCCGAGCTGCGCGAGCGTGCGAGCGCCGTCGTGCACGCGCACGCTGCCGGACGCGATCACGTACAGGCAGTCGCCGAGCTCGCCTTGTTCGACGATGCGCTCGTCGGGCGCTGCCCAGCAATCGGAGAGCAGGCTCGCCACCTCGACCAGCTCCTCGTGCGGGATCGCGCTGAAGATGCTGAGCATCGTGCGCAGCGTGCGCGACAAGCGCGGCATCCACGTCTCGTCTTCGGTGAACCTCTTCCTGTGCGACGGCAACGACCTCGTCGCGACTCGCTTCACCTTCGACTTCGGCTGCTACCCGGAAAACGTGAACCAGGCGAACCTCAGCTATCTCAGCCTCTGGTACACGTTCGGCCGCGACTACGGCTTGCACGACGGTGAGTGGAAGATGCGCGGGGGACTCGACGACCAGGACTCGGTCATCATCGCGTCCGAGCCGCTCACGCGGGATCCCTCGACCTGGATCGAGGTGCCGGAGTACTCGATGATCTACGTCGCTCAGGAAGACGGCGAGTGGCGCGTCGAGACCAGACCGCTCGACGTCTGAGCCGGGGGCGCAGCATCCGACTTGCGCGCGAAGCACCGTTGCGTGCCTCGTTCAGCTGCCGCCAAGCGCAGCCTGAAACACCACGCCGCTGTCGGCGGCGAAGCGCTTCTGCATGATCTGGTAGGCGGGCAAGTGATTGTCGACCAAGATCGCGCGACGGCCTTCGGCCAACGCGGCTGCGCCCGTGGTGCCGCTGCCGGCGAAGAAGTCGAGCACGACGCCGTCCGGTGGTGACGACGCGACCACGATGCGACGCAGGATACCGAGGGGCTTTTGCGTGGGATAGCCGAGCTTCTCCTTGCCGGTCGGGCTCACGATGGTGTGCCACCAGGTGTCGGTCGGAAGCTTGCCGCGCGCGGCCTTCTCGGCACCGACCAGACCCGGCGCCATGTAGGGGATGCGATCGATGGCGTCGCGGTTCCAGACGTGCGCTCCGGGCTGCTTCGCGTAGAACAAGATGTTGTCGTGCTTGGCAGGCCAGCGGTCGCGTGGCCGGCCGCCGTAGTCGTAGGCCCAGATGATCTCGTTCATGAAGCGCTCGCGGCCGAAGATCTGGTCGAGCAAGATCTTCACGTAGTGCACTTCGCGGTAGTCGATGTGCAGGTAGAGGCTGCCGCTGGGCTTGAGAACGCGCAGCGCGTGCGTCAGGCGTGGTCGCAGAAAGGCCAGGTAGTCGTCGAAGCGATCGTCGTATTGCAGGCTGCCCAGGTGCTCGGTCTTGTAGGTCTTGCCGCCGAAACCCACGCGATCACCGTCGTCGGCCTGCGTGGTGCGCAGCTGCTCGCGCTTCTGCAGCTTGCCCGTGTTGAAGGGCGGGTCCACGTAGATGAGGTCCACGCTTTGGTCCGGCAAACGCGCGAGCAGTTCGAGATTGTCGGCCAAGTGCACGGCCGCACGCGCCTGACCGGCAAGTACCTGGAGCGCGTGGAGCGGCATCCCGCCAGCATAGCCACCCCGGGGCGCCGCGGGTGAAGCGAACCGTTGGGCGCCGAGCTCCCCTCGAAAGAGAAGTCCGCACCGCGTGCGCGCCGTCTTTGACGCCGCACAGCCGTGCGCAGGACCTTGCGCGCCGGGAGTTTTCCCCGACCGCCGCCACGTTGAAGGCCGTCCGAAGGTCGCCGGCAGGGTCGGCGCAGCGCCGGGGACGGGCGGCACTGCACGTAGTTCCCGCCGGACTCCGAGGCCCTTGAGCCGACCTCGAAGCCCCGTCCCGCCCAAAACGACGGCGCGAGCAGGGCATCGAATTCGGCGTTTCGCCACATCGACCCCTGGTCCCGCAGAAAGTGTTGCCACTTCCGGCGTCTGCCGACACTAACTACTGTGGTAGCCAGGGGGGGCGTGGTTCAGCCGCCGCCCAGGGACTTCGACGCTTGCTACGCGCAGCATCACCTGCTCGTGCGACGGGTGCTGTCGGCCCGCGGGGTGAGCACCAGCGACCTCGACGACGCCGTGCAAGAGACGTTCGTGATCGTGCATCGACTGCTGCCCGGCTTCGAGGAGCGCTCGAGCCTCGAGACTTGGCTGCATGCCATCGCTTGGCGGGTCGCGGCCAACTACCGGCGCCGTGCGAAGCGGGCCGCCGGCGAGCGGCTCGATGTGAACTGCGACGAGGGCCCGCCGCCGGGGATCAGCCCGGAGCGCCTGCATGCGTCGTTCTCGCACGTCGACGACGAACATCGCGACTTGCTCGCGCTGCACGACATCGGGGGCTTGTCGATCTCGTCGCTTGCCGACCTCACTGGGAACGCGCGCGCCACGATTCGCCAGCGCCTCGAACGCGGACGGGCCGCGCTCACGCGCGCGTTCGCAGCGCGCTCGCCGCGGCCCGAGCAAGAGCCCTGGTACGACGCCATGGCAAAACGCTTCGAACACCCCCCCGACCCGCTGCCACCGGGCGTCCTGCGCGTGCTGCCCGACAGACAGACGTGCATCGCCGCGCTCGACGATCTCGTGCTCGCGGTGTGGCGTGGACCGGCGACCGACGACGGACTGCAGGCAGCGATCGGAGAATTGGTCGCCCGAGCCCACGTCGGACCGGGCGGCGTTCGCTACTTGAGCATCGTCGAACGCACGTCCACGGCGCCCTCGCGCGAGGGCCGAGCGATGATGACCTGGAGCGTGCGCAAGCTCGGCCCGAAGGTCACCGCGGCCGCCAGCACGGTCGAGGGCTCCGCGCTGATGACGCTGGTGGCAGCGGTCATGAACACGAGTCTGTTCCTGGCGCGCGTGCCCGTGAACATGCACTTCTTCGCGGACCTCTCGGCCGCGCTGTCGTGGCTTGGCCGATACGGAGCGCTCGAAGCCTCCGTGGCCACCGACCTCATCGCGCGGATGCGGCAGAGCCTCGATCCTGTCGATGGCGGGCGTTGACGCGGGAACGGATCATGGCGCTGCAGAGTGGCGGCTGCGCGCAGGCCGTATGCATGGCGCTCCTCATCGCGTTGACGGGAGGCGTCACGAACAAAGCCGACGCGCGCTCTGTGCGTCGGCCGCAGGCGAGCTAGAACACCCCTCGCAGAGATACACGTATCGCATGGCCGTCGTATGCGAGCGACGGTGACAAGCTGGGCTTGGCGCCCTCCGTGCGCGGAGCCGGCGCCGCAACCGACTCGCGGGCAAGGAGCGTCGCGTCCAGAGCCGACGCCACGACGATGCCCGCGAACAGCCCGAGCACCAGCTGATCGCCGGTCTCGCTGTAGCGGGAGTTGAACGAGCTCCCCACGATGGCGCCGATGGCAGGTGCCACCAACCGGATGCCAAGGCTTGCGAGCCCCGCTCCCACGCGACGGTGCGCGACGTGGATCGCAGGAGCTCCAAGCAAGTAGACACCGAGCCCCACGTCGGCGACCAGTCCTTGCGCGCTCTTTCCGGCCACGTCGAGTCCGACGATCAGAGCGAACAGTGAAGCCGCAGCGGCATCTGCGGTCAGCGTTTGCCAGCCGTACCAGCGCGATCGGAAAGCCACGGGCGCCGCTGCACCGTCCGCTGCGGGTGCTAGGTTGGACGTCACGCGTACAGTTGTAGTGCCCGAGCCCCCTGGAGACAGGTCGGCCTCGACTGGAGCCGACGCAGCTGGACCCGACGTCTGTGCGGACGCCTGCGAGAACGCGGACGCCGTGCAGAGCAGCGACGCGAGCGCGAAGCAGCCACGTATTACCGAGCGCACCGCGACGCGCGTGACGCCAGCGGCTGAGGCGCGGCTTGCACGCTGTGCTTGGTCTATCGAAGCGTTGCAGGTCACGGAATCATCAAGTAGTAGCGCTTTGGCGGAGCGCCGCGGGAACTCTGGACGAGGGCTAGCAGGCGCAGGCGGCTGCCGCAACGTGGACACTCGAGCCTGTCGATGTGGAAAGCAGGTTGCATGTGCGTGCCCTGTCTGCCTGCGGGCGCTGGCCTGACGATGCCGTGCACTGCTTGCGCACGCCGTGGCAGACGACCAGGTTCCTCTCGGGTCGTGCAGTGAGCACAACCGGCGCCGGGCCAAGTGTCGAGGCGGGCGCGCTGCGCCGTGCGCCCCAACGCGCACCGGCAGCCCCGACGCACAGCCCTGCCGGGGGGCCCCAGCATGAAGCGACTTGCAGCCGGCGCGCGCTTGGCTAGCATCCGCGCCCGGACGATGTTCTCCGCTCCCCGCAGCCTCTTGCCCTTCGTGGTCGCCATCGCCGCCTTGAGCGCGTGCAACCCTGCCCCTGCGCCCAAGCCCAAGGCCAGCGCGACGGCGACAGCGCTGCTCTCGCCTACGCAGGAAGAACGTCAGGCCGTCGAGAAGCAGAAGCAGCTCGACGCCGACTTTCCGCTGCATGGGCTCGTGACCGGGCTTCAGCTCAAGGTGCACAAGGAGCCGGACGCCGATTCGGTGACGATCGGCTGGCTGCGCATCGGCTCGCGCATTCGCCTGGCGACCGAGCTGAAGAAGACGCCGACCTGTGCCAGCGGGTTTTACCGCATCGACGGTGGCGGCTATGCGTGTGCGGGTGAAGGCATCGAGGTCGCGGACAAGCCGCCCGAGTCGTCCACCGCGGTGGCGCCGCCGCCGCGCGATGCGGGGCTGCCGTACTCGTACTACTTCGTGAAAGACGAGAAGACGCCCGAGTACCACCGGCTGCCGTCGCGCGACGAGCAGCGCGCGGCCGAAGCGTTCGTGGCGCGCTACCTCGAGCTGAAGGCCAAGGACGAGAAGAAGGCGCAGCGCTTTCTCGCCGGTGAGCTCGCGGGTGAGCCGAAGAAGCCCGAGTACGTGCGGCGTTTTCTGGAGCGCGGCTTCTTTGTGGCAGGTTCGGGCGTGGAGGTGCGCGCGCAGCGGAAGTTCGTGCGCACGGTGCGCGGCTCGTACGTAAAGCAGGTGCAGCTCGACCAGCGCCAGGAAAACCCCTTCCACGGCGTGGTGCTCGACGACACGCACAAGCTGCCGCTGGCGTGGGCCGTGCGCGCGGCGCAGAGCTTCATCCCGCGCCAGCGCGAAGACGGCGGCATGCGCTTTCTCACCGACGAAGGCACCAAGAACATCGAGCGGCTTGCGCTCTTGCCCTGGCTGAAGCGCGAGCACGTGGGCGACCAGTTGTTCCACAAGCTCGACGACGGTCACTACTTGAAAGCCTGGTACGTCGCGGTCGCCGAGCCGATCGCCAGGCCCAAGGAGATCGGCAAGGACCAGCGCTGGGTGCACGTGAACCTCGATCAGCAGACGCTGGTGGCGTACCAGGGGGACACGCCCGTGTACGCCACGCTGGTGTCGAGCGGTCTGCCGGGTCACGACACGCCCGCCGGGCTCTTCGAGATCCGCACCAAGTACGTCTCGGCCACGATGAGTGACATCGGCCCTGACGTCAGTGAAGACCTGCGCTACAGCATCGAGGATGTGCCCTGGACGCAGTATTTCTCGGGCTCGGTGGCGCTGCACGGCGCCTTCTGGCACGGCGGCTTCGGGCTGCGGCACTCGCACGGCTGCGTGAATCTCGCCCCGCTCGACGCGCACTGGCTCTTCGATCACACTCTTCCCGAGCTACCCGACGGCTGGCATGGCGTGACCACCGATGGCAGCGGCTGGAAGGGCAGCAAGGTCTGGATCACGGAGAAGTGACGGAGACGCGATGACAGCGAGCAACGACAGGATCAGCGTGTGCTTCGTGTGTCTGGGCAACATCTGCCGCTCGCCGACCGCCGAGGGCGTGATGAAGCAGCTGGTCGAGGAGGCAGGCCTCGCGCAGCGCTTCTTCATCGACAGCGCAGGCACCGCCGCCTACCACAGCGGCCAGCCCGCCGACGCGCGCAGCGGCCAGGCCGCGCTGCGTCGTGGTGTGCAGCTGACGAGTCGGGCACGCCACTTCGCGGCCAGCGACTTCGACGCCTTCGACTACGTGGTCGCCATGGACCGCAAGAACTTCGCGGATCTGAGCCGGCTCGCGGCCCACGAGCGCCATCGCGACAAGCTCTCGCTCTTGCGTTCATTCGATGCGCTCGCCAGTGGGCTCGACGTTCCCGACCCGTACTACGGGGACAACTTCGACGAGGTCTTCGATATCTGCCTTGCGGGCTGCACGGGCCTACTCACTCACGTGGTGACCAGGCATGGGCTGCCGCGGTGAGCGCAGCGCTGCGCGCGAAGCTCGAAGCCCTACTTCGCGATCGCGTGCTGCGCCTCCGCGCCGTCCACGGCGGCGACATCAACCAGAGCTTTCACGTGGAGCTGGCGCAGGCCGGCCGGCTGTTCGTGAAGACCCACGAAGCTCCGCCGCCCGGTATGTACGGCTGCGAGGCGCAGGGTCTCGGCTGGCTCGCGCAGGCCGGGGCGCTGCGGCTGCCGCGGGTGATCGCGCACAGCGAAGCCGACCAGCACGGGCCGGCCTGCCTGGTGCTGGAGCTGATCGAGCCTGGGCCACGGCGCGCGGACTTCGATGAGGTGCTCGGCCACGGGCTCGCGGCGCTGCACCGAAGCGGCGCAGCGAGCTTCGGTCTCGACCACGACAACTACATCGCCCTGTTGCCGCAGGCCAATACGCGTGACAGCCGCTGGCCGCGCTTCTACGCGACGCAACGCCTCTTACCGCAGCTACGCCTGGCCGTGGAACGCGGCCACGCCAGCGCCGCGCTGCGCCGCGGCGTCGAGCGGGTGTGCGCGCGCATCGATACGCTCACGGGCCACGCCGAGCCACCGGCGCGCCTGCATGGCGACCTGTGGGGCGGCAACCTGATCGTCGACGAGGCCGGCGAGCCGTGCTTGATCGACCCGGCTGTGTACGCGGGCCATCGCGAAGTGGACCTGGCCATGATGCAGCTCTTCGGGGGCTTCGAGCCGCGCGTGTTCGAGGCCTACAACGAAGTGTTTCCGCTGGCCGCGGGGCACGAAGAACGCACGGCGCTCTACCAGCTCTACCCGCTGCTGGTGCACGTGAACCTGTTCGGCGGCCACTACGTGAGCTCGGCGGAGCGCCTGCTCGCGCGCATCGACTGACGCCGGGTGCGTGCCGCGAGTCGACGTACTCTCAGTCTGCGTACCCGGTCAGCTCCACGTAGCCGTGACCTTGCACTGGCTTGCCAGCGCGCGTGCCGCTGACCTCGACCTCGCCTTCCCAGTAGTCGAGCGGGGTGTACTGTTGCCCGTAGAGCTCCTGGTCGAGCATCACGGGCTGCACGGTCAGCTGCACATCCTGCCCAGGGAGATCGACGGTCCAGCCACTGGGGTAGGTGTGGCCGGACTTTGGGTTCGTCCACTGCCCGAGCGCGTGAACCGCGAACTGGTCGCCTGCCAACGCCGTGACCTTGCCCGACGGGCTCACCCAGCTGCCCTCCGCAGCCTCCTCGCCCTGCACGCGCAAGATGCCGAGCATGATCTCCGCCGAGCCATCGAGCTGGATGGAAAACCAATCCCACTTCAGGTGGGAGAGCTCGATGGCGTTGTCGAACCACTGGTGGTCCATCCAGGCCTGGCCCGTCACCTCCTGGGTCTTGCCGTCGCGCCTGAGCGTGCCTGTCGCATCGAGGCGCGTGCGCGAGTAATAGTGGGTCTCGTCGGCGCCGCTGCCGATCGTGCCGTTGTCGCCGTGCATCGCGATGGGTTTCAGCGACGTCAGCTGCAACGAAAGGCCGTTCTTGCCGGCGTCGACCGACAGCATGTCGTGGCCATCCGCGCCCGACGCGTGCCAACCCGCGAGGTCGAGCGCGTAGCGGTCGGTCGCGGCGGCATCGAACCAGACCTTCTCCGTGAAGAAGAAACTCTTCTGCTGGTGATCGGTGATCGCGAAGTTGCCGAGGTAGAGATCGGCGCCGGTGCGCCGCTTGAAGACGGTGAACTGAAAGCCCCAGGCATCACCGCTCTGCGCCTGCAGATGCCCCGTGTAGTACCACCACTCGAGCGGCACATCGTGCGCGAGCTCGTCTTGCGGAAAGTGCAGCGACGCGGCCTGCTTCGCCTCGGAGTGAGTCGCGCCGCCGCAGCCCGCGCAGGCCAAGCAGGCCAGCACGAGCCCGGCTAGACAGAGCAAGCGCGTCTCTCGCGACTTCTTGGAGGCCACGAAGCCCATGGTAGGCGGGTCGGCGCCCCGGCGCAGGTGATCGGCGTCAAAAACGCCTCAGCCTGCGTGCGGCGTTGCGCAGCCGGTTGGGCGGCCTGCGAAGACATGAACGCCCGCCCCGACAGGGCCTCGACGGCTTGCGGCCCGCGCGCAGGGGCGATAGACGGCTACCCTTGCCCAGCGTGTCCGCCCTTTCCATGCCCGGAACAAGCCCTACGCCGGAGATCCTCGCGCCCGCGGGAACGCTCGAAGCCTTCGCGGCCGCGCTCGCCAGCGGTGCCGACGTGGTGTACTTGGGCCTCTCCGAAGGCTGGAATGCCCGCGCACGCTCGACGGACTTCGCCCTCGAAAGCCTGCCCCAAACCGTGGCGCGCGCCCACCGCGCCGGGGTCAAGGTCTACCTCACGCTCAACACCCTGGTGTTCGAGAGCGAGCTAGACAGCGTGGAGCACCTGCTGCGCGAGGTGGCCCGCGCGGGGGTGGATGCACTGATCGTCCAAGATCCAGCAGTCGCGTTCTTGGCCCGCAGGCTTTGCCCCGAGCTGCGCCTGCATGCGAGCACGCAGATGACGATCTCAAGCGCCGAAGGCGCCCGCTTTGCAGCAACGCTCGGTTGTAGCCGCGTCGTGCTGCCGCGCGAGCTGAGCGCACAGGAAGTCGCGCGCTTCACGGAGCAGTCCCCGCTGCAGAGCGAGGTGTTCGTGCATGGCGCGCTGTGCATGTCCTGGAGCGGTCAGTGCCTGACGAGCGAGGCGCTGTCCAACCGCTCCGCCAATCGAGGGCTGTGCTCACAGGCCTGCCGCATGCCGTACGAGCTGATCGTGGACGGTGAGCGCCGCGAGCTCGGCGACCAGCGCTACCTGCTCAGCCCGCAGGATCTCGCAGCGCACGACGCGCTGCCCGAGCTGATGGCGGCAGGCGTGCATGGCCTCAAGATCGAGGGCCGTTACAAGAACGCGGCCTACGTGGCGAGCGCAGTGGACGCGCTGCGCAACTGGCGCGACGCCCTGCTGCGTGGGCCGACCGACGCCGACGCGGCACAGCTGCAGAAGGACGTGCAGCGCACACAGCTGACGTTCTCGCGCGGAGCCTCGCCGGGCTTTCTGCGCGGCGACGACCATCAGGCGCTGGTGGTGGGCAAGAGCCCGAAGCATCGGGGCTTGTGCCTCGGTCAGGTCACGCAGGTGCGCGGACACCGGGTGCGGCTCGAGCTCGATCCGGCCTGGCAGAGCCGAGACATCCCGCGTGCCGGCATGGGTGTGATGTTCGAGGTGGGCGACCCCGAGGCCGACGATGCCCCCGGCGGACCGATCTTCGGCCTGCGCTTCATCGACGAGCCAGGGGCGCCCGCGCAGCTCGAGCTCAGCTTCGGAGAGCCGGGGCCGGAGCTTGCGCGCGTGCATGCCGGGCACGCGGTGTGGCTGACCGGCGATCCGGAGCTGCAACGCGAAGCGCAGCGCCGGGCGAACAGTGAGCCGAGCGGTCGCATCGCGCTGCGCTTGCAGGTCGCCGGCCGGGCGGGTGAGCCGCTGCGCGTGGCGGCCAGCGCATGCTTCGCACAACGCGAGCTGCGCGCGCAGGCCGAGACCAGCCTGCCGCTGACGGCGGCGCGCTCGGCGGGCCTCGACGCGGCGCTGTTGCGCGACAAGCTGGCGGCGCTGGGCGGCACGCCCTTCGTGCTAGGGCAGCTCGATCTCGACGCGCTCGAGTCCGGCCTGCATGTCCCGGTGTCCGAGCTCAAGGGCTTGCGGCGCGAGCTCGTCGCGCAGCTCGAAGCGCAGCTCACCGCGAGCCCGTGGCGCGTCGTGTCGGCGGAGCCAGCCGTGGCCGCGCTTCGCAGCGAGCTTGGCCGCGACCTGCACGAGGCCGATGGGCCGGCGCGGCTGGTCCCGCTGTGTCGCACGCTGCCGCAATTGCAGGCGGTGATCGCCAGCGGCTTTGGCGCAGGCGACGAAGTGGAGCTCGATTTCATGGAGCTCGTGGGCCTGGGCGATGCGGTGACGCTCGCGCGCAGCGCGGGTCTGCAGGTCACGCTCGCCACCGTGCGCGTGCAGAAGCCGGGCGAAGAAAGCTACGACCGCCGCATCGCCGCACTGGCGCCCGACGCCGTGCTGGTGCGGCACTGGGGTGCGCTCATGCACTTCGCACAGCAGGCGCACTCGGCCACGGCTCCGCTCGTGCACGGCGACTTCTCACTCAACGTGACGAACTCGCTCACCGCCCGTCACTTGCTCGCGCTCGGACTGCACACGGTGACCGCCTCGCACGATCTCGACCAGAGCCAGCTCCTTGCATTGCTCGCCGCGGTGCCGCGCGGCCGGGTCGCGCTGACCTTGCATCACCACATCCCCACCTTTCACAACTCGCACTGCGTCTACGCGCACTTGCTCAGCGACGGCTCCGACTACCGCAGCTGCGGCCGGCCTTGCGAGCAGCACCGCGTGGCCCTGCGTGACTTCGCAGGGCACGATCACCCTGTGATCGTGGACATCGGTTGCCGCAACACGGTGTTCAACGCGCTCGCCCAGAGCGCCGCGCCGCTCGTGCCGCGACTGCTACCGCGTGGCGTGCGGCGCTTTCGCGTGGAGTTCGTGTGGGAGACCGCCGAGCAGGTGGAACGCACGCTGCGCGCGTATCGCGACTTGCTCCACGGTGCGACCACGCCCGCCGCTGCCTTGCGCAGCGTGGGCGTGCACGAGCAGTATGGAGTGACCACGCTCCGCCGCTGAGCTGCGGGCCCGACGACCGACCGGCGCGCTACCGGAGCCGCCGCTCCTGCACGACCAAGCATTCATCGCAACGTGCCGGGGCGCTTGGGGTCGGCAGGTCACTCTCGGGCTCGGGAGAGTGTCCTCGGCACTACCGCCGCAGCTTCGCAAGCGGCGCCTTGGGCCTGCGAAACGAGCCCGAGAGCGACCTGCCGACCCCAAGCGCTTCAATGTCATGGCGGAGTGAGCAGGCGGCGCGACGGCTGAACTCGTAGGCTTGCTGAAAGTAGCTGAGCGCCTCGCGTTAGCTGCCCACGTCGTAGGCAGCGCGACCGGCCTCGAAGAACTTGTGCGCGTGCTCGTCGCGCGACGGGTTTGGCGCGGAGCCTGCCGCGCCAGTCTCTTGTGCGTGAGCCGACGAAAGAAGAAGAAGGACGCCGCAGCACAGAAGCCAACCAAGCACGCGCATCGCCATGGAGCTCTCCGGGAAAGCCCAAGCGTAACAGCGCGTTAGAACGTTTAGAATCGGTATCGGCTCGCGCTACGGCGCGCGCGCGCAAGCCCGCTCACTTCGTTGCGCGCGCCGTGTGCTTGCCGACAAAAGCGATCATCGCGTCGGCGGCCGCGCCGCGCGTGGGGACGACGTGCGGGCCCGGCCAGATCACGACCTCGCGGCTGGCCGGATCGAAGCACTCGCTGAGCTTCAGGCTGTGCTCGCCGGCCAGCGAATCGCGCTGACCCCAGACGTGCAGTGAGGGCGTCTTGAGCTTGCGCTCGAACAGCGGCAAGAGCAGGTCCGAGCGTGGCGTGCGGCCCGCGACGAGCACCGCAAAACCGATCTTCGGGAAGTCACGATGCTCGGCGAGCGCGCACAGCGCCGCGACGACGATCGCACCCTGGCTGAAGCCCAAGAGGCCCACGGTGTCGCAGCCATCCGCGAGCTGGCGCAAGAGCTCGATCGTTTGCTCCCAGCCCACGTAGGTTCGCCCGTCGTCGGTCGAGTCCCAGAAGCAGCGGTATGGAGGCGGTAGCCGCGTGCCTTTGGTGTGCGCATACAGGCGCTTCACGCTCTGCGGCGAGCACTCGAGAGGAGCGTCGGGAACCTCCACTTGCACTTGCTCGGGCAAGCGCGCGAGCAGCTCGCCGAGCTGCGCACGCAGCACCGCGCCATTCTGTGAAAACCCGTGCAGACAAATGAGTTTGGTGGTCATGGTGCTAACGAGGAACGATGTAGCCCTGCTCATCGAGCGTGACGGCGCCCTCCTTGAGCAATCTGCCCGCGGCGCGCTTGAAAGCTTTCTTGCTCAGGCCGAAGAGCACGCGAATCTGCTCGGGGCTGCTGTGGTCCGAGACCTTGGCCGCGCCGCGCGCCGAGAGCTTGCGCAAGAGCTTCTGCGCGTCGCTGTCGATCTCCTCGTGACGCAGGCCGCGCAGCGACAGCTCGAGCTTGCCATCGGCGAAGACCTGCGTGACGCGAAACGAGGCCGAGTCACCGCGCCGCAGCGGGTGCGGCTCGTGCGCAGGCAAAAGGCCCAGGAACAGGCGCTCGAGGATCACGAAGAGGCCGACGTCTGGCTCGTTGCGCCAAGCCTCGCCTTGCACCCACTCGCCCTGCTGGAAGTTGCCACCCACGTGCAGGAGCTCGCGAATGCGCATCGTACCGACCAGCCGTCCGCTGTTGTCGACCTGCAGCCCGATGGGCTCGCGGTCGGAGCAGGCCAGCTCGCGCGTCTGCTCGGCGAACGGCACGAGCAAGTCTTTGGGCAAGCCCCAGTCGCAGAAGGCACCGACGCGGTTGACGTCGGCCACTGTCAGGAAGGCCACTTCGCCCAGCTGCAGCTTCGGCACGCGGGTGGTGACGACCGGGAGGTCCTCCGAGTCCAGGTACACGAAGACCGCGAACACGTCGCCCTCGGCCGCGCCCTCTGGCAGCTCCGCCTGCGGCAGGCGCAAGCTACGGGCCGGGGCGCCGGCAGAGGCCTTACGGCCAGGCGCAAGCTCGATCACGGCGCCACGCGCGTCGGCCTGGCGGAGCGTCGCCGTCACCGTTCGGCCTACTACGTCGCTCCATGGCATGGGCGCAGTGTGACACGTCGCTGACCGGCCGGGGGACGTGAACGGCGTGGGCATGGCAGACGGCGCCGTTGCCCTCAGGCCGCGCGATAGACAAACTGTGGCGATGCAACGCCGCCTTGACCCCCACCGGGATCGAGTACTCGTGCAACCAGACGCCGCGCTCGGAATCCAGCTCGGTCCATTCGCTCGCCATCACGGCACCCTCCCTGCCGTGAAAGTCCGCGCAGAGCTTCGGTGCCGCGGCGCGAGCTGTCACCCGGCCACGCATGACCACACGTGCGGGTCGTGTCCTGGCTCAGCGCAGAGTCTTGAGCTTGTCGCGATGGCGGCTCTGAGCGAGCACGTAGTCGTCCTGCGTGAGACCGAGCGCGGCGGTCGTGCGGCGCAGCAAGTCGGTTTCGGACAACGCCAGCTCTCCGTCGGCGGCAGCCAGCTCGACCAGCAGCTCGAGGATCTCACGACGCAGACCCACGTCGGCAAGCTCACGCAGCGCGCGTGTGTAGGCCTGCGGGTTGATGGCCGCGATATCGACGATGCGCTCGCGCAACAGCGTACAGATCGCATCGACGCCCCCGGCTGCGATCCCTTCGACCGCCTCGAGCGCCTGTCGCACCCGCAGCTGCTCCGGCGCGCTGTAGTCGCGGTCGGCATAGGCCACGCCTGCAAGCAAGCCTGCAACGGCACCCACCAGCTGCCAGGTCTCTGGATCGGCTTGCGGCATGTGTGCCTGCACCAGCTGCTGTAGCTGCGTGCTGCCGGTGAGTGGGGCGGGCTTGCGATCGCGCCGAAAGAACATGGCGCGAGTCTAGCTTGCCGGCTGCGCGATGCCAGCTCGCAACGCGGGTGCCGCGTCGGTCGCGTGAATCGGCGACGACGGAAGCACCGCCGTGGCCGGCGCCACGGCACGCCGAGAAATCGAGCTGGAAACAAGCTACGAGCTCGCCCGCTGGCTCGCCGCCGATCTCGATCACACCGTCACGCCGTCGGCGCTCACGCACGGCGATGGCATGGGCCTGGGACTGGCGCTCGTACGCAAGCAGACATGGTCCGGCGGCGTCTGCGCACGCCATCGCCGGGGACCGAGCAGAGCGCGCGCAGGCCTGCGCTCCGATACCGCACAGCGCCGGGCGCCGGTGACACTTTGTGCCGGATCGTGCTACGGCTAGCGGGTTCGCGCGACGGGAGATGGCCACCACATGACGAGCGTGCTCACCGGATGGCTCTTGGCGCTCTTGCTCGGCATGCGCCACGCCTCCGAGCCCGATCACCTGGCCGCGGTCTCCACGTTGCTCGCGGAGCATCCGCACTCGCACGCGCACCCGCACCGCAGCGCCTGGCTCGGCGCCTTCTGGGGCCTCGGCCACTCGCTCGCGCTGCTCGGCGTCGGCGGCGCGCTTCTGGTCATGCACCTGCGCATGCCCGGACAACTCGCCGATCTCTTCGAGCTCGCAGTGGCCGCGATGCTGCTGGTGCTCGGCGCTCGCTCGCTGCGCCGTGCTGTGCAGACCGGTCGCAACGGCCGCAGCGCTTTGCACACGCACCACGGAAAGCCACACGTGCACGACGGGCCCGCCGATCACTTGCACGTCGGCCGCTGGACCATGGCGCGGCGCCCACTGATGATCGGGCTCGTGCACGGCATGGCCGGCAGCGGCGCGCTCACGGCGCTGGCGCTTGCGAGCATGCCGTCGCTCGGCTCGGGCCTG
>DASVHQ010000205.1:0-21495 GCA_036382515.1 Polyangiales bacterium | reverse complement strand
CGCGAGGGCATGGTAAGCCGCTAGGCAGCAACATGACGTTACACGGCAAGCAAATCGTGGTCGGCATCGGCGGTGGGATCGCGGCCTTCAAGGCCGTGGAGCTGGTGCGCGAGCTGATGCGACGCGGCGCGAAGGTGCGCGTGGCGATGACCGCGAGCGCGTGCCGCTTCGTGGGGCCCATCACGTTCACCGGCCTCACCGGCCAGCCTGCGGTCACCGATCTGTGGGACCCGCGCTATCCGGGCGAGATCCACGTGGAGCTGGCAAGCTGGGCGGATGCGATCGTGATCGCGCCGGCCACCGCGAATCTGTTGGCGCGTGCGGCTCAAGGGTTTGCAGATGACGCGGTGCTCGCGACTTTGTCGTGCGCGGGCTGCCCCGTGCTCATGGCACCCGCCATGCACGAGCGCATGTGGCGCGCCGCGGCCACGCAACGCAACGTCGAGCGCCTGGGCAAGGACGGCGTGCGCTGGGCCGGCCCTGTGCAGGGCGCGCTGGCCAATGGCCACGTGGGCATGGGGCGCATGGCCGAGCCCACGCAGATCGTGGACGTGCTCGAACACGAAGTGTTCGCGCCAGCGGACCTGCACGACGTGACCGTGCTCGTGAGCGCCGGGCCCACGCTCGAAGATCTCGACCCCGTGCGCTTCATCAGCAACCGCAGCAGCGGGCGCATGGGCTATGCGCTGGCGGCTGCAGCGCGCGACCGTGGCGCCAAGGTGATCCTGGTCACGGGGCCAACGCAGCTGGCCGCCCCCGCCGGCGTGCAGACCGTGCAAGTACGTTCCGCGCAGCAGATGAAGGCCGCGATCGATCGCGTGCTACGCAAGGTCGACGTCGTGATCATGACCGCGGCGGTCGCCGACTACAGACCGGCGCAAGCGAAGACCAGCAAGATCAAGAAGCAAGGCGAGACGATGACCATCGATCTCGTCAAGAACCCCGACATCCTGGCCACGCTCGGCAAGAAGCGCCGCGGCAAGCGTCCGGTGCTGGTGGGCTTCGCGATGGAGACCCACGACGTGGTCGAGTACGGCCGCAAGAAGCTCGTGCAGAAGAAGGTCGACCTGGTGGTGGCGAACGAGGCCAGCGTTGGCTTCGGGCGAGACGACACGCAGGCCACGCTGGTCGGGCATGCAGGCGACGAGGCATTGCCCCCGATGAGCAAGCACGAGCTGGCCAACCGCATCCTCGACCGTGTGAGCAAGCTCCTGTAGGCCGCGGCGGTCGCGGGAGAGACAGAGAGCGCGCGTGGCGAACGGGCTGCTCTGGGATGGCGGTCTGGGCGGGGGGCGATCGACTTGCAAGACCAAGCATTCATCGCAACCTGCCGGGGCGTGTTGGGAGGGCGGTTCGCTCCCGGGCTCGGGAGAGCGTCCTCGGCACCACCGCCGCGGCTTCGCAAGAAGCGCCCCGGGCCTGCGAAACGAGCCCGGGAGCGAACCGCCCTCCCAACACGCTCCAGTCGCAGTGCTGGCTTCGGCGTGACCTGGCTTTCGGCGTGAGCATCGGCAGCAGGCACTGCGAGCAAGCGTGTCGTCGGCGTCAGACGACAACACCTGCTGCGACGTCGCGCCGCCTGCTCACTCAGCCGTGACATTGAAGCGCTTGGTGTCGGCAGGTCGCGCTCGGGCTCGTTTCGCAGGCCCGCCGCGCCTGTTGCGAAGCCGCAGCGGTAGTGCCGAGGACACTCTCCCGAGCCCGAGAGCGACCTGCCGACACCAAGCGCCCCGTCAGGTTGCGGTGGATGAAGGCTCAGGCCCGGACGGCACGCTCGATCGCGACGCGCTCCTGGGCGCGCTGGCGTCGATGCCTGTCCTCGGCTCGTGGACCGACGCGGAGCGCAGCCAGTTGGCCGCGCAACTGACCGGGCGGAGCGCGCGCAAAGGCGAGTTGGTCGTCACGCAGGGCCAGCGTGACCGCAGCATGTACTTCTGCCTCGGCGGCAGCGCGGTGGTGCTCCAAAACGGCGTCCACCTGCAGCGCTTGCGCCAGAGCGAGCACTTCGGAGAGCTGGCGCTGCTCAACGGCACGCCGCGCGCCGCTTCGTGACCATCGACCCGGACCACGTGCCACCGACCTCGCTCCTGCGCGAGTTCATCGGCGGCAGTGGGTTCGAGTACTGAGCGCGCGGCAGAGCGAGGCCGAACGACGTGCGGCGACATTTGCAAGCGCCCAGTCGGCTCGATGCACTGGTCGTTGCCGTCGGCGCACACGCGCTTGTCGCGCTCCTGCCTATATCTGACGCGCAACGCGCCACGCTCGGCTGGAGTCAACTCGAGGGCAGTTTCGGCGGTGACAGCGGCATTGGTGTGATAGATAGCGCGCATGCGGGGACGGACGAAGAGCACGTGTCAGACGCCGGCATGATGCGGCCGCTCGAAAATCGCACCGGTGCGTGGGCTACGCCGCTCGCGCTCGCCCTACTCTGGGGGGTGATCGTGTTCGCCGTGGGCCTCGGCGGCGACTACCCGCTCAACGATGACTGGGCCTACGCCTGGAGCGCGCGACACTTCTTGCAGACGGGCACGCTGCGCATCCTGGACATGGCCGCACCCTCGCTGGTGGCCCACATCGCCTGGGGCGCCGCGATGTTGCGGGTCTTCGGCGACAGCGGCGTCGTGCTGCGCGCAGGCACCCTCGTTTGGGCGCTCGTCTGCATCTTGCTGCTCTACCTGCTGGGGCGCCGCGCGGGACATCCGCGGCATGTGGCCCTGGTGCCCGCGCTGGCGCTCGCACTCTCACCGTGGTTCGTGAACCTCTCGTTCACATACATGACCGACGTGCCATGGCTGACCCTGGTGCTGGCTGCGCTACTGGCCACCTCGGCTGCGCTCGATCCGCGCAGCCGGGCGCCGCTGCTGCTGTTGGCGGCGGCCAGTACGCTCTTCGGCGCGGCTGCGCTGATGCGGCAATTCGCCGTCTTTTGTGCCTTCGGGACCGCCGTCGCGGTCTGGCTGGACAGCCGCAATACTGGCCGGTCGCAGCGCGAGACCCTCACCCGCCTCACCGCCCTACTGCTGCCCCTGGTGCTGCTCTTCGGCCTGTTCGAACACTGGTACATCCACGTGCACGGTCCCACGCTCGCCAACCGCGAGACCGTCACGAAGATCCGGCGCCTGGATCCGTGGATGCCCTTGCAGCACGCGCTCGAGAGCCTGCACTACCTTGGCCTGTGGCTCTCGCCGTTCTTCCTGGCAGCGCTCTTCGGGCGAAAGCTGCGAGCCGTGCTGACGCGCCCGCACACACGGCTGGGCCTCGCACTGCTCGTCGGCTACGTGATCGGTGCGCAGCTGCTGGTGCGATCCCACAACCCGGCGTCGACGCATCAGCCGACGATGCCGTTCCTGAGCAACATCTTCTTCCTGGTCGGGCTCGGCCCACAGACGCTCGACGACATCTACCAGGGACGCGTCCCGCAGCTGCATCACGCGCCATGGCTGGGCTGGCTCCTGACCCTGGTCTCCACGTGCGGCGGGCTGGTTGCGGTGTCTGTGCTCCTACGCAGTGGCGCCGCGGTCTGGCAGCTGCGTCGCGGGCCAGCCGAGCCGACGCGCAACACGCTCACGGTGGAGCACGCGCAAGCTCACGCACGCGACTTCATGCGCACGCTGTGCTTCTGCGTGGGCGTCGCTTACCTCGGCTGGCACGTGGCCACGGCGCAGTTCATCTTCGACCGCTACCTATTGCCCCTTCTGCCGCTGATCTTGCTGCTCGCGCTCGATGTGCTGCCCGAGCCGGTCGTCGCCTCGCGCTGGGCGCTGCTGCTACTGGCCCTGGGCGGGCTATGGGCCGTGGCCGGCACGCGCGAGTACCTGAGCTGGAACGATGCGCGCTGGGCCGCAGTGCGCGCGCTCTCGGCACAAGGCATCCCCGACGACCAGGTCGACGGCGGCTACGAGGTCAACGGCCCGCGCCACTTCCTGCCCTACTTCAAGCGCACGGGGCGGCTGCTGCCCAAGGGCTATGCCTTCTGGATCTCGAACGCGCCGTATCGGCTGTCCTTCTGGCCGGACTCGCCGGGCTGCGAGACCTACGCCCGCTATCCGTTCTGGACCTGGCCGGGCGGCGGCGAGCACGCGATGCACGTGCTGCGCTGCAAGAGCACGCCTTAGAAAGGGTCCGCGGGTCCGCGGCCGCGTGGGTTGTGCGCACGGGCTATTCGGGTATTCTCCGGCCGCCAAAAAGGCCCCTACCCGGCTCCGGCGGAGAGTTCCCCCATGATCAACGGAAAGCGCATCGCCGTCGTGTTGCCGGCCTACAACGCCGAGAAGACGCTCGAGCGTTGCGTCGCTGAAATCCCCCGCGAGTTCATCGACGACATCATCATCGTCGACGACGCGAGTCACGACGAGACGGTGGCCATCGCCAAGGGTCTGGGGCTGGAACTGCGCCAACATCCAACGAACCTCGGCTACGGCGGCAACCAGAAGACCTGCTACCGCACGGCGTTGGAGCGCGGCGCCGACGTGGTCATCATGCTGCACCCCGACTATCAGTACGACCCGCGCCTCTTGGTCGCGATGGCCGCACCGATTTGCTACGGCGTCTACGACACGATGCTCGGCTCGCGCATCCTGGGAAACACCGCGCTGTCGGGCGGCATGCCCGTGCACAAGTACGTGGTCAACCGCGCGCTGACCTTCTTCCAGAACCTGGCGTTCCAGAAGAAGCTCTCCGAATACCACACCGGCTATCGAGCGTTCGATCGCAAGGTGCTGCTGGCGATCCCCTTCGAGCGCAACTCGAACGACTTCGTGTTCGACTCGCAGATGCTCGCTCAGATCTTCGCCGGCGGCTTCCGCGTAGGCGAGGTCTCGTGCCCCACGAAGTACTTCCCCGAAGCCTCGTCGATCGGCTTCATGAGCGGCGTACGCTACGCCTGGGGTTGCGTGGTAGTCGCCGCGCAATACGTCTCGAACGAGGCGGGCGCCTCGCACGTCGACTATCTCGAGCCGCGTGACCCAAACGAACCGCCGGATGCCGACTAGCGCTGCACCTTCCCGGTCTTGATGCCCTCGTCCGACAAGCACGACCCGAGGTGGCGCGGGCTCATCCTGCTCGGCTGGTGCTTGGTCGTGGCGCTCACCACGTGGCGCCACGAGTACTGGCGTGACGAGATCCGTGCCTTCGCACTCGCGATGGACGCCAAGTCGTTGCGAGAGCTGCCGGCGCTGCTGCGCGACGAAGGTCATCCGATGCTGTGGCACGTGCTTTTGCACGTGGGCTATCGGGTCACGTCGTCGAAGCTCGTGCTGCCGGTGACGAGCGCGCTGATCTGCGCGGGCGCCGTGGTGATCTTCGTCTTCAAGTCGCCGTTCCCCAGGTGGTTCCAGGCGTTGTTCGTGTTCGGCGGCCTGCCGCTCTACGAATACTCCGTGATGGCGCGCAACTACGGCATCTCGATGCTGTTGCTGTTCATGTTCGCGAGCGCGTATCCGTCGCGCAAAGAGCACCCGCTGCGGCTGGGCCTTTTGCTCGCAGCGCTCGGCAATACCAACATCCACTCGCTGATCCTGGCTTGCTTGCTCATGGCGCTTTGGCTGTGGGACACGCTGGTGAACGAGCGGATTTCCCCCTTCGGCAAGCCGGCGCTGCAGCTGTACGCAGCAGCTGTGATCCTCGCAGTGGGCGCCGCGGCGGCCCTGGCCACCCTGTGGCCGACGAACCAGATGGTCGCGTCGGACAGCTCGCGCTACACGCTGCACAACGTGGTCGATGCCACATGGACGACGCTGCGCGATCCGGCACACGCGTTTCAGAAGATTGCCCCGGGCGAAACGGGCGTGCTCAAGCTGCTGTCGAATCTGCTGTTCGCCGGCTCGACGCTGGGCCTGCTCGTGTATCCGCCAGCGCTCGTGGCTGCGTGGAGCGCTCTATTCTCGCTCAGCATCCTGTTTCAAGTCGTGTACAGCGGCGGCTACCGGCACCAGGGCTTGTTCGTGGTGTTCTTGATCACGCTGTACTGGCTCGTCGCTGAGCGGGGCCTGCCGCCGCTGCGTCAGCGCTATGCGAGCTTGGCGGCGCGCTTCGGAACGCACGTCGCACTGCCGGCCATCCTCGCGATTCTGGTCGTGACCGGCGGGTACAAGGTCTACGTGGATCTGCTGGAGCAACAAAGCGCGAGCCAAGCGCTCGGTGCCTTCCTGCGTGCCCATCGCGAGTATGCCGGCGCAGTCTTGATCGGCGAGCCTGACTTCTACCTGGAGTCGCTGCGCTACTACGCGGACAACCCCGTCTACGTGGTACGCGAGCACCGCTTCGGAGCCACCGTGAAGTTCGTGCGTCGCGCCCAGCAACGGCTGCGCATGGGCGAGCTGCTGCAGAGCGCACAGGACGTGCAAGCGCGCACGCACAAGCCCGTGCTGCTGGTGCTCGGGCACCTGAAGGAGCTCGACCCTGGCCTTGCGCCCGATGCCAAGCTGCACGAGCTCCCGTATTCGTTCGGTCGCACGTTCGCGTGGTCGGCCGACGAGCTCGTCGCCTGGAACGCGCGCACCAAGCTCCTGCACACGTTCGCCGACGGGGTGGTGGGCGACGAGCGCTATCGCGTGTACGAGCTGGTGCCGCCGCAGCGCTGAACCACGCGCGCCGTGCTCGCTGCCGCCAGGCTGCCGACGCCACGGCCACTTGACCGGGTCGAGGGGGTGCGGTAGCAGCTTTTCGGTGGATTCTGCTGCTTTTTCAGAGACAGACCTCGCGATTCCGCTGCGTGCGCACCTGATCTGGTTCGGTTCGAGCTTCCCCTGGGTGAATGTTCTCGCGGTTCGTTCCGCTGCGCTGCTCGGGGGCTTCGACGAGGTGGTGCTGCACCATGACAGCGACCTGTCTGGCACACCGCACTATCAAGAGCTCGTGAGCACACCGCGTGTCTCGCTGCGCCCGCTCGATGTCCCGGCGTTGCTCGCGCGCTGCGCTCCGTATGGCGAGGGCCTGCTCGCCGTATTTCAGCGCCTGCGCACGCCGGCCACGCGCTCCGATCTCGTGCGCTTCGCGCTGCTCTACTGCGAGGGTGGCGTGTACCTCGACATCGACACTGTCACGCTGCGCAGCTTCGCTCCGCTGTGCACGGGCGTACGCGCGTTCTGTGGCGTGGAGCGCATCGTGTATCCCGCGAGCGTACGCAGCTCGCGTTCGCTGCCAGTCAAGCTCGCGGCACTGGCTCGCTCCGAGCTGCGCGATTGGATGCGCCGGCTGCCGCGCGGTTGGGCACTGTTTCGCCGCATCGAAGGCATGTACCCGGTCGCGGCCAATCCTGCCATCCTCGCCAGTGCGCCGCGCTGCGCGTTCATCACACAAGCCATCGAAGCGATGCTGCGCATTCCGGAAGCGGAGCAGCCTCTGCCCAACGTGATCGGCCCGCACCTGCTTCAGCACATGGTGGCCACCTACCACGAGCCAGACCTCGCGGTGCATGGGCCGGAGGTGTTCTTCCCGCTCGGGCCCGAGATCTCCCAGCACTGGTTTCGGCTGAGTCGTCGCGTGAACGTCGACGAAGTCCTGTCGCCGCAGACGCGCCTGGTACACTGGTACGGCTCGGTGCACACCAAGCACCTTGTGCCTGCAATCGATCCTGCCTACGTGCGGCAACACGCGCAAACCCAGCTGTTCAGCGCACTGGTCTCGGTCTTCTTGCCGACCTGCTTGCCCACGTGCTCGCCAGAGCGCTTGCCAACGTGAGCCCAAACGACCAAAGCCACGCTCAGTACGACCGCGCGCTCAAGCGTGGAGCGTTCTTCAATCTGCTCGGTCTGCTGGCCAAGCTCGTACAGCCGCTGTTCGTGGTCGTGGTCACCTGGCTGTGGGGCCCCGCCGTGGTCGGCCCGTACCTACTCGCGCTTGCCTTCATGGAGATTCTCTCGGGCACGATCGTCGCGGGCTACGCCGACGCAGTCACGATCTACGCGAGCCGTCACATCGACGCGGCGCCCACCGACCCCGAGCACCGACGCGCGCTCTACGGCGTGCTCTCTAACGCTCTATTGTGCACTGTCACGCTCAGCCTCGCCGCAGCCGTGCTCGCCCAGTTCTCGGCGAGCTTCCTCGTCACGCGCTTCTTCCCCGACTACCAGGGGCTCTTCCCGGGGCTGTATCTGTTGCTCTGGGCGCTCGTGCCGCGCTCTGCCAGCCAGGTCGCGATCGCTGCCACCAAGGCAGCCATGCGCATGGAATTCGACGCGATGATCAATGGCATGGCGCATCCGCTCGTGCTGCTGGGTGTCAGCGCGCTGGCGTACGCGCTCGGCGGCGGCCTCGGATCGCTTTGCCTCGCGCACTTGATCACCGAGACTATCGTGTGCGCGCTGGCCGTTCGTGCACTGGGCGGCCTCTTCGATCTGCGCGCGCTCGCTTCCGCGTTCACCGACTTCAAAGTCGACCGCACCCTTCTACGCTTCGCGGTGCCACAGAGCCTCAACCTCACGTTCAACCGCTACATCGCGCGCATGGACGGGATCATGCTCGCGTCCTTTGGGCTGCAGGCCGCCATGCTCGGCTACTTCAGCACCGCCGCACTGCTCACCAGCAACCTCAACCAGATACGCCTGGTGTTCAGCGGCGCGCTTGCGCCCGTTGCGGCACGCCACTACGGCAGCGGCGACACGCGCGCGGTCGAGGTGGCCATGAATCAGGTCGCCCGCTGGGCCACCTCGCTCGTGGTGCCCGCCGTGCTCGTATGCGTCGTGCTACGCGACGACGTGATGCGCCTGATCAGCCACTCGTACGGCGATCACAGCACCTTCATCGTGCTGCTGCTCATCCCGCCGTTCACCAGTTGCGCCTACGGCATCGCCGGCAGCTGCCTCTTCTACGCCGGCCACAGTCGCGTCACCTTGATCAACAGCTCGCTGGTGGCCCTACTCAACACCGGCTTCAACTTCGTGATGATCCCGCGCTACGGCATGCTCGGCGCAGCGATCGCCACGGCGCTCGCCACCTCGCTCACCACCGCGCTGCAGATGATCGAGCTGTGGTGGATCGAAGGCGTGTGCATCCGTTGGAGCGCCGTCTGGAAGCCACACGTTGGCTTTGCGCTCGGTGCCGCGGTGCTCGCGCTGCTCTGGGACCCCGCGCATCACTCGGCCTGGGTGCGCGCCGCCACGGTCGCGGGCCTGCTCGTGGGCTACGTCGCGCTGATGCTCGCGCTCGGCCACGAAGAGCTCACAGCTCTGCTGCAGCGGCGCAGCCGCAGTGCGTGACGGCCCGCGCAACGGCCGGCGTACTGCCCGGCCGTTGCTACGCGGTCGGGGCGACGCGGTGGCCCCCGACTCCCCTGGCCGGCGGCTCTCGGCTCAGTACTCGTGGATCACGAGGGTGACACCGGTGAGACCGAGGTGCCGGTCGGTGGACCAACACGACCTGCAGTGGTGTTCTTTCATCAAGTGCAGACCGACGGCGTCGACCATCGTGAGATCCTGGTCTGCGAACTTCCGCAAGACGCTCGCGCCGGCTTTGAGCTCCGTGGGCCCGGTGCCCAAAACTTTGAGGAACTTCATGTCCTCGAGCATCGCGATGAACTGCAGGGCGCGGGTGCGGTCGTAGCGCTTCAGAAACCAGGCATGGCCCTCGGTGACCACCAAGCTCGAGGTGAACAGCGACGCAGGCGGCTCAGCGAACAGTCGACGCAAGAGCAGGTTGTGCGTGTCGGACACATCGACGAACGCGATGAGCGCCGACGTATCGACGTAGCCTCAGTCTTTCTGGCCATACACGATGTCGTCGATGTGTTGGCTCGACTGCGGATCGCCAGATTCGACCATGCCTGCGTAGCGCATCCAAGGCTTGGACTCATCGACAGGCAGAACCCTGCGAAGCGAGCGGCGTAGCAGCTCTGCGAACGAGATCCCGAGCCGATGCGACTCGCGCTTGGCCGCGTGGTAGTCGTCCTCGGAGAGGCTGATCTGCGTCCGGATCATGATGATAACGCCGATAGCATGTCGTGTTATCACGGGCAAGATGAGGGGGCAGTCCCGTGTCTCGCGGCCAGTCCAACCGCTATTCGGCGCGTTGTCCTACGCTACCGCCACCAGCCGACTTGCGAGAATTCATCGGGGGCAGTGGGTTTGAGTGTTGAGATTGAGTCGGGGAACGAAGCCGCTCTACGCCGCGCCCTTTCGCCGATTGTCAGCGCCGAGGATCTGATGCACGCGCTGTTTCGACACGCCGAGCAGCGTGCCCGCATCGTGCAAGCTCATCCCGGCCGTCACGAATGTGCGCGCCGCCGTGCGTGTGGCTCGATCAGCCCGTGCGGACTGGTCGATTGCGCGCTGCGCCGCCTTCTTGGCCGCTTCAAGCGCCTTGCGTTCGCTTGCTCGCAACCGGACGTCGTTCGTGATTTCGAGCTCGGACGGCTCCACGTCGAGCAACGCCGCGAGCGCCTCCCGGATCCGCTCCTGCGCCTGCTCAATCGTGCGACCCTGCGTCTGCGCTGGCGAACCCTTCACGGCCGCGACCCACCAACCATCCTCGTCGCGCTCGTAGCGCACCACGTACCGCTTACGAACCTTCATTGCTGCAACCAACCTTTCCCGAGACACGGCGTGAGCTGCCGTTCGATCGCGCGCAAGAGACCGGGGCCGAGATCTTCGCCGGCATGCACTGGGATCACGGTCTGACACTGCCCGCATCGAACGACCAAGTGCGAACCGCGCTGGCGCACTTCGACGCAGCCGAAGCGCTTCAGAATCTTGCGCAACCTCACGCGAGGTCACGACAACGAGCCTGGCGCTGACTCACGGCATCGTCAAGCGGAACTTGACGGTTCCGTTGGACTCACCCCTAGGCAGCCGCGCATCGGAATCGCCGCCGGATACAAGTGAGTACCGCACTGCGCGTGGTATCGCCGTTGCCAAGCGTTGCCGCGCCCCCGCTGCCTTGCATCGGCGGGAACCGACCACAATCAAAAGCCGCTTCGCCCACGCGTCGTCGGCGTGTCGCTCGTACCCCACACATCTCGCTCCCGCGGTCCGACGACAGCGCGGCCTTGTGGGGCGACTGTGAAGCGGGCTCGAAGGTCGCCCATGGTGCTCTTGCAGCGCGCCACGGGGCGGATGGTGGCCGGGCGCTGCCGTGTCCAATCCGAGCCGCGTTCGAGGCCGCGCTCACCATGTGCACCTGCGGATGCCATAGGCCGGTTTGACCTGTACACTCCAGACGTGTACATTTCTCCCGTGATCAATACGGTCGAGATCACGAGGTCGGCAAAGAAGGACCTCCGCGGTTGCCCGCGGCACGTGCGCGTGAAGCTCGCCGCGTGGGTGGTGTCGATTGAGTCGATCGGCTTGGAACAAACGCGCCGACTCGGCGGCAAGGGCCTGCACGATGAGGCGCTGGCTGGTGACCGTGAGGGTCAGCGGTCCGTGCGACTGAACCGCGGCTATCGAGCGTTCTACGTGATCAAGGACGGTGAAGTGCAGCTCGTGTCGGTGATCGAAGTGAACAAGCACGAGTATTGAACGGAGCGCGACTGCTACGCGCAGGGAGAGAAGACATGGCAAAGGTGAAGAAGTCGCGAACCAAGAGCGACGCGATGCGTTTCCTGGAAGGCCTGATGGGCGGACCGCTCACGTTCGGCGCGATGCTCGCAAGCATCCGCGCAACCGACGAGTACACGCTTGCGGCCATGGCCACAAAGCTTGGTGTCACTCGCGCGGTGATCTGCGACGTCGAGAAAGGGCGACGCGGCGTAAGCGCGGACCGCGCGGCGAAGTGGGCGAAGGCGCTCGGCTACCCGCCGCCGCTTTTCGTGAAGCTGGCGCTGCAGGCGCAGGTCGACGAAGCCGGGCTAGAGCTCGTGGTAGACGTCAAGGCGGCCTAGCCGATACCACGCAGCAGAAGCCAGCAGGCGACGTGGCCGAAGACTTCCGTGGCGTCAGGCACCTTGCAGACGCCGCAGCTGGTGACGTTGCCGCCCACGTGTTCGTGGCACCCGTGCTCACTGCCGCCGATGCTGCTGCCGAGGTCGCGAAGCAAGCAGCGTTGCCGATGGTGGCCTCGTGAAGTGGGCTCTATCGCGCGCCGTGGTTCGTCGACGCGCGTGGCCGCCCCTCGCCGAGCTGCCCGTGTCGGGCCGAGCGCGCCGTTTTCTGGCGTGCCCCGCGTCCACTCGCAGCGACACCGAGCACACGAACATAGGTCACACGTGGTTCCATCGGTCGGCCTACGTTGGCAGTAGTAGGGCTTACGGTTACCAACGTAGGGCCTACAGACGTAAGACACATGCCCGTCTGCGCGATCTGGCATCCGCGGCGGCGAGCGCGATTGCCTCGTGGGGCCCCCGAGTTGGTCGACGCTGCCGAGCAGAGCCTGTGCACGACCTCAAGGCCGCCGCACGGCCCGTGGAGCCTGCGGCGGCGGGGGCGTAGCATCACGGAACGCAGCAGACCGCTGCGAGGTTGACCGACGGGAAGCAGGGACCATGAAGATCACGCACGCGATCGGGTTTCTCGTAGCGCTGGCGCTGGGAGCGCTCGCGGTGGCGACGCTTGGCCAGGCACACGCCGACCCACAGCGCGCGTCCGATCGGCAGCTCACCGAACGCCTGGTCAGGGCATCGGAGTGGCAGGCAGAGGCCGCGCCGGCGAAGGCGCTCGATCGAGTGACAGAGACCGTGCGGGACGCGCAGCGCTAGCGCTGTGAAGACCTGGGCTCTACTGCGCGCCGTGGTTCGTCGACGCCGCGCTTCGAGGTCGACCTGCGCCGATCGCCAAGCCCTCGCCCTGCATGTGGCGCGCGCAATGCGAGCGATCTAGTGAGTAACCTCGCAACAAGCATAGGCGGTCTGCGAGCGTTTCGACCCTGGCCAGGCTGGCCGAGTTCCCCACTTGCTCGCTGTGCGTTTTTATCCTACATGACTGCAATCCTTGATAGCCTGCGGTGTCTTCGCCACTATCGACGCTGTGCACGGGCGCGGCATGGTGGCTACATTCCGAGCGTTGACCTAGATACGTGGTTGAGGAAGCCCGAATGACTTCGCTGCGAATACCTGAACCGGACCGAGCACGTCTCGGAAAGCTTCTGCGCGTGAGCGATGAAGCGCTCTCTGCACTTTGCACGGCTCTGGAGAGCGTTCAACCACAAGCGCGGTCGTGGCTGTTGGCAGGCGAGGTGCGCGATCGACTCGGCACGATCGCTGGCCTAGACGTCGACGACGCGATCAGGCTTCTTCTGATGCTGTATCGCGTTCGTTTCGAGCAGGAAGCGGAGCCGCAGGCATTCGTTGCCGCGATTCAAGAAGCTGCGGAAGCCTCCGGCGATGAGCGGCTCAAAGCGACACCAGCACAATGGACGCTGCTCTCGTCCTATCTGGTTCGAATGCTTTCGCTGGATGGGGCGCTCGGGCTCACGGCCAGAGCGATCAATGTCGCGTACGAGTTTCCGCGTCATCTTCACGACTCAAGAATCATGACGGATGCACGTCCGATTTACGGTCATGACGTGACCGAGGGGCCGAAGGCCTTTTTGATGATGCACGTGTTGCGCATGACCGTGCACGAAGATGGGGAAGATCGCGAATGGCACGTGGCACTGGATAACGACGACATCCTCAAGCTGCAGGCCGTCCTGGAGCGCGCACTTGCAAAAGAGCAGAGCCTGTCCGCGCTGCTGAAGAAGACGAACGTGTCGGTACTTGGAATGGGAGACGAGGAATGACGAGCGAACCCGCATGCCAGCCATTTGCTGGCAAGCAACATCGAGCGTGGTTTCCGCGGCCTGGAGAACAGCCGAAAGACTGGGCGGTCAGGCCGTCCACGGCGTCAGTGCCACCAAGCGACTGGCTCGAAAAAGATCCGTCTTCTGTTGTCCTGCAGCGAAAACTCGCACCGATTGAAGCCGCGATCTCTGATTCGAGATCGATCGTCCAGTTGCTCCGCGGTTGGGACGATGAAGACGCAGAGCCGATTTCCGAAACCACGTGGCGCAAGGCAGCGGCCTTCTTGCGGCGCACAGCAGCCATCGTCCTTGCGCGCTGCTCTGTAGCTCTCGCAGCGCCGAAGATTTCGCCGTGCAGCAACGGGTCGATCGACATGCTGTGGCAGACGCCTCGATTCAAGCTCTTGATCAATATTCCACCGATTGACGGCGAACACTGGGATGTTTTCGGTGAACGAAAAAGTGGCTTCACGATTAGCGGCCGAATAGATCCGGAGAACGGCAGACTGGGTTTGCTGCTATGGCTCCTGGAGACCCACAAATCGTGAGCGACGGCGAGTGGCCACCGGAAGAAATTCCGAACGCTCATACGATCTTTCTGCGCGTCCATCGTTCGTTCATTGGCCCCGATGGCGCGCCCACGCCCGGAGCAATCAAGGACCACGGCGGAGGGATGTCGACGAACTGGGCCAAGTATTGCGACGCCCAGGCCGCGAGGCAACGAGCGAAGACGCCACGGGATAACGGCGTGCTGAGTTTCAACGTCGGCACCGTGCGCAGTTCTCCTCAGACCGTGGAGCACACGCCGACCGCTGACGACCGATCGCACACAGATGTATTCGGTGAAAAGACCGCGGCCATCCGACTCCGGTTATTGGAGTCCTTCAACTGGGCGATCCAACTCAACGACCCCCTGTAGCTGGCTGCAAGGGCCCGCCGCCCAGCGCGCAGGTTCGCAGGTGATCGCAGACGTGTCGCGCCATGTCACGACGTTGCAGACGGCGGACCAGCGCCGCCGCCGCGCATCAGGTAGCCACCCAGGTAGCCACGGGGTTTTCAGCGCACCCCCGATTCGCAACAAAAACCGCTTGTTTCCAAGCGTAGTCGGGGCGACATGATTCGAACATGCGACCTCCTGCTCCCAAAGCAGGCGCACTACCAGGCTGTGCTACGCCCCGAAGGCGCGGCACTGTAGCGGATGAACGTCGGGGGCTCAAGACAAGCTTGGTTGCGCGCCGCGCACCCGGCTGCGAGCGTCAGACGAAGTCGACCGGCCCCGCGCCTTCGCGCACGACGATGGGCTCGTCGCCCGAGAGATCGATCACGGTGGAGGGCGTGAGGCTGACGCCCTCGGAGTCGATCACCATCGCGAGGCCGGGGAAGCGGTCTTCGATCTCGGCGGGGTCGATGAAGAACTCGCCGTCGAGCGAGGCGCTGGTGGTCACCAGCGGGCGGCCGAGCGCACGGGTGAGCGCGAGGGTCACGGGGTGACTGGGCACGCGCACGCCCACGGTCTTGCGCTTCATGCGCAGCACCTTGGGGACCTCCTTGGTCGCGCTCAGGATGAACGTGTAGGGGCCGGGCAAGAGGCGACGCATGACGCGGTAGGCGGAGTCGCTGACCAGGGCGTAGTGCGCGATGTCCGAGAGGTCGGGGCACACGAACGACAGGAGGTGGTCGGCGCGCATGCCCTTGAGGCGATACAGGGTCTCGATGCCGCGCTTGCTGAAGAGGTCGCAGCCCAAGCCGTACACGCTGTCGGTCGGGTACGCGATGACGTCGCCCCGTTCGAGGGCGGCCACAGCCTGCGCAATCTTACGCGGCTCGGGGTGCTGGGCGTTGACGTGGACCTGCATGGCGCGCTCGACGGCGGCAGATAGACCGGCTGCGCGCCGGGGTCAAGCTCGGAGTGCTGAGGCGAATGGGGTTGCCTCCGCGTGTTTAATTAGACAATTTGCTGCGCGCCATCGCCCAAACCGCGCTACCAGAGCTGACCGCAATGAGTGACGAAGCCACCCGCCCGTTCCTGGTTCTCACCGCTATCTGCGACGCCTCGGCGCGTCCGGCCGCGATTACGCTCGGCCATGGCGACGCCATGGAGCGCGCCCTCACCGCTGCCGGCAGCCACGAGACCGAGGGCCTCGACCTGGTCGAGCTGCCGATCGCGCCGGCTGCATTTCACGCGCTGCGCAAGCAGCTCGGCTACCCGGACAACACTGTCACCGTCTACGACTTGTTCCCGCTCTCGGCCAAGCTGCGGCAGGAATACCGCCACATCGCGGGGCAGTTCCTGGCGGCCGAAGCGCTGTGGACGCTCGAAGAACAGGGCCTCTTGTCGGGCGTGCCGTTCACTGTCACCTTCGACGTGCCGCGCGGCTGGGACCGCGACCCGAAGAAGCTCGCCGCGCGCTTGGTCGAAGAGCGCGCGCTGGATCTCGGCGAGGGTGCCGTGCGCGCCTTCAAAGACATCAAGACCGCGTGGGATGCTTCGCGCACCAACTCCTGACGCTGCGCTCGCTCGAACGTAACCGCGGCTCGCGGGCGGCTCTGCCGCGCGCGTGGGTTCTGAGCTTCACTTGGGCCGCAGCGTGCTGCGCTGCGACACCCAGAGGCTGTCGGTGACGGCAAAGCGCCACGGCGCCTGTCGGTCGGCCGGCTCGGCGTAGTCGATGCCCACGCGTGGCCCGACCAGCACGCCCGGGACCGGCTCGGCATCGAGCACACTCAAGCCGCCGCGCCGATACAGCGCCTGCCCGGAGAAGCTCGTGTCGAGGGCGAGCGCGGCGCCCACCTTGCCCGGCCCGTTGAGCGCGGACGGGCCGCGCAGGCCGGAGCGCCTGCGGGTGAGCGTGGACAGCCCCGCAACCGGCTCGCAGCTGCGAATGAGTACCGCGGCGCCCTCGCCTTCGGCGTTTGTCACGAGGTTCAGCATGTTGTGCATGCCGTAGCAAAGATAGACGTACGCGTGCCCCGGCGGCCCCCACATCGGCTCGTTGCGCGGCGTGCGACCCATCCGGCAGTGACTCGCGCTGTCGTTCGGGAACGCGTAGGCCTCGACCTCGGTGATGCGCAGCACCACCTCGCCATGGCGCAGGAGCTTGCCCAGCAGCGCTTCGGCCACGCTCACGGCATCGCCGGCATAAAACGACTGAGGCAGCACGCGGGGCATCGGCGGGGAGTCTAAGCCGCTACGTCGTGGAAGCCAGGGGACTGCCTGCCGACGGGCAGTCGTGCTCGCTACAGCGCTGCGCACAGGCCGATGCGGGTCGCGAGGGTGACCTCGGCCATGCCTGCGGCTCGCGCAAGATCCGCGAGGAAGACTACGCCGTTGGGGAGATAGCCCGCGTCCACCGCGAGCAGAGCGCTCCAGCTGCGGCTCAGCGGCGCGCGCAAGCTGGCGCTGAGACCGAAGACCATGACGAAGCCGCCGTCGCTCTGCGCGTGCTTGCCAGCGCGTGTAGAGCTGCCGGACGCGAGCGCATAGCCAGCGCGAATCAGCGGACCGATGGCGAGCGCGGGCGTGCTCCTCGATACCCACGAAAGCGAGAGACCCGCCGTGTACCAGTAAAGGTGCATCGTGCCGATGGGGCCCTGAGCGTCGGTGAGATCCTGAGTGCCCAGCAAAGTCTCCGCGTCGACAGACACGCGCAGACTGCGGGCCGGCGCGAGCGCGTAGCCGCCGTACGCGCCAACCAGACCCGTGCCGCGCCCGGGAAACGCGCGCGCAAGCCCGGCCAGCTCCAGGCTGGACCGGTCGTCCGGGGAGCGCGGCGCAGCTGACGGCGGCACACCGGGCGAAGGGCCCGCGGCTACCGGACTCGGGCCGAGCGCTGCGCGCAAGCGAACGCGCAGCTTGTCGGTCACCGCCGGCGGCAACGCTGCGCGCTGGTCTGGGCTCGCGCGCGGCCCGATCAGCTCGGCCCAGGAGCTCTCGATCAGCTCGGCGGCCGCGATCGCCAGCGCACGCGCGCGGGCAGCAGGCTGCACGTCGGAGACAAGCATCTGCCGGCGCACCTCCTTGCCCGAAGCCGCGTCGGCAATCTGCAGGGTCACGCTGTCGGGGGCGTCGCCACAGCTCACACGCAAAAACGCGAGCCCGGGATCACTCGCGCCGAGCTGCGCGTCGTCGCTGCGCACGACCAGGTGGTCGATGCCGAGCGTCGAGAGCTCCACCTTGAGCAACGCGGGTAGCTCGCGGGCATCATAGAGCGGGGCGTCGCACGCCAGCTGCACTAACGTCACCTGCGCGGGCCACTGGGGCTTCGCGACCGAAGCGGGTGCCGCGGAACCAGCGCTCGGACCAGCCGCCGCCGCGGCTTGCCCCAACGCAGGCGCCGCCGACGCGAGTGTCAGCATGAGCCCCGCGAGCCCTCGCACGTGCGCCATGCAGCTCACGACCGACGCTTTCGTCTTTCGCTTCGGTCGCGCCGCGCGACCGGCCCACGCCCGACAACCATCAACGAGTGCCTGCCCACGCGTCCACCTTCGCACGCTGCTGGCCGTGCGGGAAGCGCGCGCGATAGCGCACGGCCGCCTGACGCGCCAGCTGCATGCGATTGGACTTCACGTAGGCCTCGACGACGCGTGCTTGCCCATCTTCCGCAAGGCCGTCCGGCAGCCCGAGCGCGAGCGCGAGCTCGAACGCAGCGGCGGCCTTGACTGGCTCGGAGAGCTGGTTGCAGAAGATGCGCCCGAGCGTGAGCGCGGCGAGCGCGGCGCGTGCGTCGTCGGCGTGATGCTCGGTGATCTGGATGAGTGGCAGCGTCGCTTCGCGCACGTGCCCGGACAGCCGGGCGACGTCTGCGAGCATGAGCAGGTCAGCGACGGGCCTGGCTGCGAGCGCGCCGCGCGTGTAACCCGCCGCGCCCAGCACTGCGTAGGCACGCGCGTACTGGTGCGCTGACACGGCGCGCTGGATCGCGGCTCGCCACGCACCGTCAGCGACTGGCGCTGCGCCGGCCAGGCTCGGCTCCGCAGCCACCGGTTGATCCGCACGCGAGTCGTGCTCGACGGCAGTCGCAGCGCCAGCCGCTTGCGTGAGCGGTTGCGTTACCACCAGCGCCTGCTGAGCCGCAAGCCGCTGCTCGCCCGACGGCACGCCTGGCCCGGACACGCGCACCAACCCACGCTCCACGGCGACGCGGACCTGCGCGGCGGTCCGCTGCACGCTGAAGCTCGTCCCCAGCACCTCGACCTGCACAGCGCCGGCCGCGATCTGCCAGCGACGCGGCCCGTGCGGCGTCACATCGAAACGCGCGAAGCCCTGCACGAGATCCAGCGCGAGCAGCGTGCCACCGGAGCTGCGTGTCACGAGCTTGCCGCCTCGCTGCAAGACCACGCGCGAGGCATCCGAGAGCGTGACCTGCGCGTCCGCACGCGACGCGTCCAGCGACGACAACGCGCGGGCGTCTGCAAGCTGTGCGGGCAGCGTGAGCTCGCCGCGCGCGACGGGCACACCGACCGCAGCGCTGGAGAGCAAGTGCTGCCTGCCGAGGATGAACATGATCGCGAAGACCAACGCAAACGACCCCGCGCCAGCCCACAGCCACGTCGTGCTGCCCACGCTGCGCGAGCGCCCGGCGCGCCGCGCCTCGATCTGCTGCCACATCGCTTCGACGCGCACGGGCGATGGCGCGACGTGCAGCGCGCGCTTCAAGGGTCTGTCGAGCTCACTCATCGCGCGCCTCGCCGGGCTTTGGGTCCAAGTGGCTTGCGATGCGCTGCTCGGCGCGCACCAGCCGACGCTTGATCGTTGCAAGCGACGCAGCGCACGCGCTGGCGATCTCGGCGAGCTCGTAACCTTCGACGTGCCGCAGCAACCAGGCCAGCCGGTCGGCGCTCGGGAGCGTGCACAGCGCGCGATCGATCCGCGTCAGCTCCGCGCGACCTTCCGCCGACAGTGACGGCGCCGCGAGCTGCGCAAGCTCGACCTCGGCCCGACCCGATTCGAGCCCGAGCACGCGCAGCAACTTGCGCCGCCGAAAGCGGCGATGCACCTCGTGCACCGTGATGCGCAGCACCCACGCACGGAACAGGCGGCCATCACGCAGCTGGGACAGACGCGACAGCGCCGACACGAACGCGTCTTGCACGACGTCTTCCGCATCGCTGCCGCGGCCGAGCAGGCGCATGGCGAGCGCCGCCACGGCTTGCACGTGCGTGCGATACAGCGCCTCCTCGGCGCTGCGATCACCGGCGCGTGCGCGCGTAACGAGCGCCTGATCTCTGCTGGCATCGGCCGGAGCGAACCCCAGAGCGACCACAGGGGGGGCCAGAGCCGGCATGGCGCTTCGGGTCATTGCGTGGACAGACTGTGCCATGTTGCGGAGCTGAGCTGAAATGCGGCGGGGCGAGGACGGCAGGCATGCAGGACGCTATGGGCAAGAGCCCTGAGCACCGCCAGATGGCTCATCGGGTCGAAAGCCCGCGCGCGCTGAGCCGCGCCACTGCACCCGGGGCTCCTGCCTGCATGAACCAACACGGCCCGCACAAAGCCCTACCCACCGCACTCGGCGTCCTGGTCCTGGCCATGGCCCTCGGCGGCTGTTTCACGACCACGGACCTGACCATTTTGCAGACGCAGGATGGCGGCGGCCCAGCGATCGGCAACAGCACCGCTACGCCCGGCGCCGACGCGGGCAGCAAAGCGAGCGCGAGCACGCACGTCGCCTGCACACGCGGCGGCACGTGCCTGCAGCTCGACCCAACCAACCTCGACAAGCTCGACTTGCTGTTCGTGGTCGATGACTCGGCTTCGATGCACAAGGCGCAACTCGCCCTGCAAGACCAGCTGCCCCGGATGATCACGACACTGATCACTGGCATGCGCGGGCCGAGCGATCCGAACCCGTTCCCGCCCATCGTCGATCTGCATCTCGGCGTGGTCTCGTCGAACATGGGCCTCGTCGGTCTCCAAGGCATCGGCGGTTGCTCGGACGTGAACGGCGTCACGTCGATGCTGCCAGGCTTCGGCGACGACGGCATCCTGCGCACCGTGCCGACGCCGCACAACGCGGGCACGTGTCAGCCGACCTTCCCGGCCGACCAGCGCTTCTTGTCGTACGTCGCGGGCGGCCCGATCTCGGCCAATCAGGTCCGCAGCGACTTCGCATGCCTCGTGGCCACGGGCACCAATGGGTGCGGCTTCGTGCAACCGCTCGAAGCCGGCCTCAAGGCGCTGTGGCCGTCCGTGGACATCGACGCCGAGACCGGCAAGCTGATCACGCCCAACCGCATCACGTTCGTGACCGACCTCGGGTACCCGAACCGGGCGAGCCTGGCGCTGGGTCACGGCGACCTCGAGAACCACGGATTCTTGCGCACCGGTCCGAGCGACGGGCTGTCGCTGCTCGGCGTCGTGGTCGTGAGTGACCACGACGACTGGTCGACGCGTGACACCCGCATCTTCACGCCGGACCAGTACCTCTCCCCGTCTGACCCGCTCTACGCCGAGCCACTCGGCCTGCGTGCATTCTACAACACGGACAAGCTGTACGGCGTCGACCGCTACGTCACTGCACTGCGCGCCCTGCGCGCGAGTCACGAAGACCTGGCGTTCTTCGCGACGATCTCCGGCACACCCGCCGATCTCGTCAATGACAGCGCATACAAGCCTGTCAGCTGGCACGATGCCGCTTCGCGCAACGCGTTCTATCAGCACATTCTGACCGATCCGCGGATGATCGAGCGCGTCGATCCAACCGTGCGAGCCATCACTCCCGATCCAACGATTCCGCTCGTGACCGATCGCCTGATCCCGTCTGTGATCACGCCCGATGGCACCGCGTATCCACCGACGCGCATGGTCCAAGTGGCCAAGGCCTTTGGCGAGAACGGCCTCGTGCT
>DASVHQ010000204.1:0-6593 GCA_036382515.1 Polyangiales bacterium | reverse complement strand
TAACGAGCCACGGCGTCGTCATGCTCAAGATCACGAGCACGCCGTGACCTTCGCGCCGCCGCCAGGGGTAGCTGCTCAGGCGGGTGACGCGGAGCTGGGCGGCTGGCAGACTGGGCACATGCTTAAATGCTGGCTATCGCCCCCGCAGCGTGCGCAACAGAAGCCATCCTCTTGAGTGGGAGCGGGACGGCAAGCATGCGAGTGTACTCGACGCGAGGTGTTACCGCATGTCAGAGCACCGACGATGTGACCATCGAACGTCTGCAGATTTCGGCACCCCAATGGTTGCCCGGGGACGGTTCTCGTCTTCTCGGAAGCGACGCAAGCGGTCAGCGCTCTGACGCCGGTACCACCGCGCGGACCGCGCCCATGGACGACCACCGACCGGAACTCGCAGCCGATGTCATCCGCCAACGTGACCGGAGGAGCGAGCCTCAGTGCGAGAGGCGCAAGGTGCGCACGCGGTCTGCTGCACCCGGGCTGGCAGTGCTCACGCGGTCGGACTCGTAGACGTCGAGGTTCAGGTCGGTGGAGCTCTCCGGTTGATAGCGTGTAACGCCCAGTTGTACTTCGACCGAGGCAAGTCCCTTGCAGTCCCCACGCGTGTAGGGGAGCGTGTCCTGCACATCTTTGCAGGTTAGGGTTTCGCTGAGCCAAAATGCCAGCGTGGACGCGCCTGTGGGCTGCGCAGGAGTGGCACGAATCTCGGCCGTGGTGCTGTGCTCGACCAAACGCCCGTCCGCGGTGCCGTAGGTGACCTGCACGGGGATCGTCACTGCCTCGTCGGAGCTCGAGGTGGACTTGCATGCCGTCGTCACTGGCACGCTCACCGCAAGGTGCAGCGTCGTCGACTGGCCGTCATCCCACACGCCCGGGTATGACGCATCACTCCAGGCCGACGCGACCATGGCCAGCCAGGAGGTGCCGCCATCGGCGGCGGTCTCGTCGAGCCGTACGGGGGTCTGTCCAAGCGGGCAGCCAGAGGCTGACCAGCTGGCAATTGGGCCGGCCACGCCGGAACCGGTATTGCCGGAGGCCGACTGGACCATGAGCATGATCTTGCCGGAGCAAGAGGAGCCGGCGCCGTCGAGCTGATACGAGAGCTGCGCACTCTGGTTCGGCTGCAAGGGGATTGAGAAAGAGCCCGCCGTCTCGCTCAGCTTGCGGCTGAAGCTGAGACTCAAGACTCCCTGGGATCGGGTGTAGCGCAGTGTCATGTCGCCGCTATCGGCGAAGAGTCCGTTGTCGGTGGAGAGATCGACGTGCGCATCAACCAAGAGTGCATCGGCACACGCGTCATTCGGGTTTGCCGCTCGTTCGAGGCGCGCGCTCGAATGGTCGATCTCCACGCGCACACTGATCTGCGTGTCGCCGGCGCTTGGGTCGCCCAAGCCACTGCCATCCCAATGCAGCGGGGCGTGGCACTCGCCCGCGAGCGCAGAGAACTCCTGCGAGGGTGATACACCGAGCGAAGTGTCCACGTCCCAGCCCACCGCATCGGTGCTGACTGCCTCACACGGATCGGTCGCTTCACCACGTGACGCGCCACCAAGCGATGCGCCGCCCTCGACGAGCGCACCATGATGCGCGCCGCCGCCGTCTACCGTGCCCTGCACTGCGCTTGCCGTCCGGTGCGAGCAGGCCGCGAGCAGCGCCACACCGGCAAGGAGCGTTAGCTTGTTCGGCTTGTTCCGCATGGCATCTGCCCCCGTTGTGCTCAGAACCGTAGCACAGCGGGGCGTAGCAGCAACGAGTCTACTGACCATCCCCACTGCTAAAGCGACAGCCCGGCCGCGCGAAAGAAGCTTCGCAGCAGGGCCGGACGGCTTCCGATGTTGAACATAGCGTCGGCTACGGCACCTTCGAGATGATCGACGTTGTACATCGCGGTGTTGCGAAGCTCGACGTACTTGGCGTGACGCCAGACCCACTCGTCGGGGTTGAGGTCCGGCGCGTAAGCAGGGAAGCGCACGAAGCTGTAGCCTTTGCTCTCGAGTTTGCGCTGCGCTCCTTTGTGCGCGGGCAGCCCGTCGAGCACGAAGCGTACGCGCCGGCCAACCTTGCGACGCAGTGCACGCATGAAGCGCACGATGCCCGCTGCGCGAGCGACCCGACGACATCCTGCCGCTCGCCGAGCATTTCCTGGCGCTCTACGGGCAGCGCATGGCAATCGCCAACGTCACCGTCAGTGACGCCGCCGCACGCGCGCTCTTGCGCCATGCCTGGCCAGGCAACATCCGCGAGCTGGAGAACGTGATCCATCACGCCCTGCTCGTGTGCCAAGACGGTCCGGTCACCGCCGCCAGGGGTAGCTGCTCAGGCGGGTGACGCGGAGCTGGGCGGCTGGCAGACTGGGCACATGGTTAATGCCGGCTACTGCCTGCGCGTTCTGAGAGTTCTGTGGACGTCGGTGGCCGCCCTTGGGCTCGTCGCGGGCTGCACCAGCACGTCTCGGCCTGACGCGTCGGTGACTCCGAGCGACGCGGGTGCCGTGTGTCCGGACAACTGCGCGCCAGACCACGTCACGAAGGCAACCTGCTTCGGCGGCCTCTGCGGCTATGAGGCGTGCGTCGACGGTTGGGGCGATTGCGACGGAACGGCCGACAACGGCTGCGAGAAGCCGCTCGATTCGCTGGCGAACTGTGGTGGCTGCGGTGTGGCCTGCGACTACGAGTTCAGCGGCGCCCCTCGAACGCTCACGTGGACCTGGCCGTTCGATCCCCACAGCCGCACCCGCATCATCGTCGCACCCGAGGCCAACCATCGGGGGCTCTTCTCGAACGGCGAAGTCATCTCGTTGTCCTCACTCGACTCGACCTGCAATTCCAGAATCCGCGTCTTCAATCTTCAGAATCACACCATCGCGGACGGCCCTGGCGCCGCGTTGCCGCTGCTGCCGGCTGGGCACTACTTCGCCGAGTGCGACTCCTATCGGGTCGAGTTCTTCGTTGCTCCGCCCGACTCCACCCAAGGACACATCGGGCTCGAGGGCCCCGACACGAGGCTCGTTGGCGGCCCCAATGAGTTCGCGCTGGCCATGAAGACGACCTATTCACGAACAGGCTGCACCTGGGCCGACGTCGAGGGGGTGGCGAGAGGCCAGTTCGATTGGGGGAACGCGGCCATCGGCGGCGGCTGTGACCAGACGATGGCCTTGCTGACTCAAACCGGGGTCAAGCCGCTCCTCCAGAACGTCGGCATGAGACCGCCTTGGCTCACCGACGATGCCGACTATTTTCCAGCGCTTGCCGAGTACATCCAGGCGCTCCTGGCCCGCTTCCCGGGGAAGATCTGGGGCCTCGAGGTCTGGAACGAACCGACGCCAGGGTGCACCTTCGGCGGGTCGACCAACATTCTTCCTCGGCTGCCAAACCTGCTCCACCCTAACTACTGCAACCTCACCAACAACCAGCACTGGAGCACCGGACAGGGCGACGCTGACGGCTACTTCGAGGCCCTCGTGGCCGTGTCGCGCGCCATCCACGACACCGCCAAGGCCATTGAGCCGAACATTCAGATCGTGGGGCCAGCCTGGCAGGACATCAATGACTACGGAGGCGGCTGGTTGCAGGCGAGCAAGCGCCTGGTCGAGTTGGGGGAGATGGACGTGCTCGACGCCTACTCGTGGCACGACTACGGAATGTATTATCTGTCACCCGACGAGTCGCTCTTGGGCCGCCCGCTCGGCGACACCCTCAGAATCGATCAACGCGTCGAGACGTTGCGCGCCTACGGCATGAACAAGCCCTTTCACGTGGACGAGGTGGGTTTCTACGGCAAGAGCCCGCTGGGCAACGAGTACACCGATACGCTCGGGAGCCCGCCGACAGACCACCCCTGGGACAGCGCCATGGCCATGGCTGCGAAGGCGGCGATCATGTACCGCGCCGCGGGCGCCGAGGCGACCTACGGGCACATCTTGTTCTACGACAATCGCGATGAGCTGTGCGGCCAGGAGTTCGGCCCGCTGAATGACGCCGGCCAGCCGTCCTATGGAATGGCCCGTGGCCCGCACCCGAAAGTTTCGGGCTACCTGGCAGCCAACAACTGGGTGAGCAACGCGACCTTCGTCGAGAAGCGGGTGCTCGAGGACGGGCTCTTTCTCTACGCGTGGGACAGGCCCGGTGGCGACGCGCTCGTCTTCGCTTGGACCCAGCCCTCCGCGCCGAAGAAGGCGCTCGCCCACCCGCTCGTCGCGCAAGATCTGTTCGGCACGCGCATTCTCGTCACGGCACTTGGAGAAGAACCGGTCTTCTTTTGGCGCACTAGAGTCACCGCGCGCGCGTTGATTCAGCAAGTCGAAGACGGCCTGCACGACTGCGGGAACGGGCTGCGCGAGATTCTGGAGGAGTGCGACAAGGCGGATCTTCACGGCCAGAGTTGCGGCAGCCTCGGCTTCGAACCTGGGGTCGGCGCGCTCGGCTGTACGGCCGCGTGCCGCTTCGATTCATCGTCCTGCCAGCTCGCCACGACGGGGCTCAAGGGGGCCTGGAGCTTCGAAGACTTCACGACAGACGCTGGAGCGACCGCCTTCGTCGACGGCTCCGGCAACGGAAACAGCGCGACCTGCACGGGCTCACACTGCCCAACCGCGGGCGTGCCAGGCGTCGTGGGCCACGCGGTGCAGTTCAATGCCACGAACGAGACGCGGCTCGACGTCGGCCCCATCTCCACCGCGACGCAGGACAAACACATCACCTACGCGATGTGGATCAAGCTCACCGCGGGCACGTCGTTGACCTATGACGACCTCTACACGCTCGTGGGCCTGGGGTACGGCACGGGAGTCCCCTGGTTCGGCCTCGAAGGCGGCTACTTCAACGGCATCGTGGTCACGTTCTTCGACAGCGTGGGCGTACGAAACATCGGGGTCGTGCAGCATCAAGCCGACATTCTCACCGACGGAAGCTGGCATCACCTGGCCTGCGTGGTCGACGCCGACGTCGCGGCCAACTCCACCGCGGTTCGCATCTATCGCGACGGCACTCAGATCGCCGACGAACGTCTCGCCGCTTCACTCCCGGTGGGCGATGCCCCAGCGTTTCAACTTGGAGGCAACCCGACCTATGGACGCTACTTCCCCGGTGCCATGGACGAGGTTCGCGTCTACGACCGAGCGCTCTCGGCGACGGAAATCCACGCGATCTCTTCCCGACAGCACCCGTGAGCTTCTGCACGTGTCGCGAGTCCTGGGCCGACGCTGTCACTGGCGCGAAAATCCTGCCGCGCGGAAGAAGCCAGGTAGTGTGGAGGCAAGTCCCAACCCAACTTCACGGCTGGTGGCGCATCACCGAAACCCAGGTCTGGGCCATCGAGCATCTCGACCTGCTCGGCCCGGCGATGATCAGCTTCACGGGGCACGATGACCGACTCCGGATGCTGGCGATCCTCGCCTACGTTGATTGCACGCCGACCAAGACCGGCGTCTCGTTCACGTGGGAAGGCGCGTCTGAGTACGACCCGATCTCTGGCACCGGCACCGCGAAGCTCGGCAAGGACGGCCGCCTCAAGGGGACGATCAAGATCAAGGATGGCGATAGCAGCACGTTCGTGGCTGAGAGAGCACAGGCGCCTGATGAGCCGATCGCCGATGCAAGCGCGCGCGGCTTCTCGGGGGCCTTGCGGCCCGCTGCGACACTCTGCGACAATCGTGAGCGATCGGGGGATGAATGATCGCAATCCGCACGCGGGCATTGGGTTTCGCAGTGACATCCGTCGCCTTTCTCTTCGCGTGTGGCGGATCCAGCTCTGCCGGGAAAGCCTCTGACGCCGGCCTCGCCGGCTCTGCCGGGAAAGCCTCTGACGCTAGGCTCGCTGGGACCTGGTCGCCGCTCTCGGCAAGCATCTACTACGACGCCGGGGGCGGGGGCGGCGGCGTCTTCGCGGGCGGCACTCACTCCCTGGTGCTCGGGACGGACCGGATGTGGAGTTACGGCACGACGTCGGGTGCGTGGTCGGTCGCGGCCATCAGCTCAATGGACTGGAACGCCTGGGGGATCTCCTCGTACGGACCGACGCGCAAGCTGATCCTCGCCGGTTGGAGCGGCGGCACGGCGCAGGGCCCCATCGACGAGCAACCCGGCGGCCCCGTGAGCTACCTCTGGGTGATTTATCCATACCAAAGCGCGAGTGGGCCAGCAAAAGTCTGGTTGAAATTCGGGCATTAGCTGGTTCAGGTCTTCCGCCACGAGTCGCTAAGCGACAGGCTTGCGAAGCGTACGGTCCCGCCGCGTTCGCTGCCGAACCGAACCGAGTGGGTCGGCTTGGCCGGCTTGAAGAAAACTGGTTTCATACCTTGTATGCACGTATCGCGTTGGGCGCCCTGGTTGGCCTTGCACTTCATGGGCGTAGGCCGGCTCGAGGCTGGGGCAATACTGGTGGCTGTGCTGGCGTCTGGCGTAAACCCCCGACCGATCGCCTCGGTGCACGGTTGGCGTGGGTGCTGCAAGCTGTTCGTCGATGCTGCTTTCAGCGCAACTACTGTGCGGCCTGGTTTGCCGGCGTGAGCGGGCCGCGGTCTGTGGCGCAGCGGTCCGGTCCCGCCGCCGCGCTGGTGCGGTCTGATGACGCTAAGCCGAGGTGCTGGCGACTGG
>DASVHQ010000203.1:0-19074 GCA_036382515.1 Polyangiales bacterium | reverse complement strand
TCGACTACCCCAAGCGTTCAGGTGCGACCGCATCGCTGCCACGTCCGCCGTACGACAGCGACCGCGGAACACCGCCAAGAACGTGCCCGGCTCATCCACCGCCAATCCATACCGCTCTGTCGCTTCGAGAACCTGCACCCTGGTCCACCCTCTTCGAACTGTGCCAAGCGCGTTCGCACACAGTCAAGCTGCTGGTAGCGGCAGCTTGACGTTGCGCGTTGGCCAACCAGGAGAAATGAAAGGGGTCTTGGCTTTCCGTTCTGGTTGACCGGTTGCACGTTCTCCGCCGCCGGGGGTAGCTGCTCAGGCGGGTGACGCGGGGCTGGGCGGCCGGCCAGGGCTCGCTGAGCTCATGCGGCTCCCGCCCACGGCCTGCGTTTCCTATTCCCGATTCCCGCAACCCTACAGATGCGGGAACGGGAATCGGGAATCACACCGGCTCAGCCGACAGCAACCGTATCGATTCCATCAAGTTGCTTGCTCGCCTTGCCATCAAAAAGCCTGCTCACGCTCACTGGTTCACGATGTATTGCTCGCGCTACTGAGGCACCTCAGCACTCAAGCCCTACGCGCGCACCCGAAACGTGACCGCAGAAAAGGCCGGCTACAGCTGGGCATTCTGCCGGTGACCACGTGATCGCTAAGTACCTACCTATGAATACCGGCGACCGCCCCGATTGTGTGCACCTTCGGCGTCGAGCGCGAGCGCGAGGGCGTGCCTATAGTGATGTTTGGGCCGCACCCTGACGGTGCCTGGCACGCGCAATGCAGCGGTGCGGCCCGATGCCTGTAACTGGCTTCAACCGAGGCGGTCGGTCATGGAGAAAGCTACCTGCAACGTGAACGCGGCCTGGGGCGGGCTACTCGGGCTGATCGCGGTGCTGTGGGCAGCGCCGACGTCGGCGCAAGCCTGTTGGCAATGGTCGCAGGAGTGCTTCTCCAACGGTGCGGACTTCATGAGCGTTCCCAAAGCCGGGCAACCCGGGGCCGAGTTCTTCTCCAGCGGCGCGGACTTCATGAGCGTTCCCAAGGCGGGGCAACCCGGGGCCGAGTTCTTCTCCGGCGGTGCAGATCTCACGAGCGTTCCTAGATCCCCGTGGTTTGCCGCGCCTGCGGCCGCAGGCACACCGACCGAGGAGCTGCAGCCGCTCCAGCGCGAGCCAACGCCACCGCCGTCGCCAGCAGGCGCGAATGAAGCGCAAACGCCCGTGCAGACCGCGCCACCGCCGCTGGTCGAAGCACCGGCAGCCGCCGCGGCGCCTGCCGACACATGGCTCCCTGACACACGCCTGCCGTCCGAGGCTACGGCGCCCGAAGCGCGACCCACAGCGGTCATGGACAACTCGCGGGAGCAGGTCGGTTCAGCGCGCGCCGCACCCGCACCGCTCTCCACGACCGACGACTTCGCAGCCCACGCCGAGCACCCCTGGTCCTCCGCGCTCTTCCACCTCGTCACGCGGTGGGCGCGCGCGCTCAGGGTCGTTGTCGCGGTTTTCGCCGCGCTGCTGGCCGTGCTGGTCGTGCTCGCCCGCAAGAAGGTGTTGGTCGGCCGACGCCGCGTCGGTCACCCGCCGACCCGCCACTGACCACGCCTGCACGCGTTTGGTCGCGGCGTTCGCGCGCTCGCTCTGCGGCTCGGCAGTGCCTATGTGAAGCACATGGCGAAGAGAGCGTTTCCCTTGTCGCGCGTGTACGGCCCGCCGCCAGGGGTAGCTGCTCAGGCGGGTGACGCGGCGCGAATACCGGCTACCGCCCAGCGACAGGTTCTTCAGGGGGCCGCGAGGCGGTACTGCGGGCCAAATCGCCCCATCGCCGCGGAACATCGGGCAGGCGTGCAAGACGAAGCCGACGGTTCCTGCGGTTCTTCGACCTGGCACGGTCCTCGCTCTGCTTGTCCAGTGTTCCAGGAGGAACACCCATGCCCAGACCTCATGCCGAGAAACAACGCGCCACGCAGATCAAACCAAGCCCCGCGGCACCATCCGAAACCGAGTTCCAGAAGCAGCGAGCGGATTCGGAAGGCATGACGCCGAACAAGCCCCAAGCAGAGAAGCCATCGCAAAACCAAGGCGAAGGCAACCGCACAGCAGATCGCAGCTATCGACAAGGTCTCAAGCGGTTTCTCAAGGCACGTCGCTCGGGCGACGCGATCGAGGAAACCGCGCGCGCCATCGACGGTGAAGCAGCCGAAGCCATGCGCCATGCCGCACACCACGCACAGGAGCCGCAGCGTCGCTAAACAGGAACGCCTGGACCGCGATCATGTCGCGATCGCCACTTTGTCCTGGTCGCGCAAGTGCGACCAGGAGCGCTTTCTGCGGTGCGTGCTCACCTACAAAAGTCGGCTCCGCGCGCTCCTTGAGACCGACGACGCCTCACTCGTGTCGCACGATCCATGCGTTCCTGTTTAGTGCGCTAGCGACATCGAACAGGAGCACGGACTTTCAGACACGACATCCGTGCAGCGTCATCGGTGGTTACGGCAAGCACAGGCTTGCGGACTGTGCTTGCCGGGCCAAGAAACTCACGACCCCCGAGCACTCTTCCGCTTCCTCACCGCCTTAGGCCGCGCTTTGCGCTTCTTTGCATATGCGTACTTCTTGCTCGCGCGCTTGCGGTTTCTCGCCTTAGGCTCGACTGTGGGCGCGATGGCTTCTCTCAACTGCACGATCGCGCTCAGAGTCTCCGCGCTCGGCGCGAGCCTGTCAGTCCACACCGCCCCGCGCGCCAATCGCCTAAACTCTATGGTCTTACCGTCACGCTCGAAGCTGTCATCTAACAACTTGCAGTAGCCCGCAGCGCACAGCGCAGCGACCATCGCTTCAAACTCAGCACGCGACATCATGGCTTCGAGCGCGCCGCGGTACAGCTCACCGAGCGCGGGCTGCCTGGTCTCGAGTGCCTTGAGGATGCCCGAGAGCTGCTCGGCTTCTCGTGCGTTGGGTGTGCGGGACGGCAACGCCATGGCGGCTTTGGGATCGCACACATCACAGTAACCGCAGGGCTTACCGTGATCGGCCTGGTCGCCGAAGTGTTGTACGAGCTGAAGCATGCGGCACTGGGTCCCGCGCGCGTAGGCGGCGATGTGCTCAAGCTGTTGTTGCCGATGGACTTGCTGCTCTGCATAGGGCTTGCGCCAGCTTGCGTGGCCGCGCGTGATACCACCTGCTGCGCCAACCACGGCGCCGCCGTGAATCCATAGCTGATGCAACACGCGATCGATCTGCGGCTCGTCCCAACTGCGCGGCACGTCCAAACCGTTGCGAAGCCTCGGCACATCACTCAACTGCTTGTAGATGCGCGCCAGCTCAGTCTCAGGTGGATAGTCGCGCTCGATGAAGTGCTCGTGGGCGCGGCGGTCTTGAAACGAATGAAGGAGCAACGCGACCGCATCTTTGCCGTCGCGGCCCGCGCGGCCGATCTCTTGGTAGTAGCCCTCCACGCTGCCCGGCAACGCCATGTGGATCACCGTGCGTACGTCGGCTTTGTCTACGCCCATGCCGAAGGCGACGGTGGCGACGATCACGTCGAGCCCACCTGTGAGAAAGCTGCTTTGTGCGAGGTCGCGGTCTTCAGCGTTCATGCCCGCGTGATAGGCGCGCGTGCGCAGCTTGCGACCGAGCTGGACCGCGATGGTTTCGGCTTGCTTGCGTGACGACGCATAGACAATCGCAGGCAAGCGCCCCTTGCCGCGCAACACACGCTCCACCAACGCGGGGCGCGCGCTCTGGGGAACCTCCGCGATCTCAATAGCGAGATTGTCGCGCCTAAAACCGTGGATGGAGCGGTGCACGCGCGCAGCTGGTTTCCCAGCTGGTTTGCCGGCGGATTCAACGCCAAGCTGCGCGACGATGTCATCTTGCACGCGCAATGTTGCCGTCGCCGTCAGCGCAACGATGGGCGCTGCACCGAGCAACGGCAAGCGCTCTTTCAACATGCGGTAGTCAGGACGAAAGTCATGGCCCCAGTGGGAGATGCAGTGGGCCTCATCAATCGCAATCAGCGTGGGCGGACGCTTGCCTAGCATTGCGGGGAAACCCTCCACACCCAAACGCTCAGGCGCGATGAACAGAAAATCCAGCTCAGCCGCAAGGTACGCGCGGCACACCGCACGGCTGTCGATTCGGTCGCGGCCCGAATGAATGCGGTCAGCGCGCAGGCCCAGCGCCTTGAGCTTCTGCACCTGATCTTCCATCAACGCGATGAGCGGGCTGATCACCAGCGTGGTGCCGCCACGCAACAAGCCTGGAAGCTGATAGCAAAGGGACTTGCCCGCGCCCGTGGGCATCACTAACAACACGTGCTCACCGCGCGCGATGCGTTCGCACACTGCTTGCTGATGGGGGCGAAACGTGTCGTGGCCAAAGACATCGCGCAGCGTGCTGGCCAACGCGGCGGTCCCTGCGGCGACGGATGGGCGTGGGCGTGGCACCGGCGCAGCTGAAGCCGCCGTATTGCCGCCGCCCTGCGCAACCTGAGCGACCACTTCGCGCACGTAGCTCTCAACAGCTGCGATAAACGTAGACAGCTCCGCTTTGCCGCGTTCGATCTGCTTGAGCTGGTACTCCCAATCGCCAGTCATCGCGGCGGAACGCACGCGTTCATGCACGACGTCGATCAACCGCTCACCCTTGGGCGTGGCATTCAACTGTTTGCCTTCGCGGACCACGTAGCCGCGGGTCAATAGATTCTCAATCGTCGCAGCCCGCGTCGCAGGCGTGCCTAAACCGCGCTCGCGCATGGCCTCTGAAAGCTCTTTGTCTTCAAGGCTGCGACCCGCTGTTTCCATGGCCGTAAGCAACGAAGCGTCGTCCAAGGGGCGTGGCGGCGTAGTTTGTTTCGCGTCGCTGCCCGCATCGAGCACGGGCACTCGTTCACCCGACTTGAGATCAGGCAGACCCGCTTGCGCAGCATTGTCTGAGGGCCCTGAACGTCGCGCGGTGCGTAAGTCTAGGACGCGGTGGCCTTCGTCCTTAACCACGAGCCCGTGAGCACGGAAGAAGTCTTCGCCTGCGAGCGCGCTGGCGGTTGCGGCATAGGCATTCTTCAGCCAGAGCGTGGTGTCGGTGAAGCTGTAATCCGGCAGATAGGCCGCCAGCAATCGACGACATATCAAGTCATAGAGTCGCTGCTCGTCGGTGCCCGCGCGCAGCTTGCTCGGCGTGGTCGTGGGGATGATGGCGTGGTGGTCGGTCACGCGCGTGTCGTCCACGTAGCGCTTGCCTAAAGGCTCTTCACCACAACTCGCAGGCAAGTGCTCGCGATAGGGCACGGCAATGGCAGCCACGACGCTTGGCAACTGCTTGGCGATGTCGCTGCTGAGATGCTGGCTGTCCGTGCGCGGATAGCTGATGAGCTTGTGTTTCTCATACAGCGTCTGCGCTAGGTCCAAGGTGTGCTGCGCGCTCCAACCAAACAACCGATTCGCATGCCGCTGGAGCTCGGTGAGATCATAGAGCAACGGCGCAGCTTGCCGCCCGGGGCCCACCTCCAGGTGCACGACGGCAAGCTCAGCGCCCTTCGCCCGCGCCACCACGCGCTCTGCAAGCACACCATCGGCTGGCAAACGTGCGGCACGCGTGGTCAGCGTGGCCCCACCTTTGCGCGCCGGCCGCTCTGGCCCCTGGGCCATGTAACGCGCTTCAAACGTGTGCGGCGCGTTGGGTAAACGCACCCAGACCTCGCGATAGGCCTCGGGCACAAACGCACGTATCTCCGCAGCGCGGCGCACGATCATCGCGAGCGTCGGCGTTTGCACCCGTCCCACGGTGAGCGTGTCGTGGAAGGCCAACGTGTACGCTCGCGAGAGGTTCATGCCGACCAGCCAGTCCGCACAACTGCGGCCCCACGCTGCGTTGGCCAGTGCATCGTATTCGTGGCCATCGCGGAGGTTGTGAAAGCCAGTGCGAATCGCGTCAGGCGTAAGCGAAGAGATCCACAAACGCTTCACCGGCTTCGTGCATCCCGAACGCTCCACGATGTGGCGGAAGATAAGCTCACCCTCGCGCCCTGCATCCGTCGCACACACAACAGATTCGGTCTCACGGGCATTCAGCAAACGCGCCACCGCATCGAACTGCGCGCGCGTCTTCTCGATAACCGTCAACGGCCAATGCGTGGGCAACATGGGCAAGGCTTCAGCGCTCCAGCGCTTCCAGCGCGGGTTGACCTCATGGGGCTCCGGCAGCGTTACCAAGTGCCCAATGGCCCACGTCACGGCGTAACCGGCGCCCTGGAAGTAGCCCTCGGCGCGCACGGTTGCACCAAGCACCTTCGCGATGTCCCTTGCCACCGAGGGCTTCTCCGCCACCACCACTTGCATCAGGCAACCCGTATCGCCGAGTTGGCCCTGCGGAGCAAGGGCAACGTTTGGAACGTTCACTTCGATACGGGCTACTCGTGGTTCGAACTCCCCGTCAACGCGCATCGGCTCCGGTGTGTCCGCTGAGGGCCGGGCCGGTGGGGTAACTGCTCTCGGTCTCGGCGGCCGCCACATCTGCGCAGCGGACGTCGGCTGTCGGCGACGCTGAGAGCAGTTGAAGCGACGCTCGCGGATGCTTCCAAACGCCGTCCGTCAAGCGTCCGTCCATCCAGTGGTTCGTGAAGTGGTCCGGGGCGATGAGCTGGCCGCTCTCTACGACGCCAGCCAACCCAACTACGAGCGCACCCAAGCACCCTCAGGTGCGCTGCGCTTCCTTGTGAAGTTGGCTTTCTTCGCCGAGCATGAGCTGGACGACGCCTTGGACGCGCTGGCATCGTCCGAGCCCGTCGAGGTCACGGCGGGCGGGCGGCGCGTGATGACCATCGTGGAGAACCTGAAGAAGGCGTCGGCGCTCACCAAGCTCAAGGACGAGATTTCTTTCAGATCAGTTTGATCTTTACCCGTTTGGTTTGTACTAGAGGGGTGCCAGGATTTCGCCTCAAGCATCCCTACGATCCCGAGCTTCGGGCGGTTTACGGCTTCGAGACTGACCCGCTCATCGGGTACTTCGTAGACTGCTTTGCCGGCGACGACATCCTGGTCGTCTACAGGGCTTCTGAGCCGAACTACCAGGTCGCCCGGCCGCTCTTGGGCGCTTGCAGTTCCTGGTGATGTTGCAGTTCCTCTCGGGCCGCGGCCTCGAAGAAGCGCTGGATTCGCTGGCGTCCCCGGAACCTGTTGGGCGGATATCGCGCTCAGGTCGAAGAGCCCTCGAAGTAGTAGTTAACTTCAAGAAGGCTGCGGAATGACTCGCGTTTCCAGCCGACCCGGCGGAGGTCCGCCGGCTGGTGTAGGTGGCTCCATGAACAGCCGCAGCACACCGCCAACCTCTAACTCAGCGGTCGAAGACTTCATCCTCGATGAGGATGCGCCTCGAACCTTTGCTGCCGCCAATGACAGCGAGCAGGACACGAACCCGTACTGGATTTGGGCGATGGTGCGCGTCGACCACGAGCCGGTGCGCCAAGTCTGGGTTCGCTATGTCGCCGAGCACGCCCCGGCGGACGCTCTGAGGATCAGAGCGGCTCAGGCGCCTGTCCCCGGATCCGCAGGCGTGCGCGTTGTCGAGGATGTGGTGCCGCGCACCGCTCCGCTGAGACGGCCCGGCACCGCGGTGCGTAAGACCGCCGAGATACCGGCAAACGCTTCGATGCTGACGACAGCCGCGGCCGCGGCGTACTGCGGCTTCAAGTCCACCGGCGCCATCCGAAAGGCGCTGCTCGAAGGCCGCCTCAAGCCCGCCGGGCGACGCGGAGGCACTGGGACCTGGATGTGGAGCATTCGCGAACTTGACCGATTTCTGTGTGGCGCCACAAGCGGGTCGGATCCCGTGGGTGACGCCAATGAGAGCGAGCACGAGGAAGCAGATGAGCACCAAGGACGGCAACTGGACGAGGCGTTGGAAGAATTGGGTCAGGCCGACGAGGATCCCAAACGTGTGGCAGCTCAAGAGTGGCGGCCACCTGGTGCGCGTGCGCATCACCGACCCTACGACGGGACGCATCAAAGAGATCAAGAGAGTGATGTCGAGCGCCGACGAGGCAACGGCGTTCAAGTGGCTGCAAGACGAACGCGCGCGCGTTCAGGCCGGTCTCCTGAAGGCCCAGCAACGGAGCGTGCACTTCGGCGACTACGCGGTGAGTTTGTTCGAGAAGAAGTCGTCACCGGGCGGAAATATCAAAAGTAGCGCTGGCCGCACACGCTGCCTGCGGCCCCTCTTGACGGATCCGGACGTGCGGGATCGCCGCATCCGGCTCTTGCCTTGGGTCATGACTGGAAGCACTCGCCAGTTTCCGCGGGATTCCAACCGCGCATCGCGCGATCGCTGGCAAGCGTCGCGTCTTGTCGCTTCCGGAGCTTGCCGGGCGAGGGTGACGACGTCGCCCACACCGCGGCGGATCCAGCTCAGCGCCGTGCGGCTGGGCCCAGCGTCGCGCAACTTGGAACGCGGCGCCGAGTCGCCGTCCCGATCGTCCCTGATACCCAAGCTCATCAATCGTAGTCCGACAGGATGGTTGGCGTCGGCGCGAACCCAAGTGCGTTCCGAGTGGCTCTCACCGTCGAGGACACCTCATGACCACGAAAAGCAGCTTCGAGCCCGGTCACTTTCGAGAGCTGTCGATCAGCTATGACGCGGCCTTGGCTCGGCTCCCCGAAGCGCTGAAGCACGAGGGCTTCGGCGTGATCACCGAGATCGACCTCCAAGCAACATTCAAGGCGAAGCTTGGCATCGATTTTCGGCGTTATCGGATCCTCGGCGCGTGCAATCCGTCGTTTGCACATCGAGCGCTGCAAGCGGATACCCGGGTCGGCGTCCTCTTGCCCTGCAACGTGGCGCTCTACGAGACCGACGAGGGCAAGGCCATCGTCGGCGCGGTCAACCCGATGCAGACGCTTGACGCCGGTGTCGAGGGCTCCGCTCTGGCCGAAGTGGCTCGCGAGGTGGGTGAGCGCCTCGAGCGGGTGCTGGCCGGGCTCTCTTGACTCGACGCTCTGCGCACGTGCTGATCGCGAGAGCGTGAACCGCGCCGCAGCCGGGCGATGCGGGGTAAGCTGACTGTGCCGATGACCTCCGACGCGTACCCAAGTCAGATCGCTCAGTACGTACGTGCACGCTGGCGCGCGCTGCGGCAAGACACGCCTCTCGCTGCAGACGCGGAGCGCGACACCGCCGTCATCGAGTCGTCTGCCTTCGAACAGCTGCTCTCGACCGCGTACCAAGCCAGCCTGCTGCACGAAGAGACGCGACCGGTGACCTTCCGACTGCTCGTCGGCGGGCCCGAGAGCCTGGATCCCAAGGCGGGGCCGCCGTCCGGCTTGCACCGCCTGGTCTTCGATGCGCCGCGCGCCTACGACGCCCACGAGCTGCGCCGCCTGTCGCCGGCCGCGAAATACCACCGTGCGCTGATCGGTGTGCGTCGCGCCGCCAACGACTCCTTCGAGATCTGGGGCGTCCTGCACTCGGGTCCGCGCTGGTTGCAGCAAGCAAGCGGCGGCCGAACACAACTCACGCCCGACCAGCTCCTGATCGTGCGTGTGACGGGACCGGGACGCCTGGCCGTCACGTGGGGCGAGACTACGCTCGCGCAGGTCCGCGGCGGGCGACTGCTCGAAGCCTCGATCGACGTGTGCCAGTCGGCGTGGTTCGCCGCGCGCTTCGCCAACGTGCGCGCTGAAGTGTTCTCACTCTTCGAGGCAGAGCAGCGGGCCGCGCTGGTTATGGGGTCACGGATCCCGCTCGACCGCGAGCTCACGCGCATCATCACTCAACAGATGCTCAAGCGTTTGGTCTCGGTGATGCGAGCCGCGCACCACGGCGGAACCGTGGTGCTCATCCCACCGAACGATGCGGCGAGTCTCCTGGCGCCCGATAGCCCGCTGCGCCTGAAGTATCGCTTCGCGGACGACGAAGGCCGACGGCGCTACCGTGCGCTGATGCTTGCCAGCTTGCGCGTGATCTCCGAGGGTGCAGCCAGCTTGCAGCCCCGGCCCGATCTCGTGGACTGGAGCGTGTACCAACGCTGCAGCAGCCCGGCGGTCGCTGCGCTCGATGAAGCGATCTTCGAGATGTCGCACCTCATCGCCGCGCTCGCCGACGTCGACGGCGTGGTGCTCATGACCCAGCGTTTCGAGCTGCTCGGTTTCGGCGGCGAGATCACGGGCCAGCTCTCCGAGCTTCAGAGCGTGCGCCGGGCGCTCGACCTCGAAGGCACGACGCGCGAGTCCGAGAGCATCGATGGCGTCGGAACTCGACACCGCTCGGCCTATCGCCTGTGCGCACACCTCAAGCAGGCCATCGCCATCGTGGTCTCGCAAGACGGAGGCGCGCGCTTCATCGCCTGGCACGAGGGCGAGACGACCTACTGGGACCACGACTCGGCCGATGGCGCGGACATCTGAGCGCTCTGCATCCCAACGGCCGGGTCGGGTCGAGCACGCGCGCAAGCGCTGTGACACGTGGGTTCGTTGTGACCAATGGCGCGCGTAGATCGAGCTCAGTGCAAACGCTGGCGGAGCGCGCGCTCACGCGCCCAGCGCCGACGCACCGCGTGGTGCAAGCCATCGGCAGCCAGCTGCATGGCTTCCTGATACGACGAGCCGCTGGCTTCGATGACAATCGTTTGCCCTCGGCCGCACCACGCCCGGACGCGACAGGTGGCGGCGACTTCACCATGGCCGCCAAGGATGCGAACGCGTACTCGCTCGACGCGCGTCTCGAAGCAGTCCAGGGCCGCATCGAACGCGCGATGCACCTCCTGCTCGATCGCGGGGGTAACGGGCGTGCCCAGAGTCCGGGTCTCTATCTGCATGATTCATTCTCCATCTGCGATCTGAACGTTCAGCGTCTGCGCTTCTTCCTGGAGATCTTCAAACCGGCACTTCACCGTGGCCTGGTCCTACGCGGCCTCCACGGCGTGGACGGGCACGGCGATCGGGACGACCATCACGCTGCGCGCAGCGGCGTCGACCACTCGCGCAGCGACGCTCCGCTTCCAGGTCCGTGCGAGCCACGGACGCGACCTCGTTCCCACCACCACTACGTCGGCACTCACACGGCGTGCCACCTCCAGGATGGCGTCGGCCGTGCCGAGGCGCGTGACCACGACGCCGTCGATGTCCGAGCCGAGACTCTTCACCAGTGCACCCATGCGTTCCCAAGCACCTGCCAGCGCGGGGTCGGCGATCACGGCGTTCGCCGGGCCGCCGCTGCTGACGACCAGAGCTGGCACCGTTGCCACGAACGGCTCGACGTTGTGCACGGCCGTAACCGACGCTCCGGCACGCACCGCGAGCTCGACGCCGCGCTTGAGCACAGGGTACCGCGGATCCGACAAGTCCGTCGCCGCCACGATGTCGCGGCCACGCGCCGACTCGGCTACGAGCACCGGTATTCCACTTTCGTTTGCGAGCGCAGCTACGTCTTGACCACGGTACGCGTGACCACCGGACAGCACGATGCAAAGGGCATCGTGCTCGCGTGCTGCCTGCGCGACAATCTGCGTGAAACGACCGTGCCGAACCGAAACCAACGTGCCAGCAGCGGGCAGCACGCGCTCGGCCGTCCGTTCGGTTTCGATGCGCAAGTTCTCCAGCTGCTGCGCTGCGGCCAACGCGTCGGCGCCGTTGTTGCCCGGAAAGATCATGTTCACCCGAGTGGTTGCCGGAGCGACGCGCAGCAGATGCAGCGTTACGCCGAGGATCTCGCGCAGCGCTGCCGCTCGCAGTAGCGCCGCCGGCGCGAGCTCACCCAGTCCCGCGGCAAACAGCACGCAGCGCGGCGAGGCATTCGCGGCAGCGGGCGCGGGCGCTGATGTCCCGATACTTTGAGGTCGACGAATCTTGATCAGGGCGGGCATGTCTAGCTCCGTGAACGGGATTGGGCACGTCAGCGCGGTGCCTCGATCGGGAGACCGAAGAGGCGCGACCGCGGCTACGCGTGGATCAGGGCCGCGCTTGAGCTCGGTCGACGACCGTCAACCGCGGCGCGATGGACGCGCTCGTGAGCGTTACGGCGGCGGGGCTGCACGCGCCGGCAAGTACCCTCGACTTCACTATGCGGCGTCTCCGGCTCGCGGTCCATCACGCTATCTGTGCACTGCTTGTCGTTCTAGACGACAAGCGGCGTGTGCACGTGCGCGCGGGTGAGTGGCCCGCGGTGCCGTCTTCGAGGACGACGCCATGACGGCCACGGCGCAGCCACCCACATCCACCACCTGTATGAGCACGTCTCTCGACAGGACGATCGGTCGGAATGGTCGCTCGGTCTCTGCCAACAGCTACAGCCAGTCGATGGCGGCCGCACGGATTGGGACAGGGCGACCCACTCGTGCGCCGTGACTCTTGCGGTGCGCCACGATCTTGGCCCACAGCGCAGCAGCTGCCTGCTCGTCGAACGCGACGCCCACACCCAGCAACGCACGCAGCAGATGCCTATACGGCCGCTCGGTCTGTCGGCACATGTCGCGCTCGAAGCGCGCGAGCCCGCGATCGGTTCGCGTGCTTCGGAACAGATCGCTCTCCAAGATATCGTCGACCGTGCCAGCCGGCATGGCGTCGTTTCGTGACGGGCGTTTCATTCGCATTCGATCGTCGGGCCGAGCACGCTCTCCGCGCGCGTCACCCCTCGTGTGCGAACTCGCCACCGGCAGTCCATGCTGACGCGCGCCTTCGCTACCTGGTCGCCACGTCGCCTCCAGGGCGTCACGCAGCGAGGTGGACCCGCCGACATGTACGGCGCATGCTGCCGTCGGCACCGTTGCCGGGAATGTAGCTCGGGAGAATATCATGCAACTCGGAATGCTCGGTCTGGGCCGCATGGGCGCCAACATGACTCGCCGGCTCCTGCGAGCTGGCCATCAGTGCGTCGTGCACGATGTCTCGGCGCAGGCGGTGCAGGCACTCGCGGCCGACGGTGCGCTCGGCAGCGCGTCGCTCTCGGACTTCGTCGCAAAGCTCAACCGACCGCGCGCGCTGTGGTTGATGGTGCCTGCCGCCGTCGTGGACGCAACGCTGAACGAGCTTCAACCACTGCTGGAGGCCGGTGACATCGTGATCGATGGCGGTAACTCCTATTATCGCGACGACGTCGACCGCGCGCACCGACTCGCGGCACGTGGGCTGCACTACGTCGACTGCGGCACCAGTGGCGGCGTGTGGGGGCTGGAACGTGGTTACTGCTTGATGATCGGCGGTGAGCCCACGGTCGTGCAGCACCTCGATCCGCTGTTCGCGAGCCTCGCGCCCGGCGCTGGCGAGGTCTTGCGCACAGCAGGTCGCTCGACCGGGGGCACCGCCGAGCGCGGTTACCTGCACTGCGGTCCGAACGGCGCCGGTCACTTCGTGAAGATGGTCCACAACGGCATCGAGTACGGCTTGATGGCGGCCTATGCCGAAGGCCTCAACGTGCTCCGGCACGCCAACGTCGGCAAGCGCAGCAACACGTCGGCTGACGCCGAGACCACGCCGCTACGCGATCCGCAGTACTACCAGTACGACTTCGACCTGGCGGAGATCACGGAAGTCTGGCGACGCGGCAGCGTGATCGCCTCGTGGCTGCTCGATCTCACGGCCACTGCGCTGGCGAATGATCCGCAGCTGGAACACTTCAACGGCCGCGTATCGGACTCGGGCGAGGGACGCTGGACGCTGCAAGCCGCGATCGACGAGGCCGTGCCAGCCAACGTGCTCTCGGCCGCGCTCTTCGAGCGTTTTTCGTCGCGTGGGCAGGCTGACTTCCAGGATCGGGTGCTGTCGGCCATGCGCTTGCAGTTCGGCGGGCACCTGGAGAAGAAGACATGACCGCAGTCGCCGAGCGCTCGGACGCGCTGGTGTTCTTCGGCGCCAGCGGCGATCTTGCGTACAAGAAGATCTTCCCGGCGTTGCAGGCCATGGCACGACGCGGTCGGCTCGACATGCCCGTGATCGGCGTCGCCCGCTCGGGCTGGAACCTGGAGCAGTTTCGCGCGCGCGCGCGCGACAGCCTCGTGAAGCACGGCGTCGTCGACGAGGCGGCGTTCGCGAAGCTGTCGGCGGCGTTGCGCTACATCGACGGCGACTACCGTGAGCCCGCGACCTACGCGTCCCTGCGCCGCGAGCTCGGCGACGCCAAGCGGCCACTGCACTACCTTGCGATTCCGCCGAGCGTGTTTCCCGTCGTCGTCGACGGTCTGGTGCAGTCCAAGTGCTCGACGAACGCACGCGTCGTGCTCGAAAAACCTTTCGGCCGTGACCTCGCGTCTGCGCAGGCGCTCAATGCCACGCTGCTCGGGGCCTTCGACGAGTCGTCGATCTTCCGCATCGATCACTATCTCGGCAAAGCGCCGGTACAGAACCTGGCCGTCTTTCGCTTTGCGAACACCTTCCTCGAGCCGATCTGGAACCGCAACTACGTCGACAGTGTTCAGATCACCATGGCAGAGAGCTTCGGCGTACAAGGCCGAGGCAAGTTCTACGAAGAAGCCGGCGCGATCCGGGACGTGGTGCAGAACCACATGCTGCAGGTGGTGAGCTTGCTCGCCATGGAACCACCGTCCACGAGCTATCACGAGTCGATGCGCGACGAGCAGGTGAAGGTGCTGCGCGCGCTGCGCCCGTTGCGTCCCGAGCAGGTGGTGCGGGGACAATTCGTGGGCTATCGCGCGGAGGCCGGCGTCGCGCCCGAGTCGACTGTCGAGACCTTCGCCGCGCTGCGGCTCGACATCGACTCTTGGCGTTGGGACGGCGTGCCGTTCTACGTGCGAGTGGGCAAGCAGCTGCCGACGACGGCGACCGAAGTGCGGGTCACGCTGAAGCGGCCACCGCTGGTGCATCTGTCTCCGGCCGAGACCAACTACTTCCGCTTTCGGTTGAGCCCGGAGGTGATCATCGGGATCGGCGCGCGCGTGAAGCGGGCCGGGGACGTGTTCGTGTCCGAGCCGACGGAGCTCAAGGTCGTGCAACAGCCCAGCAACGACGAGCTCGAACCCTACGAGCGTCTGCTCGGTGAAGCGGCCAATGGCGACACCTTGCTGTTCGCGCGGCAAGATGGCGTGGAGGCCGCATGGGCGGTCGTCGAGCCGGTCTTGGGCGACGTCACGCCCGTGCACGAGTACGCGCCGGGCAGCTGGGGTCCCGAGCAAGCTGCGGCGTTGACCGCCGCCGTTGGCGGCTGGCACACGCCGGGGGCAACATGAAGATCCTGGTCATCGATGTCGGCGGGCAGCATGTCAAGGTGCTCGCCTCGGGTCACCGTGTGCCGCGCCGCATCCGCTCCGGGACCAGCATGAGCGCGCAGAACATGGTCGAGGCTGTGCAGAAACTAACCGCTGACTGGCGCTACGATGCCGTGTCGATCGGTTATCCGGGGCCGGTGCTGCACGGCAAGGTCGTCGCGGAGCCTCACAACCTCGCGCCCGGTTGGGTGGGCTTCGATTTCGGCAAGGCTTTCGGCAAACCCGTCAAGCTCATCAACGACGCAGCCATGCAGGCGCTCGGCAGCTATCGGGGCGGCCGGATGCTCTTCCTCGGTCTGGGCACGGGTCTGGGCTCGGCGCTGATCGTGGATGGCGTGCTCGAACCGATGGAGCTGGCGCACCTGCCCTACAAGCGCGGCCGCACGTACGAAGACTACTTGGGTGTGCGTGGTCACGCGCGGCGAGGCGCCAAGAAGTGGCGCGCTTCGGTCGAGGCCGTGACGCAGGCGCTGCGCGCCGCGCTGGAAGCCGAGGATGTCGTCATCGGCGGCGGCGGAGCCAGGCAGTTGAAGAAGCCGCCCGCAGGCACACGCCTCAGCGACAACGACAACGCGTTCGTGGGCGGGTTTCGCCTCTGGCAAAAGCATTCGCCCGGACGCAAGGCGGCGCGCGACCGATGACCTCGACCACCGGAAACGAGCCGGTACGAGCCGAGCCTAACTCGGTCGTATTCCTCTTCGACGTCGACAACACCTTGCTCGACAACGACCGCGTGATCGTCGACCTGCATCGCTATCTGCTGCGTGAGCTCGGCACGGAGCGCACCGAGCACTACTTCGAGCTCTTCGAGCACTTGCGACGCGAGCTCGGCTACGCAGACTACCTCGGCGCGCTGCAGGCGTACCGCATGCGCTACCCGCGTGATCCGCATGTGCTCGCGATCTCAGCATTCCTGGTGAACTATCCATTCGCCAACCGGCTGTTTCCGGGTTCGCTCGATGCGCTCGAACATGCAACTCGCCTCGGAACGACGGTGATTCTCAGCGACGGGGACGTGGTGTTTCAGCCCCGCAAAGTGGAGCGCGCCGGACTGTTCGAGGCCGTGGACAAGCGCGTGCTCATCTACATCCACAAGGAGCACGAGCTGCAGGATGTCGAGCGACGCTTTCCCGCACAGCACTATGTGCTGATCGACGACAAGGTGCGGATCCTCAGCGCGGTGAAACAGCACTGGAGCACGCGCGTGACCACCGTCTTCCCTCGTCAGGGTCACTACGCCACGGCAGCCGACGTGAAGAGCTACCCGCCTGCCGACTTGACCATCGAACGCATCGGCCTATTGGTCGACTACGACTTGCTCACGCTGCTGGCGGCGGCGCAACCAACGCGCGGGCGCTGACGCTCGCTCACGCCGACGCGATGCGCTCGGCTCTCAGCTCGAAGTCCGCACCTTCCCAGCGCCCGGCCTGCGTCCAGTAGAAAGTGAAGCAAACGCGCGCGCCTTCGGGCAGTGCTTCGGAAGAGGTCGAACACGCGAGAGCCAACGCCGTGGCCGCGCGACTGGCGAAGAGCATTGGGATGCCCTTGCAATCGTCGACCACCGCGGTGTTGCCCGAACCCTCGTTGTCCAGGTGTGGCGCGAGCAGCACGAAGCCCCGGTAGTCGCCCAGCACACCGCGCAGCGGAACGAAGCGGACGTGTTGCAGCAGCGCATCGCGCTGCGGATCCGTGATGATGGTCTTCTCGATCCGGTAGTAGCCGTCGACGCATTCGTTCACGACGCGATAGCCCGGCACGCCCGCTTCGAGCGGGCTCAGGCTGGAGCTTTTCCTCGGAGAAGAAGTCACGACCGTCGGTCACGATCAGACCGCAGTCGCGGGTGCACGCCCGATCGCGGCGCGGGAAGTAGATCTCGTTGAGGCTGCCGTGGCTGACTCGTGAACCAGACGTGGCTGGCAAGCGTACGTCGCGGCCACGCCGTGGCACAATCACGGCGTGGAGGTCGCAGGCATGCCGCAGGTCCTGGTGTTTCCCGACGCGGATGCGCTGCATCGTGCAGCGGCCGAAGAAGTGGTGGCGACAGCAGCACAGGCTTGCGCCGTTCGCGGCCGTTTCATCTGGTGTGTATCGGGAGGGAACACGCCGCGCGCCGTCTACGAGTTGCTGGCGACCGACGCGTTTGCGAGCCGCATCGACTGGGCACGCATGCAGCTGTTCTTCGGCGACGAGCGCTGCGTTGCGCCGACGGATGCCGCGAGCAACTATCGCATGGTATGGCAAGCGTTAGTGCGGCACGTGCCGCTGGCACCCGAGCACATCCACCGAATCGCGGGCGAAGAGCTGCCGCCATTGGCGGCGCAAGCGTATGAGGCACGGCTGAGAGCACTACTCGGCGTGTTCGAGACGGGCGCGCCCGCAACACCCTTCGATCTGGTGTTGCTCGGCATGGGCAGCGACGGCCACACAGCGTCGCTCTTTCCGGGCTCGGTCGACGAACCAGGCTGCTGGGTCAGCGCGCGAGCTGCGCTGCCGGTCTGGCGCGTCACGCTGACGCCGCTCGTGCTCAACGCCGCGCGTGCGGCGAGCTTCCTCGTCGCAGGCCCGGACAAGGCCGAACGCCTCGAGCAGGTTCTTGCCTGCCCACCACGGCCGACCGAGCTACCTGCACAGCGCATTGCGCCTGCGGGCCCGCTCCGCTGGCTCATCGATCGAGCGGCGGCAGCGCGGCTCGACCCGCAGGTGCTATCGTCCCAACTCTGAGCGACGGGTGCCTGATGCACACCGACCCGTCGCTGGTTCACCTAGTCGGCAGAATCGGACCTCGAAGCGATTCTTCGGCTCACCGGTCGACGCGCAAGCACGGCGCGAACCAAGCTTTCTTGCGCATGGCAGCCGCTGTGATGGTCGAGCCGAAGGGCGGCAACAGGCACGAGAGTTACTTCCATGTCCGCATCTTTTGCCCGCGCGACGATCACCCCGGCTGCCAGGACAGCAAGCCGTATGCGACGGCGCGCCAGAATCTGTAGCCAGACGATGTCCGGGGTCGATAACACGTGACGCTGCGAACGACCCCCACGCGAAGGAGACCTGCATGCTCGCGTGGTTGAGACAGCGGCGACGCGCCGCGATCCGTCGCCAGCCATTTTCGGCGGCGTGGCGCGGCCTGATTGCGAAGAACGTGCCGTATGTCGCGCGCTTGTCGCCCGAAGATCGCGAGGAGCTCATCGCGCACGTGCAGGTATTCGTCGCCGAAAAGCGCTTCGAGGGCTGCGGTGGCCTCACGATCACCGATGAGATACGCGTCACGATCGCAGCCCAGGCTTGCGTCCTCTTGCTGCATCGCGAGACAGACTACTATCCGGACCTGGTGTCGATCCTGGTGTATCCGACAACTTATCTAGTGCCGGGCGGGCGGCGCGGCACCGACGGGCTGGTCTCGGAAGCACCGCAAGCGCGGCTGGGCGAGTCGTGGGCGCGCGACATCGTGGTGCTCGCCTGGGACAGCGTGCTCTCGGGTGCAGCCGACATCCACGACGGCCACAACGTCGTGTTGCACGAGTTCGCTCATCAACTCGACCAGGAGAGCGGCGCAGGCGACGGGGTGCCCGTGCTGCCGCGTCGGTCCATGTACCTCGCGTGGGCGCGCGTGCTCGGCCTCGACTTCGACGAGCTCGTACGCGACGTGCAGCACAACCACCGCACACTCATCGATCAGTACGGCGCCACCAATCCTGCCGAGTTCTTTGCCGTCGTGACCGAAACCTTCTTCCAAAAACCGCGGCAGCTGCGTTCGAAACACCCGGAGCTGTACCTACAGCTGCAGAGCTTCTACCAACAGGATCCGGCGGCGCTCGCCGACTGAGCCAAGCGCCGATGCTCACAACCGGATGCGCTCGCCGGGGCCGGGCGTGTGCACGGAGG
>DASVHQ010000202.1:0-58249 GCA_036382515.1 Polyangiales bacterium | reverse complement strand
GGCGGGCGTGGCTGCCGTCTTTTCCGGTTGGTAGATGGCGCCTTCGCTCCACACCACCCACAGGATGCCGACGAGTTTGCGTGCCAGCGCTACCACCGCGATCTGCTTGTTTCGCCGCGCCGCGATCGCTAGTGCCCACTTGTTAGGCCGAGAAGCGCTTCGCATAGAGCGGTTGCGGGAATGGGCCTCCGGTGTAGACTTCGGTCCATGGGTCAGCCTCTGTCGATTCCCCCCGGTTTTGAGAGCCTGTCGGTCAAGCAAAAACTTGAATATGTTCAGGCACTTTGGAAGCGAATCGGGGATCCCCAGGATGTACCCAGTCCCGAGTGGCACCGCGAGGTGGTCCGTCAAAGACTGGCGGAGCATCGCGCAAATCCGGAAGCAGCGATCCCCTGGGAGCAGGTCCGGGATGAACTCGTCGCTCGCTTCGGTCGCCGCGGCTGAGCTCTAGGCCCAGATCGTCATGGTTCGGCCGGTCCTCGTTTCGCCTCAGGCTCGCATCGATCTCGTCGTGGCCGCCGAGTGGTATCACGAGCAAGATCCCGACGCGAACATTCCCATTCAGTTGTTCGAGGAGTTCGACTCCGTGATCGCCATCATCCGGGAACAACCGGAGGCATTCCCGTTGTTCGAGGGTCCGGTGCGGCGGGCGATTCTCACGACGTTTCCGTACGGGATCTACTACACCGTCGAACCGGAACGCATCACGGTGTTGTACTTCATCGCAATGGCGCAAGAGCAACGTGCGGGCCACTGATCAGCACTTCGTTGCAAGACTGCTCGCAGTCGAGGCTCTGCATGAAACACCAACGCCCGTCCTTGTGTGCCGCTTACCTCCTGGCCCTGCTCTGCTTCGCAGTCAACACTGCGGCCGCGCAACCCGGTCCGAACCCTGCACCCGGCGCGGCACCCGCAGCCAACAGCAGCACGCCGACCGCTTTGGGCACACCGTCCGCCACCGACGAGCTACCACCTCCACCGCCTCCACCGTCTGCTGCGCCACCGACAGCTGCAACTAGCCCGACGGCCACGTCGCCCACCACCGACGTTCCCCCGGCACCACCGGCCTACGCCGAGGCCGAGCGCTGCATGCCCGCGTGCAGGTCGGGCTACCTCTGCCAAAAAGGGCAGTGCGTCTCCGCATGCAATCCCAGCTGCGCGGTGGGCGAGACCTGCAACGCGGTGGGCGAGTGCGTGGTCAACGGCGCCACAAAGCCCGTGCCCGCGAGCGAGTCGTCCGGCACGCTCGAAGGCAGCGCGCAGCGACACGACGGCTTCTTCCTGCGCCTGGTCGTCGGTCTCGCCGGCGCTGGCGGCACGCGCGACACCGGCGTGCCAGCGCTTGGCAAGCTGCAGTGGGGCGGCGGTGCCGGCTACATGGGAGCCGCCGTGGGCATCGCCGCAACCGGGAATCTGATCCTGCACGTCGGCCTGAGCTACCTCTCCATGCCGAACCCAAAGCTGAAGCTGGGCAGTGCCACGCTGTCATCGGACAAGGGCAGTCCGCTCTCGCTGCTGCTCGCCTCCGTGGGCACGAGCTACTACATCATGCCGCTCAACATGTACCTCGGCGCTTCGATCGGTCTTGCTGGCGCACAGTACACTGCAACGGGGCTCGTTGACCGCACTGCGAGCAAGGCGGGCCTGGGCCTCGAGCTCGACGCCGGCAAGGAGTGGTGGATCAATGAGCTGTGCGGCATGGGCGTGGCGCTGCGCCTGACCTACGCGAGCGTTCCGTCGGGCACCGAGACCTGGCATTCCTCGGCAGCCGTCAGCGGCGCGGGCACGGCGGCCGTGCCAGCCTCGGCGCTGCAGATCACTGCGCTCAGCGTGCTCTTCTCGGTCACGTACAACTGAAGGCGCGGCACGGCGGCGCTTAGCGCAGCCATAGAAACAGCAGCGCGCCGACCACGACCACCGCAGCCGCCAGACTCGCGAGCCAGAGCGTACGGTCCTTGACCGGGTGACGCGGTAGCACGTCGGTCACCGCGCTCGGTCGGAAGTCGCTGATCTGGCCGCGCGCGCGAAGCACGGGCTTCGGCAGCGCTTCGAGCGCGGCGAGCATCTGCTCTGCGTCCGCAAAGCGCTGCTCGGGCTGCTTGGCCATCGCCTTGTCGAAGAGTGCCTGCAACGCAGGGGTTACGATCGCGTCGCTGCGCAGCTCGCCGAGCTTGGGCACAGGTGAGAGCATGTGGCCTCGCAAGATCTCGCCGTGAGTCTCGCCGAGGTACGGCGGCTGACCACTCCACATCTCGAAGAGCACGCAGCCCGCCGCGTACACGTCCACCCGCACGTCGACCTTCTTGCCAGACGCCTGCTCCGGCGGCATGTAGAGCGGCGTACCCATCATCATGCCGGTCATCGTCAGCGCCACGCCCTTGACCGGATCGTCACCGGGCGAGAGGAACTTCGCCAGGCCGTAGTCGAGGATCTTCACCGTGCGTTTGCCGTCCGCGCTGCGCGCCAGAAACACGTTGTCGGGCTTGAGATCGCGATGCACCACGCCCGCCTTGTGCGCGTACGCGAGCGCCGACAGAAACTGCCGCGCGACGTCCAGGGCAAGCTCACCTGGCAGCGGTTCACCGTCCGCCAGCAACGCTTCCAGCGTCTCGCCCTGCAGATACTCCATCGCCACGTACGGCAGCTCGTCGACCACGCCGTAGCCGTGCACCGCCACGATGTTCGGATGCTGCAAGGTCGTGAGCGCCGTGGCCTCGCGCGCGAAACGGCCGCGTGTTTGCGCATCCAGCGCCGTGCCGTTCCAGACCTTGAGCGCAACCTGCTTGCCCGACTGCGCATCGGTGGCGCGATACACCGAGCCGACCGCACCGGCGCCCAGAAATTTCTCGACCTTCCAGCGCTGGTCGATGACGCGTCCGAGCCAGGGATCGGGCGACGACGTGGGTCCGGCATGGGCCATGACGAGCGTCGATCATACACGCGCATGCGCCGTGCAGCGCAGCGCTTTGTGGAGCGTGGCTGCTACGCGCGTGTGTGCGACTGTGCGCGGCTGGCGCGTGCTTCGCTCACTGCGGGCAGCTCGCAGGCGGACCCGAGGTGAGCGACTCGGGCGCGTGATCCACGTGCTCGGCGTAGAACGCCACCATCGCCTTGCTGTCGAGGCAATCCATCAGCAAGCGATGGCCCCACGAGACGACCGCGAAGCGCGTGGGCAGCTGCGCATACGGCGTGAGCAGCGCCTGCACGCGCCCATCTACCAGCTTCTGCAAGCTGGCCAGGTCGCTGCTGCTGGTGCTGCTATCGCCGCGATACAACAACACCACGCCGCCGTGCTCGAGGTTGTGCACCCAGTGCTCGGGTTGGACGGCCTGCGCGTGCACGCCCCAGCTCGACCAGCACGCGTTGTGATCGCCACCGGCGGGCGGGAGGTCCGTGTAGTTGACGGTACCGTTCACGTGGTTGGCGCTCGTGACCTTCACGCTCGTCTCGCAGCTGCCGCAGCTCGCGCACACCGCGCCCGCGTCGTCGTCGTCGTCGCCGCCATCGTTACCGACGCTCATAGCAGGCCCGCGCGGCGGCTGAGCCGCACCACTGTCGCTACAGGCGCCGAGGCAGCACGCCCCGCTCAGCGTCACGAGCAGGCTGAGGGCAGAGCGAAAAAGCAGGCGAAAAGAACGCCCGATTCGTGGTTGCGCGCGTTTCATCAGACGCGAAGACATAGCCAAAAGATCGTCAGGCGTCGAGGGCCGCGCGGATCGTACCGAGCACGCTGTCGACCGCCGAGGGCTTCGGAATGATCGCGCGCACATTGGGCTGCAGATCACCCGCCGGATAGCAGCCACTGAACAGCACGACCTTGACCCCGGGGCTGCGGCGCACCAGCTCCTCCAGCACGCGCTGCCCCGACAGCCGCGGCATCGACCAGTCGAGCAGCACCAGATCGATGCGCGAGGGTTGCCGATCGTAGAGCAGGAGCCCCTCCTCGCCGTCGGCGGCTTCGATCACGTCGTAACCGCCAGTCGACAGCACCGTGCTCGTGGTCCTGCGCACCAGCACCTCGTCTTCGATCAGCAATATCGTGGGCTGCGCGCTCTTAGGGTCCATCCCCGCTCCCCCTCGCGCCAGGCTCCGACCGGTGCCTCTGTCAGCTGGAACCCGTGCTGGCTCGATGCACGGCAGGCGCACGACGAAGCTCGCGCCCGCGCCTTCTTTGCTCTCGCACTCGATCGTGCCGCCGTGATCCACGATGCTGCCATACGCCGTCGCCAGGCCCAGGCCCGTACCGCGCCCCACGTCCTTGGTGGTGAAGAACGGCTCGAAGATGCGGCTCTTCACGTCGGCGCTCATCCCCGGACCATTGTCGCTGATGCGAATCATCAGCTCGCCGCGCGGCGAGCACGCGGCCTGCGCGGTGTGCTTGACGCACAGATCGATGACCGGCCGAGGAGTCGTTTGACCTTCGAGTGCATCGCGCGCGTTGAGGCAGATGTTCAGCAGCACCTGCTCCAGCTGCCCTGCGTCGGCAAGCACCAGGCCAATCGCCTCGGGCAGCGCGGCGACGACCTCGATGTTGCGATCGAAGGTGGTGCGACAGATGTCGACGGTGCGTGAGACGACCTCGCGTACATCGAGCGGCTGCTTGCTGGACGTGGGGTAGCGACGCGCGAACACCATCAACTCGCGCACCATGTCCGCCGCGCGGCGGGCCGCATGCTCCGCGTCGCGCAGGCGAGGTCGCAGCTCCTCCGGCACGCGTGACTCGGCCACCAGCACGTTCGACAAGATCACCGTGAGCATGTTGTTGAAGTTGTGTGCGATGCCGGCGGTGAGCTGGCCCAGCGCTTCCATCTTCTGCGACTGCCGCAGCTGCTCCTCCAGCCGCTTGCGTTCGGTGATGTCGAAGATGCCGCCGCTGAAGCCGATCAGCTCGCCATCGGAATTGCGCAACGGCGAGCCCTTGGACAGCAGCGTGCGCAGCTCTCCGTCGGGCGTGTACACACGCTGCTCGAGATCTTCGTACACGCCGCGCTCCACGTAGCGCGTGAGAGCGTCGAGCACGCGGCCGCGATCGTCGGGGTGCAGCACTTGCTCGTACGCTGCGAGTGAGCGGCAGAGCGGCTGCTCGCCGAGGCCGAGCATGCGCGAGGTCGCGGCGTCCCACGCCAGCTCCTTGCGCGAAAGCTCGAGCCTCCACAAACCGAGCCCCGTCGCGGACAGCGCCACGCGGAGCTTCTCTTCGCTCTCACGCAGCGCCGACTCGGCGCGTTTGCGCGCGCTGATGTCCGCGCCGATGGCCATCACCGCGAAAACCTCACCCGAGTCCTTCACAGGGACCAGGCGTGTCTCCCAGACGTAGCCGCTGACGGTGCGCAGATCGAGGGTAAGTGGCTGCGCACTGGCCAGCACCTGCTCGAACGCCGCCTGGAACGCGGCCCGGTCCTGGCTCGGCAGGTGATCGCCGGCGCGCGTGCCGATGAGCTCCTCGACGGGCCGTGCGGACAGTGCGCGATTGGCGTAGACCAGCCTGCCCTCGAGGTCGAGCAGGGTGATGCTGTCGGGCGAGTTCGCGAGCAGCGTGGCCAGGGTTGGCTCGCGTGCGCGCGCAACTTGGGCTTCGTGGCCTGCGTGCAGAACCGCGATCTGCGCGCGGGCGAGCAGAAGCTCCTGCAGCAGCTCGTCGCGAGTCTTGGCCCCGTCGTGCATCCGCTGGCTCGTTCCCCCCGTCCGCAGCGCGCCCCGCCCCTCTGGCATCATAGCCCGTGTTCGGCCAAACGGTATGCCGCCCCCGCAGCGCAAACACCGCGGATTTGCCCGTCAGAGCCGGCGCCCGGCGGCGGTTCGCGACAGACGAGCCTGGCTTTCGCGTGTACGGTAAGCTGGCTCACGTGGCCTCCAGCGGCTCGGACTGCCCCGCGCCAACTGTCCCCAGATGACGACGAACACCGAGCCCAATCGACCGCCGTGCGCACGCGCCACGCGACCACCCGACCCAGTGCGCAGCTTCGCGCGACTCAACAGCCTGCTGCTCTTGGCGTGCATGGCCTGCAACAAGCCAGCGGCCGGCACCCAGGTTGCCGCCAACAATGCAGGCGCGGGCCAGGATGCTGGCACGGGCTTCGGCAACTCGGCCGGCGCGACCGGCGCAGCGGGCAGCAGCGTGATGCTGCGCGACGCAGGACCGAGCTACGGGAGCTTCGCCCAGCGGCCCTGCCCGGCCGCTAGCACGCTCAGCTACGAGAACTTTGGCGCCAACTTCTTCGGAACCTACTGCGAGCCTTGCCACGCCACGACGGTCGTCGGCCCGGCACGCAACGGTGCGCTGGTCGGCATTCACTTCGATGACCTTCCATCGATTGCCGCGCAACGGCAAGTCATCTGGAACATGGCGGGCGATCAAAACATGCTGATGCCGCCCGTCCACAAGCCGAGCCCCGAGGAGCGCGTGCGCCTCGGCGAGTGGCTCGCGTGCGGAGCGCGAGCAGCCTCCGCGATCGCCGCGACCGACGCGGGCACCCGGTAACGGCGCACGAACGGAATCGACACAACGCCATGACCTGATGGCGATCCCGCGTGCGCTCACGGCCGATGGTTTCGAAATGCAGTTGGGCGTGAACCACTTCGGTCACCTTGCATTGACCGGGCTCTTGCTCGATCGGCTGCTCGGCACGCCGCAGGCGCGCGTGGTGAGCGTCACGAGTCAGGCCAGCAACATGGGCCAGCTGCACTGGGAAGACCTCGACTTCGCGCAGCGCTACAACAAGTGGTACGCGTACGCCCAGAGCAAGCTCGCGAATCTCGTCTTCCGTCTCGAGCTGGCACGACGCCTCGCAGACCAGCAGCTATCTTTGCGCAGCGTCGCCTGTCATCCGGGTTATGCAGCGACCAACCTGCAGCTGGTCGGCCCCAGCCTCGAGGGCTCACGCTTGGCGCGCTGGGTGATGCAAGCTGGCAATCGGCTGCTCGCACAATCGGCCGACGTCGGCGCGTGGCCCACGCGACACCACGACGCCTCGCACGCAATCCGGAGCAGGTGCGCAAGCTCTGGGAGGTCTCGGTGGCGCGCACGGGTGTGGACTTTGGCTTGCTTGCGTGACGACGAGAGAGAGAAGAGTTTGACCGGGTGCGCACGCGGGCTCGGTGCTCGGCTGCGACCTCGAGACGCGCGCCAGATGTTGCATCAGCAAGCCGAGGACGAGCGTGCGGAGCTGGAAGCCGAATACGACACCAACCACGACGGCAAGCTCATGCCGACGAGAAGCTGGCACTGCGCGACTACCTGAAGGCCCGGGTGCGCGGCGAATACTGCAAGTGACGCGTGCGTTGACGTGCTGAGCGCCGAACCTCCCCGCACGACCGACTGCCACCCGACGCGACGCTCGTAACCAACGAGCGTCGCGTCGGCATTTTTGAGGCCACGCTGGCGCTCCCGATCAGGGCGGCTTGGTGTAACCTGCGCGCATGGCCGACACGATTTTCAGCAAGATCATCCGCGGTGAGATCCCTTGCCACAAGGTCTACGAGGACGAGCACGTGCTGGCGTTCCTCGACGTCAACCCGCTGAGCCTCGGGCACACGCTGGTGATCCCCAAGGAACCGGCGGTCACGGTGGACCAGCTGTCCGACGAGTCTGCCGCCGCGCTCGGTCGCGTGCTGCCGCGCATCAGTCGCGCAGTGCTCGCGGCCAGCGGTGCCACGGCGTTCAACATCCTGCAGAACAACGGCGTGGGTGCGCACCAGGCTGTGTTCCACGTGCACTTCCACATCATCCCCAAGCACGACGATGGCACGGGGCTGGGCATCGGCTGGAACCCGCGCAGCTTCGATCACGGCGCAGGCAAGGCGCTGGCGGCGCAGATCGCGGCCACGCTCGCCAAGTGAGCAGAGCGGTGGGCTGAGCTCGCGGTCGAGGCCGACGCGCCAGAACGACGGCCCGCCCGCAAGAAAGCACTTGCATCCGTCCCCAAACTGGCTAGTGACATTCCTGTCAGTTGGTGAGGTGTCGAGATGTCCGGGTCGTGGAAGTTTCCGGCGGCGCCCGAGGTGCCTGCCCAGCAGCGTGCCAGCGCCAGCTTCGAGTTGCGCTACGACGACCTCACGCAAGATGGGCACGTGAAGCTCACGGCGCTGCCGAACGCCATCGGCCGCGCCTGCTTCGCCAAGCTCTGGGTACACCACCCGCTCTTGGCCGTGTACCAGCAGGGCATCGTGCCGATCTTGACGCGCCTCGTAATCGAGTCCGACCCCGCGTCCACGCCGCTGGGCGTGCACGGCGAGGCCGACGGCACCATGGAGCTGGCACACGAGCTCGACAGCGCCGGGCAAGTCAGCGCGCTCGTGCTCAACATGGCCGCCGAGGTGCGTGGCCCGCTCGGGCGCAGCTACGGGCAGCAGCCGCCGGGCGCGGGCAGCCAGGTCTCGCTCGGTCGCGTGTTCTCCGAGCACGTCTTCACCAAGCCCTTCGCGCCGGCCGGCGAGCGCAAGGTGCTGCGCTTCGAGGTGCCCGGCCAGCCCGCGGTGCCACAAACGCGCTACCAGCGCCGCACGCTCGCAGAGCTCTTGCAGCTGCCGGCGGCCGCGCAGCCGCTCGACGAGCACTTCGTGACCGACCCTGCCGCGTGGGTATTCGGTCTCACGCACACCGACAACAACCAACACGTGAACTCGCTGGTCTATCCGCGCCTGTTCGAGGATGCCGCTTTGCGGCGCCTCTTCGATCGCGGCCAGGGCTCACGCTTCCTGGCACGCGCCACCGAGCTCGTCTATCGCAAGCCCTGCTTCGCGGGCGAGCGCGTGGTGTGCTCGATGCGCGCCTTCGTCGCCGGCGAAACGCACGGCGTGGTCGGCTACGTCGGCAGCGAAGCCGCCCCGCCCGAGCGCGCCCACTGCGCCATCCGCATGCTGTTTCGGCCCGCGTGAGCACACGCGCCGCGCACCGCTTCAACGGCGCAGGCGCTCGAGCACTTGCTGAAAGTCTTCCGGCGGCGCCATGACGAAGCGCACGGGCTGCTCGGTGCGCGGATGCGTGAAGCCGAGTGTCTCGGCGTGCAGCATGGGCCGCGGGGCCTCGATGCGCGGTGGCTGGTAGTCGCGAATGTAGACCGGCTCACCCAAAAGCGGATGCCCCGCTTCGCTCAGATGAATGCGGATCTGATGCTGCCGCCCGGTCTCGAGCCGGCACTCCACGAGGCTTGCGCCGCGCAACGCCTCGAGCGGCCGCACGTGCGTGACCGCACGCTGCGCGGACGGCGGCGCGGCCCCGCGCGGTCTGCGAAAGTGGCCGTACGAGCCGCGCAGTCCGTCACCGCGATCGCTGATCAGCAGCGTGTCGTAGTCGGCCACTTCGAGCTGACCGTGCACCAGCGCCAGGTAGCGCCGCTCGATGCTGTGCACGCGAAACTGCTGTTGCAGGTGACGCTTGGCCGCGAGCGTGCGCGCGAACACCATCACGCCCGTGGTGTCCTTGTCGAGGCGCTGAACCACGCCTAGCTCCGCGCCTTGCTGACCACCCTTGCGCCGCAAGAGCATGCGAAGGCGGTCCACCAGAGTGTTCTTCTCGCCAGCCTCGAACGGGACGCTCATCAGGCCCGCGGGCTTGTTCACCACCACCACCTGCGCATCCACGTGCACGAGCAGAGTCTCGTCCAGCACGTGTTCACGCACGCGCGGAGCGTTCGGCTGGATCTCGACCTCGTCGCCCGCCGAAAGGCGCAGTGCAGCGTCGGTCTGCACGGCGCCGTTCACGCGCACCTTGCCGCGCGTGCACAGCTCGCGCGCCTGGTTCCACGAGCTACCAATCATCAGGCCGCGCACCACGGCCGCCAGCGTTCGACCGGCCTCTGCGGCCGACACTTGCACACGCTGGACGTTCGATGACACGGTCACTGCGACTCCCTGTGGCGCGCAGCAAAGCTCAGCTCGACGATGGTTGCAACACGCCCTGCGTGTTTTCGGAGGTCGCCATGACAGAAGCCTTCAGCGTGGGTGCCATCCGCACGGCAGGTGGCCTCATCACCGCGGGCACCTCGAGCCAGATCTGCGATGCAGCCGCGGCTGTGCTGATCGCGAGCGAACGGGCCGTGAAGCAGCACAAGCTCACGCCGCGCGCCCGCATCCACACACTCTCGGTGGTTGGCTCCGATCCGGTGGCGATGCTCGACGGGCCCATCCCCGCGGCACGCAAGGCACCGGCACGCGCAGGCCTGCGGATCGGCGACATCGCCCTGTACGAGATCAACGAAGCCTTCGCGCCCGTGCCCCTTGCCTGGGCCAAGGCGCTCGGTGCCGATCGGGCCAAGCTGAACGTCAACGGCGGCGCGCTCGCGCTCGGGCATCCGCTGGGCGCCACTGGTGCCAAGCTGATGACCACTTTACTGTGTGAGCTGGAACGAACACGCGGCCGCTACGGCCTGCTCGCCAGCTGCGAGGGTGGCGGCACGGCGAACTGCACGATCCTCGAGCGCCTGTGAGCCACGCCGCCAATGGCGGCGGTCTGACCGGTACGGGGCGGCTCGAAAACGCCAACCAAGTTGGCGCACACGGCAAGTAGCGCAGAAAGCTGCGTGTCCACTCGCATTGTCAGCTGCACCTGAACTTGCAGTGCACAGCGAGCGACACACGATGCAGTCGCTCGCAGGTCTGCGGACGTCGGTTAGACGCTCACGGCAGCGCAGGCCCCGCTGCGATGGGAACGCTCGCGCAGCGGCGCACGCCGCAGCGCAGCCGAAGGAAAGGTGCGCACACATGAAGACGAAGATCAGCGTGGTGTTCGGGTGTTGTGTGGTGATGGTGCTCGCCGCGTGCCTGGAACGCACGCTGGGCGCGATCAACCCGTGCCTGGTCAACGGCGTGCGGACCAAGGCCGCCGGCAGCGGCATCGACAAGGTGGACCTGCTCTTCATCGTCGACAACTCGAGCTCGATGGCCGAGGAGCAGGCGGCCCTGCGTGCGCAGTTTCCCAAGCTGATCCAGACCCTGACCACGGGCGAGCGCGCCGGAGGCAAACCCTTCCCCGCCGTGAAGGACCTGCACCTGGCCGTGGTCTCGAGCTCGCTCATGCTGCCAGGCGCGCTCGGCAGCGGCTGCGAAGCCAAGGGCGACGACGGGCTGTTCCAGCACCAGAGCAACCCCACGCAAGATGCGAGCTTGCCCGGCTGCAAGCCCAGCTACCCGAGCTACTTGCAGTTCCAGGCAGGCATCGACGATCCCCTCGCTACGGCGCGAGACTTCGCGTGCATCGCCACGCTCGGCACCGAGGGCTGCGGCTACGAGCATCAACTCGAGTCGGGGCTCAAGGCACTGTGGCCTTCGGTCGAGCTCGATCCGAAGAACCAACAAGTCATCCCCGGACACACGATCCAGTTCGTGGGTGATGGCCACGGCCAAGACCTGCTGGGCCAAGGAGATCTGCAAAACCGCGGTTTCCTGCGCAACAATCCCAACGACACTTCCCTGCTTGCGATCGTGCTGGTGAGCGACGAAGACGACTGCTCCGCACGCACCACCGATCAATTCGCCGGCAGCTTCAGCGACAAACCGATCAACTTCCGCTGTCAGGACTTCCCCGACCGACTGTGGCCCGCAGCGCGCTACGTCGACGCCTTCAAAGCGCTGCGTCCCGGTCGACCCGATCTCGTAGTGTTCGCCGGCATCGTGGGGGTGCCCGCGAGGCTCGTTACAGAAGCGGCGCGCGCAAACGTCAACTTCGAAAACCCCAGCTCTCGCAACGCGTACTACGACGGCATGCTCGCGGATCCCGCCATGCAAGTGGTCGTCGCCAGCGACACGGACCTGCGCGCGTCATGCCAGTCGAAGATGGGCGGCGATGCGTATCCGCCACGCCGCATCGTGGACGTCGCGCGTGGCTTCGGTGAGACCGGCGTGATCCAGTCGATCTGCCAGGAAGATTTCGCCCCCGCCATGGACGCGATCATCGAGGTGATCTCCAAGCGCTTGACGGGTGTGTGCTTGCCGCGGTCGCTGGTGCGTACCAGCAGCGGCAAGGTCGGCTGCAACGTGGTGTGGGAGCTTCCTCCACCCGGCGTGAACCTTCCCGGCGCGCCCCACGAGTGCGCGGAGCGCTCAGCGTTTCTCTCGACGCCCGCGCCGGGCCACGCGCAGCGCAACAAACAAAACGGCGCGATCTGCGTGGTGAATCAATTGCCCGTGCACGACCTGAAGCTGGTGCAGGCAGCCGGCGAAGAGGGTTGGTACTACGACACCTTCTCCGAGGAAGTGCTGCGCACCTGCAAGCAGACGCCGCAGCGTGTGTCGTTCACCGAGGCCGCAACGCCGCCCGTTGGCGTGCTCGTGAATCTCGAGTGCCTCAACGAAGCACAGCGCTACGAGAGCAATCGCACCGATGTGGTGACCACCGTCCAGCAACCCAACATCGGCGACGGCTGCGGCGACCTGAAAGACGCCGCCGGCAACCCCATCGCGCCCGACAGCGCGTGCGCCGTGCGACTCGCCGACCCCCACGGGGGACCGGGCGGCGACGGCTTCGACCATCGCATGTTCTGTCACCCCACCCGCAACGTCTGCGTGATGCCATGCTCGGGCGCTGGCGACTGCCCGCCTGCGTGGGCCTGCGACGATCGCGCCGAGACCGTGGCCAGCACGCGCAGCACACTGCGCGCCGCGACCGATAACTCACGCCCAAGTGGCAGCGCGATCTGCGCGAACCCGACCTGCGGCGCCACGGACACGACGCTGTGAGGCTCGCGCACGCTACTCGGCCGGCGCGGCTGCGCGGCTCGGCGTGGCGCGCCGCGCGAACGCAGCCAACCGGCGACCACGCGTGAGCTCTTCTTTCTCGGCACGAGCCAGGCGCTTGATGGCCAGCTCCAGACGCAGCGCATCGCCTTTGGAGATGCAGCGCCGCACCCCACATACGCGCAGCGGGCCGCGGCCGCGCGTGTAACGCGCGCCACGGCCCGCATCATGCGCGGCGATCCGGGCCGCCACGTCGCGCGCGATCCCGGTGTAGAGCGTGTCGTCCGCACAACGTGCGATGTAGACGAACCACACGTCGCGCCCAGCTCCCGCCATCTGCAGAGCATAACCGAGAGCCCGAGCGCCACCGCAGATATCTGCCGTGCGCTCGGCCGCTCTCGGTCACCGCTCAGCGCAGCGACCGCAGCACGCGCTTGTAGCTCTTGTGCACCTCGCCAGCGAAGCTCGTGGCGGCCTTTGCGACCTCCGCCGCTGGCTTGCGCAGCTGCTCCTGCCGCTCGATCAAGCGGCCCTCGGCCTTGTGCAACTGCCACTCGACTTCTTCCCACTCGTCGATGGCGCGCAGGCTGAGCACAGCCACGGAGTCGACGAAGTCCACGCTGAGGTTGCGAAGCTTCTGGGCGCTGTCGTGAAGTTGTGCGGTCTTGCAGGTCATGCGGACTCTCCTTGGTTCGTGCGTTGTCGCGTTCAGTTCGGGGCTTCCTCGGGCATGGCGAAGAGCGCGGCGGTGAGCACGGGCATGACGTGCTCGGCGAAGGCGATGTCCGGCTCGTAGTGCGTGAACAGGCCCATCAGCGTTCCGAACACGCGTGCGATCATCACGAACTCGGTCGGGATGCTCACCACCGGGTCGTTCTCGAGCGCGACCAGCAACGTGCCGGCTTGCGCCACGATGGCCTCGCGGTCGGGCCAGCTGAAGGTGCCGCTCGTCATCGCCTTCTGGAACTCCGCCAGGATCGCGTCGGCGAAGACGTGTAGGGTGTCGTGCTTGCCGCTCTTGGTGCGGAAGCCCAGCTGCGTGAACAGCTGCCCCATGCGCGCGTGGTCGCTCATCAAGAAGGCCCGCACCAGCGCCACGTAGGCCTCGCGCACCTCGGGCAGGAGCGTCTTGCTGCAACCGAAGTCGAGGATCGCCAGCTTGCCATCGGTGGTGACGAGCAAGTTGCCCGGGTGTGGATCGGCCTGGAACGCGCCGTTCAGCAAGATCTGCTTGAGGTAAGCCGACAGGAGTTGCCCGAGCAGATCCGAGAGCTGCTTGCGCGCGCCGAGGTCGCCGGTCTCGGCGCGAGCATCGAGCTCGTCGAGCACCGTGGTGATCTTGCGCCCTTCGATGAAGCTCGTGGTCAGCACCTTGTTCGTGCACAGGCTCGCGCGCGGTACGGGGAACACGATGCCGTCCTCGCGGACGAAGGGCCTTGCTACGTTGAGCGTCATCACGGCCTCTTCGGCGTAGTCGAGCTCCATCATCACGGAGCCGCGCACCTCGCTCACGATCGTGTCGTAGTCGATGTCCGGCAGCGACGAGCGCATGCTCTGCAGGAACAGTTCGAGGGATTGCATGTCCATGCGCACCAGCTCCGCGATGCCAGGCCGCTGGACCTTCACCGCCACCTGCTGGCCGTCGTGCGTGAGCGCGCGATGCACCTGACCGATGCTCGCGGCCGCAAGCGGCGTCTGTTCGAAGCTCGCGAACAGCTCTTCGAGGGAACCCGCGAGCTCGCGCTCGATCACCTGCTTCACGCTCTCGAACGACAGGGCCGGCGCCGCGTCTTGCAGGCCCGCGAGCTCGGCGACCCAGGGCTTGGGCAGGATGTCGGGCCGCGCCGAGAGCAGCTGGCCGATCTTCAGGAACGCGCCGCCGTGCTTGGTGCTCGCGCGGTAGAAACGTTTCGCATTGGTCGCATGCAAGCTCTCGAGCAGAGCCTCGGCACGCTGTTCGGGCAAGAAGGCTGCGCGCAGCGAGTACAGGCGGTAGCTCGCCGCAACCTGCGCGAGCATGAAGCCAGTCTGCGTAAGGCGCATCAGGCCGAGGCCGCCGCCCTTGGCGTCATCGCGCAGCGTGCCGAACTCGGTCACCGTCCCCTGGAACGCTTCGCTCACCTCGTCGGCGACGTTGCGTAGCGACCAGGCCGTGCGCTCGATGCCGACGAGCACGGCGTCGGCGACCTTCAGCCACGCGCGCAGCTCGCGACCCACATCGCGGCTCACACGCTTGCCAACGGCCTTGCCAACGCGGGCGTGGCGACGCTGGCGCCGACGGCGGCCGTGGCGGGTCTTGGTCTCGGGGGTCGTCTGGATTTGGCCCATCGCATCACCTTGTTGTCATGCGGCGTATTACACGCCGATGCGGATGTAATACACACGATTCGGGGGGACGCGCAAGAACTTTGTAATACAAAGTATGTTGCGCGACCGGTGCTTGTGGTAAAGCCGAACAAGATCAGCGTGTTATGTGTGTCAAAAGACGCAAAACACCCGGCTGCGACGGCTTGTGCGGGCCTGTCGCAGCGGGGTGTGCGCAGCCGTGGCGGTCTTCAGAGCGCGGCGATACAGGCGCTGCACAGCCAGGTCGGCGCAGCGCTGGGGTCCTGTGAGAGCCCCAGGTGAGCCTCGCGACCCTTCGCAAGCGCGGCACCACACTTGGCGCACTCGCACTCGCGATTGAGCACGACTTTGTTCCACGCGAGCACGTGGTCGAGCGATATCTCGTGGCTAACTGGCGGGCGAGGAGCCTCGCCTCGCGCTTCCGATCGCGCGGCCGTGCTGCGACTGGCTGCTGCGCCGCGCTCGTCCGAGTCGCCGCCGTCAGCTGCAGCCTGATAAGGCTCTGGAGGCTCGTTTTCCAGGCCTTCTTCCGGCTCCCGAAGAGGCCTGCGTGCGTGGCTCGCGATCCTCCCTGCGTCGCGAGCCACACGCTCGGCGAGCCCCACCGAGTCCTGCACGAGGTTGTCGACCTCGGCGACCACGCCGTCCACCAGCTCGAAGGTGTCCTCGAGCACGTTGCGGATCAGGTGCGAGACGGAGAGCCTGCGCTTCTTCGCCTCGTCCTTGAGCGTGCTCTCGAGACTCTCTGGCACCCGCGCCTGGATCAGCCGGTCTTTGAGATCGCGATTGGCACGCAAGTGCTGCTTGCGGTGGTGAATTCGGGTTCGCATGTATTACAACATAGGACGCGAGTGCTCGATTGCCAAGGCAAGCGCTCGCGAATGGCGCGGCGGCGGCGAGAATGGGCGACCGGACCGCTCCAGCCCGAGCGCCAGCGCCGAGGCTCAGATGCGCGCCTCTCTCGCCTCTCGACCGTACGAGGTCGGCTTGCGCAACGAGTGCGAGCGTCATCCAACAAGCCTTCCAACCGACCCACCCCGTTCGATCTCAACTCAACCCGTCACTGATACCGCCAGTTCAACGACAGGTTGAAGGTCAAGTGCCCATCGTTCGGCAACGGCGCCACGGGATCCGAGCCCGGAAACGCCCGAAATGAATGCGCTCCGATGCCGACCGGTTGACCGAAGTGCAACATCAACACGATCGGCCCAAAGCCGAAGTTCACACCGAACACCAGATCGAGCAGGCGCCGCTTCCACAGCCAATCGAGCCGATCGGCCACGGCGCCGACGTCGGCACCGAGCACGCCCTCGAGATCGATCAGCGGGAAGCTGAGGAACTGCAAGATCGGAAACTGCAGCTCACCGGTCAGGTACACGAATTCGCGACCGAGCAGGTAGTTGATGTCACCGAAGGGCACGCCGCGCAGCGTCTGGAAGCTGGACAGGTAGTACTGCGGCGCGCGCTCGCTGCCGAAGGTGCTGCCCACGCCCGAGCGCACGAAGAAGTTCATGGCGCCGATCAGGGGGAAGAAGTGTTGCGCGTCGAGGCGGGTCTGGTCGTAGAGCACGTGGTCGAAGGGCTGCACCCCGAGACTGCTGGAGAGCAGGACCGAGCTGCCACGGATCGGGCCGGTGGCGCGGTGCATGCCGATCGTGTCGTAGCCGAACGAGAGCGTGCCTTCGGTCTGGAAGCGCACGCCGTCGTTGGCCGCCCGCCACGGCGTGTAGAGGTCGAGGCCTGCGCGGTTGGCGGTGGGATCGCGCAGGGTGTCTCGCAGGTCATTGAGCAGGAAGTACTCGGTGCCGCCGACGGCGGCGGCCGCTTGCAGGAACACGAAGCGCGAGAACGGGTAGCGCGCCAACACCTGCCCGCCGAAGAAGCGGTTCCAGGAGCGGAAGTAGATGTTGTCGGCGGGCTCGAAGCTGCGATCGATGCGCGAACGCACGTAGTTGAACGCGCCCGCACCCCAGACCACACGCTTTTGCTCGTTGAAGTAGAAGAGGCTCGCGTCGGTGAGCGCTGTGTCACCCCAGGTGGCGAGCGAAAGCAAGAGGCCGTGATCGCGCAGACGGTCGTTGGCGCTGGCGACCACTTGCCCGAACACCGCGCTGCCGCTCACGCCCGCGAGCAGGAAGATGCTGCCGAGCGACCAGTTGTGCAGGTCGAGAGCCTTGTAGGGCTGCGCGCGCGCCAGCGAGAGCGTGCCCGGTGGCGTGGGCGCCTGCGCGTCGGCCGCGCTCGGCCGCGGCGTGGCCAGGAAGCGCTCGCGCTCGATCCGCACGGGGTAGCGATCGGCACCGAAGTGATGCAGTGCCCACACGCTGCCATCGGGGCCGGGGCTCACGTCGAAGAGGCCGGTCGAGACATCGGTCTCCTTGTGCACCTCGCCCTGCGCCACGGAGTACACGTTCGCACCGCTGTCGTCGTACGCGACGAAGAGCACGCTGCCGTCGGGCAGCGCTTGCGGGTTGAGCTCGTCGCGTGCCTCGGTGGTGAGGCGCGCCACGTGGGCGGGCGCGTCGGGGTCGAGCTGGAAGAGATTGTACTTGCCGTGCCCCGTCGCATCCGAGCTATAGACCAGACCGTGCGGGCCCCACGACAGCTCGCGCTCCGCGTACACGTCGTTCGTCAGCTGCGTCAGCGTGAAGGCGTCGTCGCTGCCGGGCGTGATCAGGTACAGATCTTTCTGCCCCCGACTGCTGAGCCCCACGAACCCGATGCGCTTGCCATCCGGCGCGAGTGTGATCGCGTCGACCGCGTCGATGCCGAGGTGGCCGAGCGCGAACTTCTCGCGCTTGCCGAGGTCGATGTCCACGTCGTAGGAGCACGTCTTCTTCTTGTCGGAGTCGCAGGCCCTGGGTAGCGCCGCTTCGACGAAGCTCTGGCGATAGATGACGTCGCTGCCCTCCACCTGCGCCACGAACGCAAGCTCGTGGTCAGTGAGATCGAAGTTCTGCCCGGCCACCGGATGCAGTGTCTCGACACCGGGCTTACCGTCAGCCACCACGGTCTCGTCGTCGCCCGGCGAGCGCCGATCGAAGAGGTAGAGCCGGTTCTGACCGGTGTCGGGATCGATGCTGCGGTAGAGCAAAAGCTCTCCGCTGGGCGCGGCGCGCAGCGCCTGCACGATGCCGCGCGTGCGATGCAGTGTGGTGAAGTGTCCACGGTCGTGCTTGGCGTGCAGGTAGGTCTCGAACGCGCGGTGTTTGATCCAGCGCTCGAAGCGCGCCGCGATCGCCGCCGCACTGCTACCGGTGACCTTCGCAACCAGCTGCGGGAAGCCGGACACCCCACCGTGCTTCTCCTCCACGAACAGAAGCGGTGATTGGTCCAGGATGCGCTGGAGCGTGCCCTTGCCGAACGCCTGCTCGAGGAACGCGCAGCGCGCCTGACCAACCTTGTACGTCCACAGCCCGCTCGTCAGTCGGTCGTCCCAGAAGTTGCCCAGCACGTAGTCGTGCTCGGTCTTGGGATTCACGAGGATGTCGCGCACCAGCATATCGGTCTCGGGATCGATGCCGCGCTTGGCGTAGTACTCGGCCAGACCTTCCACGAACCACAGCGGCGTGGCGTCGAGCGGGTCGCCAACTATGTGCTTGCGCTCGGCCGCGCGCGCCACCTTCTGGATCGTGAACTCGTGCGCGAGCTCGTGCGTGGAGACATCGGCGAACAGGCGCGCGTCGCCGAAGTACGGCAGCGTGACGTCGAGGTTCTCGGGGCTGGTCACGCCGAGCACGCCCTCTTGCAGCGGGAAGAGATCAGTCTGCAAAAATTCGATGTAGCTCGCGTACAGGAAGTAAGCGAAGGTCACGCGTGGCGTGTAGCTGAACTCGGCCTGCAGGTACTGATACGAGTCTTCGATGCTGGCAGCGGCGCGCTCGGCGATGGGCCGCTCGCGCTCGTAGAAGTAGAGGCGCACGCCGCCGCTGCCCTGCTTGGGTTTGCCTTGCAGTGAGCGCGCCGACACGGGCGCAGCCACAGCAGGTGCCGCGGCGCCGGTGCCGGCCGTGTTCTGCTGCAGACGCGAGACGGGGGCTTCGGACAAGGCCGGCCAACTCCACGCCGCGCCGTCCACAGGCGGGCGAAACGTGCCCGCGTGCAAGCGGGAGCCCCCGGGGAAGCTGAGCGCGGGATGCGCGCCCTTGGCCACGTGCACGTCGATGTACTTCCAGTCGAAGTCAGCGTAGCGAACGTTGGTCTGGCTTGGCCGCCGCGGGTACACGAAGACCTGCGCATGCACCGCAGCAGCGCTCAACAGCAGCAGCGCGAGCACGCCGAGCGCTGCTGGCAGCGGCCTCAATCGTCGCCTCCGATGCGCGAGCGCAGCTGCTTCTTCTGCGAGGTCCGGCGCTTATCCTCCACGCGCCGTCGCTGGCTGCCACGCGTGGGCTTGGTGGCCCTGCGGATCTTGGGCACGACCAGCGCCGCGCGCACCAGCGCCGCGAGCTTGTCGCGCGCGTCCTCGAGGTTCTTGGCCTGGTCGCGTGTCGCCTGGCTCACGATGCGCACCCGACCCTGCGCGTCGAGACGATTCGCGCACGCGGTCCACAGCCGCGCCTTCACGGAGTACGACAGGCTCGGGCAGCGCGCGAGATCGAAGCACAGCTCGACCTTGCTCGCGACCTTGTTCACGTTCTGACCGCCGGGGCCCGAGGCACGCACCGCCGTCCAGGAGAGCTCGCTCGGTGCGAGCACGATCCGATCGTTGATGCGCAGCGCTTCCACGCGCGCAGCTTACACTGGGTGCCACGCGCGAGCGACCGTTGTAGGGCCGGCGATGCGCGCGCCCGCCCGCGACCTCAGAACGGCAGCCGGGCGCCCGCGGTAGCGCTCACGTTGTCGCCGAACGAGCTCGTGCACCACTGCCGATCGAAGCTCAGATCCAGCCAGGTTTCCTTGGCAAAATCGAAGATGCTGCGCGCGAGAAACGACAGCCGATACTCGAGCTTGAGCCCGAGCTGCTGGGACTCGAACTCGGCCATCTTCGGGTCGTTGGTGAGCGGCCCGGTGTAGCCCCGGGGATAGCGCGGGCTCTCGTAGAAGTAGGCGTGGTCTTGCACGTAGTAGCGATAGCGCGCGCGGGCCACGAAGTTCTCGCCCAGCTCCTGGTACACGCGCAGCTCGGGCGTCAGCGCGGCGATCGACCAAGAGTCGATATACGCTTTGTAGAAGAGGTGGAAGCTGGTCGAAGTGCGCGGCACGAACCACGCGAGGTGCGCATCGAAGTTGTGGCGCAAGCGCTCGTGCGGGTGGTTCTCCATGTGCGGCAGCGGCCCGATCAGCGCGCGCCGGTACGGATTCCCGAGGAAGCCCTCGAGCACACCCAGCTGGTAGCCGCCGCTGAGCACCAGCGTGGGCGACAGAAGCTGCGAGACACCGGCGCGTGTGGTGAAGCCGCCGAGGCTCGGCGTGCGCGACTGGCCCACGGCGACCGGACCAGCGATCTCCCAGTGATCGTCGACACGCGTCAGCCCGAGATTCAAGGTGGTGTTCTTGTCGTCGAGCGTGAGCGACGAATCGACGCCGTAGATATAGGAGACGTAATCGTTCTCGGTGCTGTACTTGCCGTGGACGGTGAGGTCGAGCTCCGAGTCACCGACCGCAAAGCGCTTGCCGACGGCGCTGCCCACGCCATGCCGCAGCTCGGTGAACACGCCGTCTTTACCACCGCCGGTCTGCGCGATGCTGGCGCTCGAGATCACGTCGATCAGGTAGTCGGCCTTCAGATGCACGCCGCTCGGCGACTCCGCCGTGACCTTGAACGTGGGCACGATCACCCGCGTCGACCGCTCCCAAAAGTAGTTCCCCCGCCCCTCGACCTCCCCCGACCACCTCCCCGAAGCCTCATCCGCCCGAACCCGCCCGCCCCCGCAAAAAAGCACCGCCGCCATCAGCAGCAACACCCACAGTCCGTTGCACCCACGCCGGCAAGCCGCCGACGCGAGTTGGGTTCCAGCCGCGAGCGCGCCCGCAGGGACCGAGGGAGCGCTACTCATGTAGCGTGACCGAGGCCCCGAGGACGTAAGCCGCGGATGGAGCCCAAATCGCGTCGGCGGCATCAGTTGCAGCCGCATCCGCCGCCTGTGCTGTCGCTGCTCCCACCAACCGCGCCCTCACGTGCATCGTGCGCATGGGCCTCGAATTCGGTCGCCAGGGCCTCGCGCTTGAGATCCATGCCCGGGTGCGCCAGGTACTCCCGCTCGTACGGCCGCACGTGCGTGCAGCCACCGAGCACGAGCACGAGCCAGAACAGGGTCACGAGAGTGCCGGTACGCGCTTGCATGGGGGCTACGCTTGGAGCTGCGATCACTCGGACAGGACGCGTGCCCAGGCTACAACGGGCGCGAGCAGGCCGCGCGTAATCGAGCGCAATTCTTCGTGCTTGGCAATCACTGCGGCGAGTTTCGGGCCGACCACACAGTAGAGCTGGACGAACGCGCGACCTACCACGTTGCTCGACAGCTGGCGATCGCGGAAGCGCCGCAACGCCGAGATTTCCTGTGCCATGGGTGTGCCGTAAGCGGCGGTCGCGACGAAGCAGGGCGTGACGGTGGCGAACACGCGGCTGGGCATGCTGATCTCGGCGACGCTGATCGGGCTCGGCTGCGCGCAACCATCCACCGCGCGCACGCCCACGTAGTAGTGCGTCTGCGCGTAGAGCCCGCCCATGTCCACGTGGATGGTCTCGCCGGACTTGGTGCCGGCAGGCACGCTGAGCTCCTCGGCCTCGACGCTGGCGCTCTTGGCCGGCTGACCGCGCATGAACGAGGCTTCGTCGGTGATCGGGTCGGTCGAGACGCGCACCTCGTAGCGGAACACGCCCACGTCGTCGCTCGCCGCACGGAACGCGAGCGTGATCCATTGGTGAGCGTGCAGCGGGCTCGGGTAGGGCCCCAGCGCGAGGTCCTGCACGCTCGACGGCGGCTGGTTGTCCTTGCAGGCCAGCGGCGGCTTGATGGTGGCCTTGAGGCGATAGCCATCGCCGCTCAGCAGCAAGCGATCGGCGCCGCTGCCCGGAGCCTTCACCGGATCGTCGGTCATGGTCGTGACGCTCGCGAGCTGACCGTAGCTGCTTGCCGCCGTGTCCCAGCTGGTGATCGCGCCTTCGGGCTGGTCGGCCGTGGAGCTGACCTGACCCGACAAGCCGAGCTGCACCGGCGCGCAGTACGTGAGCGAGGGCTGCCCGCGATAGGGATAGCCGTAGTTGAGCGCCCACGAATCCCAGCTGGCCGCTGGACTGTGCGGCGTGGGATATAACACGTTGTTGTAATGCGGATTGTAGTCGCCCTCGACGTTGATCTCGAGGCACGCGCGGTACTTCCCCGCCAGCCACTGTGCAGGCACGAGAAAGATCAGCCGCTTGGGCTCGCCGCCCTTGGGCGTGGCCATGGTGACTGCATCGATCTCGGGCATCACCGCACGGGCGTCGTCGGCGTAATGGGCGACGTCGGCGTGCTCGTAGCAGCCGGGCGCGCAGCTCTTGAGGTCGCGCCGCGGCGGGTACAGCGACGTCAGTGAAAGTAGTTGCATGCGGCCCGCGTGGCTTTGCGTGTCTTCGTAGGGTTCCGCGTAGCTCTTGGCCACGTCGACCGGCGTGAGGTAGCGCCCCTTGTCGCTATTGAAGATGCTGGCGCAGCTGACGGCATCGAGCGCGTCTTTCTGGGAGCGCGAGTTGTCGAACGACAGACAGAAGTAGTTGTCGGGGGAGAAGTCGTCGCTGGTGCGCGAGGCCAGGCCCTCGCTGCGACGGGCCTGGAAGATCACGCGCTGGAACAGCGTGGCACCTTCGGCCGCTGCGCGCCGATGCGCCCATACCGGCAGCGCGCCCTCGCGCCGACCGTAGGGCCAACGAAAGCCACTGTTCATCTGCGAGGCACCCGGACGATTGCCGATGCCACGCGTCGCCACGGCATCGGTGAGCGCGACCGTCGCGAGGAACGCGCCCGCGGCGTCCTCGACCCAGATCGCGATCTGCGCGTAGCCGGTGGGCGTGAACTCGAGCTCGAGGATCGCGGGCGGTGCGACCGGCGCACCCTGCGCACAGACGGGTGTGCCAACGACCACTGCGCACAGGCAAGACAAGGCGGCCAGCAGCAGCCGGTAGGCGGGGCCCGAGCAGCTTCGCATCGCAGCGGAGGCTAGCGCGGCACATGGGTACGCTCAACCTGATCGGCGCGCGCGAGCCACAATCGTGCCGCGGCGCAGTGCGTCCTGCACACGAGCGAGAGCCAGCCGGCGGCGGCCGTCCCTGCACAGAGACTTGGCGGTGTTCGCCGCGTCCGGGCCTGCGTCGCGCAAGCTGTGCTCAGGGCACGTGGGCCGCGCCACGCACCGTACGCTCGAGGCGCTCGATGCGCGCTCGCAGCCCCGACTCGTCGCTGAGCGGATGGCCCGTGAGCGCGGCGCGATAGTGCACTAGAGCTTGCGGCAGCTGGCCCCGCGACTCGTACTGCCGGCCCCAGTGTGCATGCACTTGCGCACGGCGCTGCGGCATGCTCGAGAGGGCAGCGGAGGCCACGAGCGCCACGGCCTCTGGCTGATCGCGTTGACCGAACACGGTCATCAGGTCGGTATACGCGCCGAGCAAGAGCGGCGCTGCGCCCAGCGCCTGCTGCAACAAAGCGATAGCTCGCTGACCGTCACCATGCTCGAACGCGAGCGCGGCGCGGTGACGCAACCACTGTGGTTCGTGCGCCAGCACGCGCTCGGGGTCCGGCAGGGGCCGCGATAGCCACGGAGAGTCAGGCGGCAGGAGCAGCGCCGCGACCTCGTCCGCATAGACGACCTTCCACGGCTGCGACAAGCCGAGCAGCGAGTCGACGATCTTCAAGTCGGGCACGAGCACGGCGTCCGGCCGGTACTTCGCGAGCTGCGCAGGCAACGAGCCGCGGCCGTTCATCAGGTCGAGGTAGTCGACGTACAGCTCTTCGTCGTAGACGGTGCTGGCGCGTCCGTCGAAGAAGACTCGACAGCGCGGGGCGTGGATCATCACGTAGCCACCCCAGGTCTCGAAGTTCAGCACGTGCAGCGGGGCGCCGAGGGATGCAAGGTAATGCGTGGCGGCTTGCGGGTAGAGATCGACGCTGCTCCAGCGCTCGAAGAGCTGCGGCAGCGTGCGCGTCCGCGACCACATCGGCGGCAAGCAAGCGGCGAGCGACAGCGCCACGACGAGGCCAGCGTTGGTCGACTGCAACAAGCGCACGCGCGCGCGCAACCAGCGACCACCGGCGGCCAGCGTGCATGCGACCAGCGGCGTGCACAGCAGTGACGAGAGCGCGACGAAACGCCGCGCCGACAGCGCCATGAGAATGCTGACGCAAGCCAGCACCACGAGGTAAGGGTCGCGGCGCGCCTGTCGAAGGAGCGAAGGCGAAAGCAGCGCGACCAGTAGCAGGTAGCGGCCGCGGAAGGTCCCGAGCCAAGAGACGCCCATCAGCCGCAGCTCGTCCCACTGCCAGCCGAACGCTTGCCATTCGACGATCTGGTCGGCGTACAGCGAACGACCTGCGCCCGGCGCGTAGCTCAGCGGAAACTCGAGCAGGTGGTAGCCCCAGGGGTTCGCGCAGATCGCGAGCATGCACACGGCTACCGAAAACCAGCGGGCTCGTTGACTGGCGAACGCGGCGCGCAGCGCGGGCACGCCGAGCATCTCCGCCGCCGCCAGCTGCAGCGTACTCACCAGCGCCAAGAGGCCGATCATGCCGAGGCCAAAGACGTAGCCCGCGTGGATGTTGCACCACAGCGCGATGATCGGCGGCCACAGCCAGTGCGCCCAGGGCAGCTGCCGCGTGCGCAAGAGCAGCATGGCGAAGAGAATCGTGAACAGATGCGGCCGCAGGTCGAAGAACCAGTGCCCGTTCACGGCCGCGAGCCACAGCGCGAGCGTGGACGCGAAGAGCCCGGCCTGGACGGCAAGCGCGCACTCGAAGCCCAGCCAAAAGATCAGCGAGAGCACCGCGAAGTTGCCCCACGCCAATACCTGCGGGTCGATGCGATACAGGCTGAACGCAAACACTCCCCAGAGCCACTCGTGGTTCACCCAGGGCTGACTGGCCGTGAACGAGAGCGGATCGCTGCGCGGCACGGCGCCGTGCGCGAAGAATTCACGCCCCGATGCGATGTGCCACCACACATCGGCCCCGTCGATGTCGGGCACGAACCAGGCAGCCGCACCGGCCACCGCGAGCGCCGTCACCAACCATCGCAGCACGGCGCTGTGGCGTTGCGTCACGGCGGCGATCCTACACCAGTCGCCAGCGCGACAGCCTCGAAGCTGCACCGTGCGGAGAGCGGGGGAACACGGGAACTGGCCAACAGTGCGTCGGGGGCGGGCAGCTTACAAGACGAAGCATTCATTACGACCAGCCGGGGCGCTCGGGGTCGGCAGGTCGCTCTCGGGCTCGGGAACGACCCGCCCTCCCAACACGCCCCGGCAGGTTGCGATGAATGCACGGTCCGGCGCACCAAGTCGATCGTCCCGCGCACAGACACCCATCCCACAGCAGCCCGTTCGCCAAGGTCCGGCACACACCACGCGCTGCGCCGTTCAACTCCCGCGGCTCAGCGCCGCGCCCTGGGTTTGCCGCGTTTGGGCGGGGCGGAAGACTTGGGCGAGGCAGCCGTGGCGGTGGACTGCCCGCGCTGCCCTTCGAGCGCGTGGATCTTGTCGCGCAGCTTGGCGGCTTCCTCGAACTCCAACTGCTCAGCGAGCAAGAGCATCTCGGCGCGCAGCTCCTCGAGCGCCGCCTCGCCCTTGGCCTCCTCGCCTGGGCGCAGGATCGGGATGGTCACGTAGTCGCCGCCGCCGGCTTCCGGCAGCATGTGGTGGATCGCCTTGATCACGGTCTCCGGCGTGATGCCGTGCTCGAGATTGTACTCGGCTTGCAGCTGACGGCGGCGCTCCGTCTCCGAGATCGCGCGCTCCATCGCGGCCGTACGCCGGTCGGCGTACATCAGCACCTCACCGTGCACGTTGCGTGCGGCTCGGCCGATGGTCTGGATCAGCGAGCGCGCCGAGCGCAGGAAGCCTTCCTTGTCGGCGTCCAAAATCGCCACGAGCGACACCTCGGGCAGGTCGAGGCCTTCGCGCAAGAGGTTGATGCCGACCAGCACGTCGTATTCGCCGCGCCGTAGATCGCGCAGCAGCTCCACGCGCTCCAGTGTATCCACATCGCTGTGCAAGTAGCGGCAGCGCACGTCGAGCTCGCCGTAATATTCGGTGAGGTCCTCGGCCATGCGCTTGGTCAGGGTGGTGACCAGCACGCGTTCGTTGCGCGCCACGCGCTTGCGAATCTCGCCGAGCAGGTCTTCCACCTGGTTGCCCACGGGCCGCACCGTGATCACCGGATCGAGCAAGCCCGTGGGCCGCACGACCTGCTCCACCACCACGCCCTCGCACTTCTGCAGCTCGTACTCCGCCGGCGTGGCGCTCACATAGATCGCCTGCTTGATCTTGGACTCGAATTCCTCGAACTTGAGCGGACGGTTGTCGAGCGCGCTCGGCAAGCGGAAGCCGTACTCGACCAGCGTCTGCTTGCGCGAACGATCGCCCTTGTACATCGCTGCCACTTGCGGAACGCTCTGGTGCGACTCGTCCATCACCAGGATGAAGTCTTCGGGCATGTAGTCGATCAGGCACGGCGGCGGGTCGCCCGGTTTACGCCCCGACAGATGCCGCGCGTAGTTCTCGATGCCGTGGCAGAAGCCCATCTGCTCGAGCATCTCCAGATCGTAGTTGGTGCGCTGCTCCAGGCGCTGGCGTTCGACCAGCTTGCCCTGGCTCTCCAGCTCCGCAAGGCGCGCGTGCAGCTCGGTGCGAATCGAGCTCATCGCGCTGCGACGTTGCTGCTCCGGTGTGACGTAATGCGAGCCGGGGTAGATGCCGTAGCGGTCCAGCTCGTGGAGCACCTTGCCGCGCAGCGGATCGATCTCCGAGAGCTTCTCGATCACGTCGCCCCAGTACTCCACGCGCACCGCGCGCTCGTCCTCGTAGACCGGGAAGATCTCGATCACGTCGCCGCGCACGCGAAACGTCCCGCGGTGAAAGTCGATGTCGTTGCGCTCGTACTGGATGTCCACCAGGCGTCGCAAGAGCTCGTCGCGCCGCAGCTCCTGGCCGCGCTCCAGGCGGATCGTCATGTGGTCGTACCACTCGGCCGAGCCGATACCGTAAATGCACGAGACGCTGGCCACGATGATCACGTCGTGACGTGACAGGAGCGAGCGTGTGGCGCTGTGGCGCAGCCGATCGATGCGCTCGTTGAGGATCGAATCCTTCTCGATGTAGGTGTCGCTCGTGGGGATGTAAGCTTCGGGCTGGTAGTAGTCGTAGTAGCTGACGAAGTACTCCACCGCGTTGTCCGGAAAGAGCTCGTGCATTTCGCTGTAGAGCTGCGCCGCGAGCGTCTTGTTCGGAGCCATGATCAGGCACGGCCGGTTGAGCTGCGCGATCACGTTGGCGATCGTGAAGGTCTTGCCGCTGCCCGTGATGCCGAGCAGCGTCTGGTGACGTTCACCGCGGCTGAGACCCGCGACCAGTTGAGCGATCGCCGCGGGCTGATCGCCGGCCGGTTCGAACTTGGTACGCAGCACGAAGCGCTCGGTCATGGCGCGGACACCGTGAGCTGCGCGACCGGGTTGCGTCAAGCCGGCAGCGCGGACAAACCGGGCAGCCACAGCCTGAGCATGCGTGCGCTGCTGCGTATGCCCAGCGGCTGCAGCTTACGCTCCGCGCGCTCGGCCGCCCGCCGATCGCCGGTCGAGCGCGCCAGCGCCAGCTGGCAGAGCGCGGCGTGCATCGCCATGCCCTGCGCGTCTAGCTCCGTGCGCGCGCGCACCAAGACGCTCGCGCATCCCGTCGTGCCGCCGTAGCTGAAGAGCGTACGTGTTTCTGGCTCCGGCAGCGTACCTGCTGCGTGACCGTCTGGCATGTCGTCCCGCCTGCTCGTGAAGGCGAGAGCTTACACCAGGAAGCGCGCGGACCGAGCGGCCGAGACACGCGTTTCATGCCGCCGTGAGCTGCATCCGCGCTGGCTGATCTGTTGCGGCCAGTCAGCGCTTTAGCCACGCGGGTCGAGCCGGTCGCGCAGGTAATCACCGGCGCGATTCGCCCCATACACCGTGACCGCGATGGTGCCACCCGCGATCAGCGCCACGTGCGGGAAGCGCAGCAGCACCGCGCTGCCCTGGTCGAGCAGCGATCCCCACGACGCGCTCACCCCCGGCCCCAGACCCAGAAACGACAGCGTGGACTCCGCGAGCACGGTGCTGCCCAGCGCGGCCGTCGCCTGCACGATCAACGGCCCCGCGAGGCTCGGCGCCACGTGCCTGACCAGAATGCGCGTCTGCGAGAAGCCGAGCGCGCGCGCCGCATGCACGAACTCCATGTGCCGCAGCTGCAGGGTCTGCGCGCGCGCCAGCCGCGCGAACAACACCCAGCCGTTGACGATGAGCGCCAGCAAGAGGTGCATGAGGCCCGGCCGCGCGACCAGCGCGAGCACCGCGATGTTCAGCACGATCGAAGGAAACGCTTGCACGAGATCGCACACGCCGGTGACCAGGTGATCGACGCGACCGCCGCGATACCCGGCCCACGCACCCAGCGTCGCACCGATCGCAAGCGACGCGGACACCGCGCACAGTGCAACCACGCCGGCCAGGCGCGCACCGCACAGCAGCATGCTGAGGATGTCGACGCCGTTGTCGGTCGTGCCGAGCAGGTGGCGCAGGCTGGGCAGCTCGTACTCGTGCGCGAGGTCGATCGCCAGCGGCGAGTACGGCGCGAGCCACGGCCCGCACAGCGCAAACACCAGGAACACGCCGCAAATCACCACGCCCACCGGCCGCGGACGCGGCACCGGCGCAGCCGTGGGCCAGAGCGAAGTCACGAGAGCCCCGCACGTGGATCGACCACGCCGTAGAGCAAGTCCACCGCCAGGTTCACCACCACGTAGAACACCGCGACCACCAGCGCGCAGCCCTGCACCACGGGGATGTCGCGGTCGAGGAACGCGTCGAGGAAGAGCGTGCCCAGGCCCTGCCGCTCGAAGATCTTCTCCGCAACCACCGTGCCCGACAGCAGCGCGCCCAGCTGCGCACCCGCCACCGTCATGACCGGCAACAAAGCGTTACGCATGCCGTGACGCAGCACGAGCGTGGCTTCCGACAGGCCGCGCGCGCGCGCCGCGCGGATGAACGGCTCGGCGAGCACCTCGGAGAGCGCCGCGCGCATCTGCCGCGTCAGGATCGCGCTGAGCGCGGCGCCGACCGTGAGCGCAGGCAAGACCAGCGCCGACACGCTCGGCTCGTCGCCGGGCAACGGCAGTGCGCGCAACCACACCCCGAACACGAGCACCAGCAGCGGCCCGAGCCAGATGTTCGGAATGGCCAGCCCGAGCAAGGCCAGCGACGAGGCGGCCGTGTCCCAGCGCGTGCCGCGACGCACGGCCGCGAGCGTGCCCAGCGGCAGCGCGATGGCAAGCGCCAGCACGAGCGCCGTGAGCGCGAGCGCCAGCGTCTGCGGCAACACCTCGGCGATCAGCGAAGCCACGGTGCGAGCAGGCGACCGGAAGGAATGCCCGAGGCTGCCGCTGGCCACATCGCCCAGAAACGCCGCGTACTGCGCGGGCAGCGGCTCGTCCAGGCGCAGCGCGCGCCGCAATGCGATGCGGTCACCGGGCTCGGCCTGATCGCCCAGGATCGCCCGCACCGGGTCGCCCGGGATCGCGTGCAGGAGCACGAAGAGCAAGCTCGCCGCGCCGAGCACCGTGGCCGCCGCGCGCAGCAGTCTCGCAAGCACGTATCGCAGCAAAGCCGCCCTCGCTCCCGCCGCGTGGAACCCGCCCGCGGCACTCGCTCACGACACTACACCAAGAGCCTGTGCCGCGAAGCTTTTGCCGGGCGCATCGGCGACGCGAGACGAGCGCGGCGCGGCCACCGCCAGCTCGCAAGCGAGCAGCGATCCAACCGCTGTGGGCGAGCGGCGAGCGGCTAGCCGCCGCTCTGCAGGTCCGCGTCCGAGCTCGACAGGTTGGCGTCGGTGCTCGAGCTGTTCGTGTCCGCGGTGCCGCCGTCGTCCGCGATCGATTGCGGTGCGGGTGCCGTGTCGCGCACGGCGCAGAACTTGGTGTTCGGGTTACCGACGATCTCGGCCTCACCGGCGACGCCAAACTCGTTGGCGTGCAGGCAGCGGTAGCCCTGATCCGTGCGGCAGTCGTCGGTGTCGCCACACTTGTACATGCAATAGGTCACGCTCAAGCGATTGACAGCCGGTCGAAACTTCACGCACACGGCTTCCGAGGGGCAGGTGCCCAGGTCGCAGTCTTGCACCGTGCAGTACCCACCCGGCTCGGTGCGGTCGCACAACCGGCTGGCCGACACCGAGCAATCGAGCGCCGTGCGGCACTTGTCGCCGATCTGCTTGCCACACGCCGAAAGCGTGAGCGCGGCCAGCGCCAGACCCGCGCACAGCAGCCCGCGTGCGCGCGGCGACCTACCCCGCGACCCACCCCGCGAGAGGGACGACGACAAAGCGCGCGAGCGACGACCGAGCAACGACATGGCGGCGGAGCATAGACAATCGCGGTAGGGCGTGCCAGCACTCTTCCGAGCATGTGCCGGGCCGTTGCGGTGTCGAAACGACGCAGGGTAACCCTGAGACTTCCGTGCGTGCTCCTGGCGCTTCTAGGCGTGGCCAGCGCCGCGCTCGCGCAGCCCGCAGCTGACCCGGCCGTCGATGCGATCCGCGAGCATGTGCTTGCCGGCGACGACACCGGCGCGCTGGCGCTGCTGGCAACCCTGCCCGCGCAGACCGCCGGCCGCAGCGACCTGCGCTACTTGAGTGCACGCCTCTACGAACGTGCCGGCAAGCTGGCCAACGCACTGGCCAGTCTACCCAGCGAGCTCGGCGGCTTGCCCGACAGCGTGGCCACCGACATCTGCACGCGTCGTGCGCTGTGGCTCGCACGCGCCGGCAAGTGCAACGAGGCGCGGCCGCTGCTGGCCAGCTTGCAGAAGAATGCAAGCGACGCAGAGCTTCCACTGCAAGCCGCCGAGTGCGCGCTCGCCCAGTCGGACATCGCTTCAGCGCTGGTCACGCTGCGCGACCTCACGGCCAGCAGCCACGGCGAAAACCACTTCGCGGCGCATCTGTTGCTGGCGCGCGCCTTGCGTCTTTCCGGGGACCGCACGGCTGCGATCCGCGAGCTGCGTCAGTTGTACATCGGCCGCCCGGCGCACCCGCGCAGCTCGGAAGTGGAGGCCGCGCTGCGCGAGCTCGGCGAGCCGCTCGCCCTGCACGACGACGAACGACTCGATCGTGCCGAGCGCTGGCTCGACGCCGTCAAGCCCGAGTCGGCGCTCGCCGAGCTCGACCAGCTGCGCGCACCCAAGAGCAAGACCGTGCGCGCGCGCGCGTTGCACCTGCGCGGCATGGCTCTGTTTCGCATGCGGACGCGCTACGCCGAGGCGGCCAAGGTGCTGGCGCAGGCCGCCGCCATCAGCGGCGACACCCAGGCCTCCGACGCCTACCACGCCGCTCGCGCGCTGGCCCGTGCCGACCGCGACGCCGACTCGGTCAAGGCCTACCGCGCCTTCGCCAAGCGCTTCCCCGACAGCCGCTTCACCAGCGATGCGCTGCACGACGCCGCCTGGCTCGAGCTGCGCCACGACTTGCCCGGCGGCGAGCCACACATGCGCGCGTTCCTGGCCGACGCCGACAAGCGCGGCGACCACGACGCCGCGCAGTCGGCCGTCTGGGAGCTAGCCTTCCACGCCTTCGAGCAAAAGCAGCCCGGCCAGGCGCTGCCGCTCTTCGAGCGCTACACCACCACCTCCAGCTCGGCGCTGATTCGCGCGCGTGGCTTCTACTGGGCCGGCCGCAGCGCGCTGCTCGCGGACAAGGTCGAGCTGGCGCGCAAGCACTTCCGACAGGCGCTGACGATCGAGCCGCTGCACTGGTACGCGCTGCTCGCGCGCGCGCGCCTGCGCGAGCTGGGCGACGATCCGGCCGACCCGTTCGACGCGGCCGATCCGCAGACCGCTGCGGCGAACGGCGCCGCCCAAGCCTCCGCCACGACTGCGGATGCATCCGGACCCGTGGCCGATGCGCACGCTGCCGAACACGCGGCGTCCGACGCGAGCGCGCAACCCGCAAGCTCGACCAGCCCCGTGCTCACGCGCGCTCCCGCTTTGCCCGGCGCAGAACCTCCCGCGTCAGACCTCCCCGCCGGCACGGACGCCAGCCAACGCATCGGCTCCCCGAGCTTCTCGCTCCCCGCCGACGTCGCCTTCTACGCCCGGCTGGGCTTGCTCGCCGAGGCCAGCGCCGCGCTCCACAAGCAGGAAGATCAGCTGCGCGGCAGCGCTGCGACGGGCGACACGCTGCCCGGATTGATCGCCGCCTACCACGACCTGCAGGAGTACGCGCGCCCCTTGCGCCTGGTCGAACGCGAGCACGCCGACACCCTGCACAAGCGCCCGCAAGGCCCTGCCCGCGTGCTGTGGGACGCGCTCTTCCCCCAGCCACACGCCGCGCAGGTGCAGACCCTCACCGAGCAGCAGCACCTGCCGCCCGACTTCGTGTACTCGATCATGCGCCGTGAGAGCGGCTACGACCCGACGGTCGTGTCGAGCGCCGATGCCATCGGTCTTTTGCAGCTGATCGAGCCAACCGCCAAACAGCTCGCGAACGCGCTGGGCATCAGCCCTTGGAAGCGCGCGCTCTTGTTCCAGCCCGAGATCAACTTGCGCCTGGGCTCGCGCTACCTCGCCGACTTGCTCGCGCTCTACCACGGTCAAGCGGTGCCTGCGATCGCGGCCTACAACGCAGGCGAGCACCGCGTGAGCAGCTGGCTCACGCGCGCCCGCAAGCGCAACAAACTGATCGAGGTGGATCGCTTCGTCGAGGACATCCCGATCGAGCAGACGCGCAACTACGTGCGTGCGGTGGTCGCGAACTGGGCGCGCTACCGATACATGGCGGACCCGGCCAAGCCCTGGCCGATCGAGCTGCCGCTCACGCTGACGAAGTGAGCCGCGGCCACGGGAACGAGAACGAGAGCGTGCCCCGTACGGCTTCTCGGGGTGGGGCAGGTTGTGATGAACGCACAGTCTTTCAAACCGACCGTCCCGCGCGCCCACCCCCTGGGCCCAACCGCACCGTTCAGGTCACGCTCGGCGCTCTCAGTTCGCGACTCCCGCCAAGCCTCACTTCGCCAACGTCGGCAGCGCCCCCGAAACTCCGTCGCCGCCGCGCTCCAGCTCCCGCCGCTTGCGATACACCGCCGCGTTCTCCGTCACCGCCTGCAGCTCGCGTGACGCTTGCATGCGCTCCTCGATCAGCTCGGAAGTTTTCCAGACGATGCCGTACCAGTGGTCGGTGCCTGCATGCATGTGCAGTAGCGTGCCCTTCGACGTGCGCACCTCGACCTCGTCGCCCTGCGGCTGTTCGGACACCGGCGCGCCCACCTGCGCTGCCAGCGCCTGCATGCAGGCGCTGCCGCAGCGCGCCACGAACAGCGCCTCGGCCGAGCCCGCCGGAGTGCAGTCCCCGAGCCGCGCAAGCGCGCTGGGCCGTTCGTTTTCCGGGTAGTCCGCCGCGATCAGCTGGCACATCCCGTCGTGCGAATGGGCGATCGAGGAGAGCGCATGGCGCGCCCGCTGATCGATGAAGTGGAACAGTTTCTTGGCGTCCTGCGCCTCAAGCGCCTGGGCTGCGCCGGCGAGCGCGCCACGCAGGTTGCGTGGGTCCGGCGTGCCGAGGCCGCACCCGACAAGGCAGGTGTCTGCCCACACCCCGAGCAAGACGCTGGAACACAGCGAAAAGAAAAGGCTATACTTGTCGGACTGCATGGCGTTTCACTCCCCGGCCCGGGCAACGTAAGATGCACTTCTTGGCCCGCGTCGCGGCTCGCATCGCGGGACCTCCTCCTCTTGCGACGCTCTTGGCGCAACAACCACGCGCAATAACCAGCCGCGACATAATACGATGCGCATTTCTGCCTTAGGTCTGACAGACGTCGGTCTGCAGCGAGATCACAACGAAGACACGTTCCGGTGTCTCGACCAGTACCGTTTGTACCTCGTTGCCGACGGTATGGGTGGTCACAACAGCGGCGAAATCGCCAGCGCCATGGCCGCCGAGGGCATGAAGGCGTTCTTCGACGCCACCGAGAAGGACGACGCCACCTGGCCGTTCCCGATCGACCCGAACCTCAGCCTGCAAGAGAACCGCCTGTCGGCCTCCATCAAGATGGCCAACAAGCAGATCTACGATCGCTCCTGCACCGACCAGGCCACGCAAGGCATGGGCACCACGGTGGTGGGCCTGCTCTTGTGCCCTGAAAAAGGCATCGTGCACGTTGCGCACGTCGGTGACAGCCGCGCCTATCGCGTGCGCAATCACAAGATCGAGCTGCTCACGCGCGACCATTCGCTGGTCAACGACTACCTGATGATGATGCCCGACATGCCCAAAGAGGCGATGGACATCCTGCCCAAGAACGTGATCACCCGTGCTCTCGGCATGCAAGATTCGGTGGTCGTCGACCTGGGCACCGAAGACATGCGCCCCGGCGACCGCTTCCTGCTCTGCTCCGACGGCCTCAGCGGCCAGCTCACGGATGCACGCATCTGCGAGATCTTGAGCGACGTCAAAGACCTGGAAGCCTGCGCCAGGCAGCTGGTCGTCGAATCAAACGACGCCGGCGGCGAAGACAACTGCACCGTCGTGCTTGTCGCGCTCGAGCCCTGAGCCGCGTCAGTTGTCGTCGGCTTTCGTCGGCTTTCGTCGGCTTTCGTCACTTGCCCGCGTCCGGCGCCTTGTGGTCGGCCGCCACGACTTATGATACGTCGTCTGCGGCAACGGCCCAAGGATCAAGCGTGCGCTACACGATCAAAAACTTCATCGACACCGACGTCGACACGTTCTGGAACGAGCTGTTCTTCAACGCCGAGTTCAATCGCACGTTGTTCATGGACTACCTGCATTTCAAGTCCTACGCCGTGGTCGAAGATCGCAAGGACCCGGACGGCGTCGTGCACCGTCGCATCCAAGCCACGCCCAACGTCGAGCTGCCCGTCGCCGCGCAGAAGATCCTCGGCGGCAACGCGGGCTACACCGAGATCGGCCGCTACGATCCCGCACAGCGCAAGTACTTCATCGAAGCGATCCCCAACATGGGTGCCGATCGTGTCAAGACCAAGTGCGAGCTGTGGGTCGAACCACGCGGCGAAAAGCGCTGCGAGCGTGTCGTCACGGTCGACAACACCGTGCGCGTCTTTGGTCTCGGCACACTGATCGAGGGCTACATCGAGCAGCAAGCCCGCGACAGCTACGGCCGCGCTGCCGAGTTCACCAACCGCTGGATCCGCGAAAAAGGCCTGTGATCGGGATCAGCCCTGCTAGTCTGCGCTGATCCCAGGAGCGTCGCGGCAAGGACATCCGCATGCACTTCGTCGTCATCATGGATCCGGTCTCCACGGTGCTCGCGAACGCGGACACCTCGTTCGCGCTCATGGAGGAGCTGCAGAACCGTGGCCACCGCGTCGACCACTGCCTGAACACCGATCTCTTCCTCGACCGCGGCAAGCTGCACGCGCGCGCTTGCCAGGCCACGACGCGGCGCGATCTACAAACGCCGATCACGCTCGCGCCCGCCGAAGACCTCTGCCTGCACGACGTCGACGCGATCCTGGTGCGCACCGATCCGCCCTTCGACAGCAACTACCTGTGGTGCACACTGATGCTCGATCGCGTGAAGCCCGACACCTTCGTGCTCAACGATCCGCACGGCCTGCGCCAAGCCAACGAAAAGCTCTACGCCTGCTACTTCCCCGAGCTGATGCCCGAGACCATCGTCACAAGCCACAAAGATCGCATCAAAGCGTTCATGTTGCGGGTCGGTGGTCGCGCCGTGATCAAGCCCCTGGGCGGCGCAGGCGGCGAAGGCGTGATGGTGCTGCAAGACGGCGACGCCAACGTGAACGCCATCATCGAAACCACCACGCAGAACGGCCAGCGCCTGGCCATGGCCCAGGTCTTTCTGCCCGAGGTGAAGATCGGCGACAAACGCATCCTGCTGCTCGACGGCGAGCCCCTGGGCGCGATCCTGCGCGTACCGCAAGGCGACGAGGTCCGCTCGAACCTGCGCGTGGGCGGCTCCGCCACCAAGACCACGCTCGACGAAGACGACGCGCGCATCATCGCCGCGCTCGCACCCCGACTGCGCGACGACGGCCTGTGGTTCGTCGGCATCGACGTGATCGGCGGCAGGCTCACCGAAGTGAACGTGACCAGCCCCACCGGCATCCAGTCGATGTCCCGCCTCGATGGCAAGAGTCTGTGCGCGACCGTGATCGACTGGCTGGAGAAACGCGCACGCGCGCATTGAAGCCTTGGCGCGCAGTGAGCAGAGCGGAGCAGAACGTAACCTGCTGGGCGCGAGTGGCGGGTGGGCCGCTGCCGCGCTCAAACAGTCCTCGGCGAGTGGCGCTGGTCGAGCGCGCGACGAGGCTGTATGGCCTGCGGAACTCGCCCAGCAGCGCCCCACCCGCCACTCGCGCTGCGCCACTCGCGCTGACGAGCGGCAACGCGTGGCATCGCTTCACTCGCCCAGACACCGTTCAGGTCACACTCTCACTCTGCTTCACACGCTCACTCTGCAGCTGCCGAGCCGCCAGCTTCGGCATCACGTACGGAAACGCCGCCCCCAGCATGTCGATCTCCGGATAGATCTCCCCGCACAACCAGAACGTCATCACCAGCGCGCGCTCGATGTAGAACCAGCCCTCCGGATACGTGAACGCTCGCGCCAGCTCGCGCACCCGATGCAGCTCCATGTTCGGATCCACCAGCTTGCGCAGCTCGCCAGTGCGCGCGCGCATCAGTGCCGCCGGCGTGCGCTGCTTCACGGTGAGCAAGCGCTCGAAGTACATCAGCACGGTCTCTTCCAGTAACGTCTGATCGCCGCCGCCGGCCGCAAAGCCCATGCGCGTGAAGCCACGCAGCAGGGCCTGCCCGTCACGGCCGAAGTACGCGACGAGCACGTCGACCAGGCCTTCCACGAGATCCTCGCGCGCCTCGCTCACCGCGCCGAAGTCGAGCACGACCAGCAGCGGATCCTCCGCGCTCTCGCCTTTTCGCACCAGGAAGTTCCCGGGGTGCGGATCTGCATGAAAGAAGCGGTGTACGAACAGCTGCTCGAAGAAGCACTCGAGCAGGCGCTGCGCCACCACCTCGACCGCGATCCCCTGCTGCGCGAGCGTGGCCACGTGACTCACCTTGATGCCCTCCATGAAGGTCATCGTGAGCACCTCGCGCGTGCTCAGCTCCGCAATCACCTCGGGACACAGCACGTACGGGCGATCCTTGAAATTGTCCGCGAAGCGCCGCATGCACTGCGCCTCGTGCACGTAGTCGGTCTCGCGCCGCAGTAGATCGACGAGCGAAGTGTGCACCACCTCGAGGTTGCCCACCGGCAAGTAACGCTGGTACGCGCGCAGCGCCCAGCGCAGAAGTCGCAGATCCAGTCGCACCAGCTCGCGGATGCCAGGATAGAGAATCTTCACCGCGACCTTGCGACCGTCGTGCAGGTACGCCACGTGCACCTGCCCGAGCGAAGCCGCGGCAATCGGCGTGCTCTCGATGTGCGCGAAGCACTCGCTGGTCGGCCTGCCGAGACTCTCCACGAACTGAGCCTGCATCTGCGCGAAGGGCCGCGGCGGCACCGCGTCCTGCAGCGTCTCGAGCTTCTTGCGAAACGCGCTGGGCAGGAACCCGCCCATGATCGACAGCACCTGGCCGAGCTTCACGTACACGCCCTGCAGCCGCAGGATGCTGTGCAGCAGGCGCTCGGCGTTGCGCTCGTGCAGACCGAGCCCGCGACGCTTCAGCCACGCCGGCAGCTTGTGCCGCGGGCCCTCGCGGTCGCTTGCCGGCAGCTCGCGCTGCAAAAGGCGCACGAGCGCTCCCTGCAGCGCATAGCTCGCAAAGATGCGAGCGGCGACGTGGAGCGCGCGTAGGAGTCGGACGGCAAGGCTCATCGAAGGCTGAGGCGAGCCTTCAGATTAACACGCCGGAGCTGAGCCGTGGCCGCATTGCCGACCGTTGCCGCAGAACTTACCCCGTGCTCACCCGGACGGCGGAGGTGCGCTGTGGGCTTCGCTCGCGAGTTCGGCCAGCGCGCGCCGCGCCGCATCGACCGAGACGTTGCCCAGCGCGTGGATCCGATGCGCCACCCGCTCCACTTCCGCGCCGATGGCGCCCGCCGCGATGGCAACCGAGCGCGCATGCAACGCCATGTGGCCGCGTTGGATACCTTCGGTGGCAAGCGCACGCAGCGCCGCCAGATTACTCGCCATGCCGACACTGGCCGCCACCATCGCCAGCTCGGTCGCCGAGCTCGCATCCACCATGCGTAGCCCCATGCGCGCGCCGTCGTGGACGCGCGACGGACCACCCACCGAGCCGAGCGAGAGCGGCAGCTCGAGCGTACCCACGAGCTCGCTCTTGTCGGCGCGCCATACGCACAGCGGGCTGTACGTGCCGCTGCGCGCCGCGTACGCGTGAGCGCCCGCCTCCACCGCGCGCCAATCGTTGCCGGTCGCGATCACCACGGCGTCGAGGCCGTTCATCAAGCCCTTGTTGTGCGTGGTCGCACGGTACGGATCGCGCTCTGCAAAGCGCGAGGCACGCACGATGCCGTCGCGCACTTCGTGGCCGCTCTGCTGTTCGGACGCCAGCGCATGCACCGGCACGCAGCAGGTCACGCGCACCTTACGCCGGTCGCACAGGTTCGACAGGATGCGCAGCCCCATCCTGCCGCCCGCCAGCTCGAGCACGCGATCGGCCACGGCCTCGGCGACGGTGTTCACCAGATTGGCACCCATCGCATCGCGGCAGTCGACGTACAGATGCACGACCAGCATGCCGTCGCCCAGGTCGCGCGGCTCGATGCCACGCACGCCGCCACCACGCTGCAGAAGGCCCGGCACCGATGCGTTGCCCAGCGCCACAAGCTCACCGGCGTGCTGCCGCAAGCGCGTGCAAGCACGCTGACCATCGACGACTTCGTCGAGCTGCACCTGACCGATCATGATCGGTTCATCGGCCTCGGCTTTGAAGCCGCCGCCCTCGCGGATCATCTTCGCTGCGTTGCTTGCCGCTGCCACGACCGATGGCTCTTCCACGACCATCGGCGCGATGAAGTCTTGTCCGTTGACCTGCACGTTCAGCGCGAGCGCGAAGGGCATCGAGAAGATGCCCACGACGTTTTCGATGATCTTGTCGGCTCTCTCACAGCTGAGCCCGCCGTCGCCCACGGCCGCGATCAGCTCGCCGATGTCGATACCCAGTGCCTCTGCAGCCATCCGACGACGTTCTTCGACCGAGAGCTTGTAGAAACCAGGCCACCGGGAATTACGTCTCATGCTGCCTCACTGCTCGGGGGCTCGACTCGAACGCCGGGCGCACCCAGTTCTATGGATAATACTCGCAAGTCAGCAACACCACACAGCCGCTCGAACCGTTCGGCCGCCTGCGGATCAGCAAAGATAGCCAAAGCCACGTCGCCGCCTCCCGCGCCCGAAGGCTTCGCGGCACCCCCAGCTCGCTCGGCCAGGGCCGAGACGCGCGCCAGAGTCTCTGTCACGATCTCGATTCCGGCTGCCTCGCCCAGCTCGCCCATGGCGCGACCGTAGGCGCCAGTAGCTTCTACGATACCTATCAGGTCCTGTGCGAGCAGCGCCGATACGAAGCGATCGGCCTCACTACCAAGAGCCGCCATGACACCGCGGTGTCGAGGGGGATCCCGTCGCGCCAAGTCCTCGACACACTTCAGGAAATCGCTGGTGCGCGCCTCTTGTCCCGTCCACACGACGCGCGCCGACAGACGTGCTGGCCAGACGATCGGGTGAGTCTCGATGGCATCACCCAAGCGACGGAAGCGCACGAACCCGCCGTGCACAGCGGCCGCCACGTCGGCGCCGCTGCCGCTCGGCGCGACAGCGCGGTGACCGGAGAACGCGGCCTCGAGAACCTCGCGCCGGACGTCGGCCTGGCTGAGCTCGCGCCCGTGCGCGGCGTACACCAGGCCAGCAACGGCGGCTGCGCCCGCGGCGGAGGAGCCAAGACCAAGTTTGAGACCTGCTTCGCGCATGCGCGAGACGTCGAGCGAAACACCAGCTTCCAGCCGGCCTACTCTCTTTTCGGCTTCCGCCAGGCTGGCGGCGGCTTCGGGTGAGAGCAAACTGCTAGGTGCGCGTTCGCTCTGCAATCTCGCGAAGGCCCTGCGGTCGACAGCTGCCACGATGGCTTCGGCTCCCTCGAGGACGGCATACTCGCCGGCAACCATCATCTTGCCGGGTGCGCTGACGACTAGGCCGAGTCTCGACTGTGACACAACGCGCCTCCCGAGGTTTGTATCACGAAGGAAAAGCTTTGCCAAGAGCGGCGCGCCACGGGAGAATGAGCCGTTCAGCCCATCCACTGAGTTAATGCAGGTCGAGACAGCTTCTGGGATCCAGCCTGGCCCAAAAAGATCACAAAAGCTCTACGCCCGCCCCGGGCCCGGCCAGGATCGTGCGCAGCACTCCTGGGGTCTCGGACAGCGCCTTGCTGACCGCGGCGGCATCGGCGGCCGCGCAGAGCGCCTTGACGTGGGGTCCGGCGTCCATGGTGGCGTAGACCTCAGCCTGGCGGGTCTGCCGCAGCTCGCGCACGCGCGCGAAGGCAGCGAGCGTGGCGGGCTGGAAGTACAAGAGGCCAGGCGCGGCCGCCAGCGCGCATGCGTGCATGGCCAGCGTGCTTTGCTCCATCGCTTGCCCGACGCGAGCCAGGTCGTGCGACAAGATCCCGGCGCGCACCTCGTCAGCCAGGCGGGGCGCGGCGGCGATCCAGGCGTCGTAATAGGGCGACGTCAGCTTCGTGTGCGTCATGCCGTCGGTGGAGCCGACCGCCTTGCGACCTTCTGCGGTGACGGCGACCACGATGCACAGCGACCAGTGCTCCGGCGCTGCGAGCGGCGTGGCAGCGAGCTTGGCATCGCCCGGCACGCCCGCCGGCAGCTCGACGTAGCCACCGAACACAGAGCGCGCAGCCGACGCGGAGGATTGCCTGGCCAGCGCTGAAGTCTTCTGCGCGTCGAAGGGCAGGCCTGCAGCCTTGCGCGCAGCCGCGGCAAGCGCCGCGAACCCCGAAGCGCTCGAAGCCAAGCCCGACGCGGTCGGGAAGTGATTGCGACTGTCGACACGCGCGCGCAGCGACAGACCTGCTTCGGCGCGCACGCGGTCGAGCAGCTGCGTCGCACGCGTGAGCTCGGCCGCGCCGCTGGCTTCGCCGTTGAGCATGAACACGTCGCTGGCGAGATCTTCGCGCAGCTCCACCGTTGTCTCGGTGAGCAGCGGATCGAGCGTCATCGAGATGCTGGGAACGGCCGGCAGGTTGAGCTGTGTGTCCGACTTGCCCCAATACTTGGCGAGCGCGATGTTGGCGCGCGCGCGTGCTTTGCCGACTCGTTCGATCATTTGGGAACCTCCACGACGAACGCATCGTAACCGCGATCCCGCAGAGCTTGCGCGATCGGCTCGGCCTGCGCTTTGTCGGGCGCAAGCGCGATCATCGAGCCGCCGCCGCCGCCGCCCGTGAGCTTGGCGCCGAGCGCGCCCGCGCCGCGGGTGATCTTGCACATCTCTTCGAGCTTGCTCGTGGAGAGAAGCAAGGTGTTGAGCAGCTGCTGGTTCAGGTCCAGAAGCTGTCCGAGCCGCGCGTGCTCGCCCCGCTCGAGCGCGCTCTTGGCGTTGTTCACGAGCGCGCCGATCGCATCGAAGATCTGCTCGGTCTTCTCGCGGTCGCGCGCGTGCTGACGTGCCACGCTCTCGACCATCGCCTTGGTGCTGCCCGGCGCGCCGCAGTGCCCGACCACGAGCACCAAGTCGCGGCCGAGGCGCACTGGCACGAGCGCTTCGCCCTTCCGATACAGCGCGAGCCCACCGCACACCGCCATGGTGCTGTCGACACCGGACGGGTTGCCGTGAAACACGCGCTCCCATGCCAGCGAGGCCTCGACCAGTTGCTCCGGGCTGCTCGACACACCCAGCGCCTGCTCGAGAGCACGCGTGACCGCGACGCTCAGCGCGGCCGAGCCACCGAGACCAGCGCCGCCAGGAATCTCCATCTGCGCGTGCACCCACAGCGCCTGGCGCGGCGCCGGGTAGTGAGCGCACAGCGTGGCGAACGCCGTGCGCAACATCTCACGATCGTGATCGCTCTCTGGCAGGTCCACGCGCAGCCGCACGCCCCACGGCTCCACGCTCAGCGTGTCGACGTCGGAGGACTGGGCGCTGGCGCGGCAGCCGCGAGCGATGGCGGCGGCAAGCGCTGGCCGGCCGTACACGACGGAGTGCTCGCCGAGCAAGATGACCTTGCCGTGACCCTGGCCGTGACCCCGGCCGTGACCCAAGACGGCGTTTTCCAGCATGCGCATGAAACGACTGTCTTCACCTATCGCGCATCGACAGGCGTGCCAAGAGCTCCCTGAGCATGCCGGTGCCTTCGGATGTCAGGGGCGCGCCATCAAGAGCCTGGCTGGCGGCCGTGAACAAGCTCGCAAGCCTGGCCTCGACGCGGGCACGCACCCCCGAGCTCTGGAGCAAGGCGGTGGCGGCGGCCAGGTCGGCCGTGCTGGCGGCGGCGCGACCCAGCACCTTCTCGAGCTTGGCCCAGGCGTCCGGGGCGAGCGTGAGCCGGGCGTCGGCGATGAGCGCGGTGTTCTTGCCCTCGCGCAGATCGTGGCCGGCGGGCTTGCCGGTGGTACTCGGATCACCGAAGCTACCGAGCAGGTCGTCGCGCAGCTGAAACGCGACGCCGAGCGGGGTGCCGAAGTGCTCGAGCGCGGACAGCTGCGCAGCGCTGGCGTCGCCCAGCAGTGCACCGAGGCGCAGCGGACCGCGCACCGTGTAGCTCCCAGTCTTGAGATGGTGAGTGAGCTGCGTATCAGCGTGCTCGAGTAGGTCGAGCTGCTGGCCGCACACGACCTCGAAGTGCATGGCGGTGAAGGCCGCGAATGTCTCGTGCAGGCGTGCCGCGGGCAGCGGCACACGATGCAACAGCTCGAAGGCGAAGCCTGCCGCGAGGTCGCTCGCGAGAATGGCGAGGTTCGCACCGAGCTGCGGGTTCTTGTACTTGCGCGTCAGGCTGACGTGCACGGCCGGGCCGCCGCGTCGCTCCTCGTCACCGTCCATCCAGTCGTCCTGGACCAGGAAGTAGCTCTGCAGCAGCTCGAGGGCTGCGCACGCATCGCTGACGCGCTCGGCGTCCCCAGCGGCGGACACTGCGCGGTAGCCTGCGAACAGCACCGCGGGCCGCAGCCGCTTGCCGCCGCGCATGGTCAGCTCCTGCACCGCCGTCACGAGCTCCGCCGCTCGCGGCGACAGCCCGTGGGCTTGTGTGAGCTTCTCCTCGAAAAACTTGGCGAGGCGCGTGTCGACGCGGGCTTTGACTTCTTCGGTCCAGTGGCTGGCCATCTGCGCTTGTGGTCTAGCCGAGGTCGCGCAGGTTCGCCAGCGTCGCCAGCAAAGAGCGCGCGACGATGCTCGACGTCCGCGGCGGGGCGTGCTTCACTGCTCGGGATATGGGCGACATTGGCCAGCGCAAGGCCGACCACATCGCGATCTGTGCCAACGAAGACGTCGGTTTTCGTGGCCGCACGACGCTGCTCGAGTGTGTCGAGCTGATCCACGACTCGTTGCCCGAGCTCGCGACCAGCGACCTCGACCCCAGCGTCACGCTCTTCGGCAAGCGACTGCGCGCACCGTTGATCATCGCCGCCATGACGGGCGGCACGGCCGAGGCCGCAGAGATCAACCACCAGCTCGCAGCGATCGCCGAAAAGCGTGGCTACGGCTTCGGCCTGGGCTCGCAGCGTGCCATGCAGAAGCTGCCGGAGACGGCGTGGACGTACGACGTCCGCAAGCACGCGCCGACCACACTGGTGCTGGGCAACGTGGGCGTGGTGCAGGCGCGTCAGCAACCGACCGACGTGCTGAAGAGGCTCGTCACAGACATCGGCGCCGACGCGCTGTGCGTGCACATGAACCCGGCCATGGAGCTCATCCAGTCCGATGGCGACCGCGACTTCCGCGGCTGCCTTGCAACGTACACGCGCCTGGTGAACGAGCTGGGGCTGCCGGTGATCGCGAAGGAAACGGGCAGCGGCATCGGCCCGCGCACCGCCAACCGCCTGCGCGAAGTGGGCGTGCGACACGTGGATGTGTCCGGCGCGGGCGGCACCTCGTGGGTGGGCGTCGAGACGCTGCGCGCAGACACCGGACAAGCACGCGCGGTCGGCGAGCGCTTCTGGGATTGGGGCGTGCCCACGGGCGCGAGTGTCGCGTTTTGCCGCCGCGCAGGCCACGAAGTCATCGCCACCGGCGGCATCCGCAACGGCCTCGACGTGGCGCGCAGCATCGCGCTCGGTGCCAAGGCCGCAGGCATCGCGCGACCAGTGCTGCAGGCATTGCGCGAGGGTGGGCAAGCCGGCGCGGAGAGCTACCTCGACACCGTCGAGCGCGAGCTGCACACAGTGATGCTCTTGACCGGCTCGCGCACCGTCGCGGAGCTCGAGCGTGCCCCACGTGTGGTACGCGGCGAATTGACGCAGTGGCTCGCGCTGATCAGCTAGCGGCACTGGTGGGCGCTGCAGCTGACACCACGACGCTCGACCAGCAGCGTGCGTTCATTAGCGGGCGACGCGCAGAGCTGAACAAGGAGCTCAATGGCGCGGCACCGGCGTGGACCTACGCCGAGCGCAACCCAAGCGTGTGCGTGTCGAACTCCTCCGCCGCCGTGAGCGGCAAGTTCAGCACCACCTGGGGCGACATCAACGCCACTACCGACGTGACGGCCAACGCGCTCGTCAGTCCCGTGAACGGGAAGCTGGAGACGTTCACCGCGCAGTTCGCGAGCGCCGGATTGTGCGCCGACGCGACGACCCCGGGCTGCGTGTCGCAACCCGGGATTCGACTGACGGGCCTGCGCAGCGACGGCAGATTCCTGGTCGTGCAGCTCTTGCTCGGCAAGCGCAATCTCATGCCCGGTGAGATCCCGTTGCAAGGGTTCGAAAGCCTGGGCGTGGTCGCACAGGGAACGAGCGCCGCGAACCTCAAAGTGCTGGAACTGATCGGCACGGGCAAGATCGTGTTCGACAAGGTGGGCATGCAAACCGGCGACGTGGTCTCTAGCCACTTCGAGGGCCAGATGATCTCCATAGCAACGCTCCCGGCTGGCGACCAAGCCGGTCAGTGAGGCCCGCCAGCGGTGCGAGGGCAGGGCAGGCCTGCCGGCAGGCGAAGAGAAGATTCTTGATCACGCCTTGGAGCGTGGGCCGGGCATTGCGGCCGAGGCCGCAGCTGGCCGCGCGAGCGAGCTATGGCGCGGATCGGCGGGCTGGAACAACTCTCGCCAGTTGCGCTCGGCGTCGCGCAGCGTGCTCACCGAAGGCTCTTCGATTGCGACGATCGGCCCAGTGACGATGCGTCGACTCGAGGCACGCAAACACAGGTGCTCGCCGACGCGCACCTTCACGGCAACCAGTGGGCTGGACTCGGGTGAGCCCACTGGCCCGAGCAAATGCGCGCAGGCCGCCGCATGCAGCGGGAGCCACGCGCTGCTGCGCCGGTCACGAACGCCGACGCACAGGTCGCCCAGCACGAGGTATTCGCTGCGGTAGGTCAGGTAGAGCTTGTACTCGTTGCTCATGCGACACCTCACGTTGGTTGGTGTGGGGTCGGCCAACGTAGCTGCGCATGCGTTCAGCGTCAAGAAGTGAGATGCGCTGTGGATCGCGATCGCTGCATGACCTGCACGGGTCACGCGCGGGCGGCGAAGCGCAAGCCGCGCGGGCTCAGCGTGCAGCGGCTTCGTCGCGCTGCCGTGCGTGCTCCAGCAATGCGAACGACGTCGACAGCTGAATCGAGTCGGCGGCGAACACGCGCGTGTCGGTGAGCTCGAAGCGGCCGTGCTCCCAGTCGAGCACGTGAAAGAAGCGCCGCAGCGGCGGCAGCTGGGCGTAGCGCTCGACCAGATCGATCTGCACCACGGCGCCGTCGCGCAGATGCAGCGTCGCGGTCTCGCCCTCGCGCAGCAGCTGCAAGATCCCCGTGCGCCGCTCTAGCTCCGCAAACGACAAGAGGCTCGTCAGCGAGACCTTCGACAGATCGCCGCGCATGCCGTTGGCCACGGCCTGCTCCGACTCGTGCGCGCGTTCGAGCACGCGCTCGATGCGCGCGATCAGCTCGACAGGCGTGAACGGTTTGTGCAGATAGTCGTCCACGCCCAGCTGATAGCCGCGCAGACGTTCCTCGTCACTGGCCAGATCGGTGCAAAACACGACCGGCGTGCGACGCAGCGTGGGCCGCGCGCGGATCATGCGCAGAAGCTGCCAGCCGTCCATGCCCGGCATGGTGACGTCCGTGAGCACCACGTGCGGCTGGTGCTTCAGCGCGAGGCTCAGCGCCTCGAAGCCGTTGTTCGCCGTCACCACCTCGAAGCCCGCTTCACGCATCACCTGCGCCGCGGACTGCCGGTAGGGCTCGCTGTCGTCGACCACGAGCACGCGCACGCCGGCACCCGTGAGCGCCGCGCGTTGCGCCTCGGCGCTGGCGGCTTCGTTCAAGTAGCTCGTCACCTGCTCGGCCGCACGTTCGCCCCACACACCGACCAGCTCAAGCTGCATGCCGCACGCGCGCCCAAGCGCAGGATCGGCCTCGACCACGGCTTGCACGCGTGCCAACGTCTGGATGGGCGCTGCGCCCTCGAACCATGACAGCTGCAACGTGAGCACACTGCCGACAGGAGACGGCCGCTCGGTGGGCACGAACAGACCTCGCAGCCGCAGCGAGAGCGTGCTGCTCGGCTCACCGGCCTCGATGGGCAGCGCCACGAGCTCCGCCGCCATCAGCGGCGGAACCGCTGCGCTGACGTGAGCCTCTGGGCGCTGCGAGGATCGAACGGCCATCCGGTCATCGTACGCAACAAGGGCAAGCCTCGCCAGAAGCGAGCCGGCGTCAGAGGTAACGCTGCGCTGCACGTGACCGCGGGCGGGCGCGCCGCCCACAGCTGCGCAGAGCGACGCACTCGATCACGGATCGTGGGCCCGGGCCGACAGCGCTCGATGCCGGTGCGTGCCGCGAACGCTCGATCGCAGGAGAGTCGGGGCCCTAGTTCCCGATTGATACGTGATACATTCTGCGCGCTCCTGTCCTGAAACGCGGGGTCTGCTACAATTGTCATGGTGCGAACCGGGCGTGAAGCGCTAGGGTCATGCCCAGTATGCGGGGTGAGCGGGGCGAAGCACGCGATGAGTTTGGCGGAACGAAAGCCTGAGTGGCTCAAGGTCAAGATGCCGGGCGGCGAAAGCCACGCGCGGCTCAAAGAAACCTTTCGTCGCCTCGAGCTGCACACGGTCTGTGAAGAGGCACGCTGCCCGAACGTGGGCGAGTGCTGGCGCGAAGGCACGGCCACGCTGATGATCCTCGGTGACACCTGCACGCGCGGCTGTCGCTTTTGCGCGGTGACCAGCGGCAATCCCGGCGGTTTGGTCGATGCGCGCGAGCCCGAGCACGTGGCCAGCGCGCTGGGCCAGATGGATCTCGCTTACGTCGTGCTGACCATGGTCGATCGCGACGATCTCGAAGACGGCGGCGCCGCCCACGTTGCACGCACCGTGGCGCTCACGCACGAGCGCTGCCCAACACTTTTGCTCGAGACGTTGGTCGGCGACTTCGCCGGACGCCAGCGCGACATCGCGACTGTCGTGCGCGATGGCCGGCCCGACGTGTACGCACACAACGTCGAGGTGGTGCCCAGCCTGCAGCGCAAGATGCGCGACGCGCGCTGCTCGTGGGAGCGCTCGCTGCAAACGCTGAGCTGGGCACGCGAAGCGGGCGCCGCCGTGACGAAGACCTCGCTGATGGTCGGTTGCGGCGAGACGCAGGCCGAGGTGCTCGACGCCATGGCCAGCTTGCGACAGGCCAACGTCGATGTCCTGACGATCGGCCAGTATCTAAGGCCGACACCGAAGCACGCGCCAATCGAGCGTTACGTGGACCCCGAGGAATTCGAGGGCTACAAGCAGGCGGGCGTGCAGCTTGGCTTCAAGTTCGTGGCTGCTGGTCCGCTGGTGCGTTCGAGCTATCGTGCCGCGGAAGCTTTCTTGAAGGGCGTGCTGCGTAGCGAACGCACGGCGCACCCGACCGTGGCGGATCGTTACGGCAAACGGCGGCTGGAGGTGGTGAGCTGATGAACGTCCTAGTCAAGCCAGGGAGCGTTCCCCCGAACGCTTCATCACGCAAGCTGTTCAGCGTGCTCGACGACAACGGCCTGGCCGATCCCGAGACCGACCCCAAGCTCGAGCTTTCGCTGGTCCGGCGCATGTACGAGTCCATGCTGCGCACGCGCTTGATCGACGCGCGCCTGATGAAGCTGCAGCGCCAGGGCCGCATCGGCTTCCACGTCGGCTGCGAGGGCGAGGAGGCGGCGATCATCGCTTCGGCCGCCGCGCTGCGCGAGCAAGACTGGATCTTCCCGTGCTACCGCGAGGTGAGCGCCGCGCTGTACCGCGGCTTCCCGCTGCAGTCGTACGTCGACAACATGTTCGGCAATGCCAACGATCTGGCGAAAGGCCGGCAGATGCCCGATCACGTGACCGCGCGCCAGGTGCACTTCGGCTCGATCACCGCGCCGATCGGCACGCAGATCACGCAAGCCGTGGGCTTCGCGTGGGCCGCCAAGATCAAGAAGCAAGACGTGGTCACGGCCTCGTACTTTGGCGACGGCGCCACCAGCAGCAACGACTTCCACGCCGGCATGAACTTCGCGGGCGTGTTCCAGCTGCCCACGCTCTTTCTGCTACGCAACAACGGCTGGGCGATCTCGATTCCTTCCGACCACCAGACGCACTCGCGCACCTACGCCGAAAAGGGTCCGGGCTATGGGATGCCCGGCGTGCGCTGCGACGGCAACGACGCGCTCGCAGTCTATGCCACCACGCAGGAGGCCGTGAAGCGTGCCGCTAACGGCGGCGGACCGACGCTGGTCGAGCTGGTCGCCTATCGCGTGGGGCCTCATTCGTCGTCCGACGATCCGAGCGCTTACCGCGAGGCGCAGGAGACGGAAGAGGCGCAGAAACACGACGGCGTCAAGCGTCTGCGCCGCTACCTCGAGCGTCAGAATGCCTGGTCCGACGCCGAGCAGACCGCGTTCGAGGAGCGTGCGACGGCCGAGCTCAACGCGTGCATCGAGAAGGCCGAAGCCGCGCCGCCACCGTCCATCGCCAGCATGTTCGAGGAAGTGTTCGAGCACATGCCACAGCACCTGCTCGAGCAACAAGCCGAGTGCGTGAACGGGCCGCGCCACCGCAAGCGCCACTGAGAGGACCCGCCCATGCCGCAGATGAACATGGTCAGCGCGATCAACGATGCGCTGCGAGTGGAGATGCAAAACGACGACCGCGTGGTCGTGATGGGGGAAGACGTCGCCAAGCTCGGCGGCGTGTTCCGCGTGACCTCCGGCTTGCAGAAAGAGTTCGGCGAAGAGCGCGTGATCGACACGCCACTCTCCGAGACCGGCATCATCGGCACCGCCATCGGTATGGCACTCGCGGGCCTGCGCCCGGTGCCCGAGATCCAGTTCGGTGACTTCATCTACCCGGCCGTCGATCAGCTGATCAACGAGGCCTCGAAGTACCGCTATCGCTCGGGTGGCGAGTTCGTGTGTCCGATGGTGGTGCGGGTTCCGGTGGGCGGCGGCATCCGCGGTGGTCACTACCACTCGCAGACGCCCGAGACCCTGTTCATTCACACCGCCGGCCTGAAGGTGGTCTGCCCGAGCAATCCCTACGACGCCAAGGGGCTCATGCTCGCGGCGATCCGCGACAACGATCCGGTGCTCTTCTTCGAGCCCAAGCGCGTGTACCGCGCGCTCAAGATGGACGTGCCCGAGGGCGAGTACACGGTCGAGCTTTCGCAGGCCAAGGTGGTGCGCGAGGGCGAGCACGTGACGCTCGTAGCCTGGGGCGCCATGCTGCTCGAGGCCATCGCGGCGGCCGAAGAAGTGAAGGAGCAGGGCATCGAGGCCGAGGTCATCGACCTGCGCACGCTCTGGCCCATGGACACGGCGACCGTGGTCGAGAGCGTCAAGAAGACCGGGCGATTGGTGATCGTGCACGAGGCGGCCCGGGCTTGTGGCCTCGGCGCGGAGATGGTCGCGCAGATCTGCGAGAAGGCCTTCGTGTACCTGCAGGCGCCGCCACGGCGTGTGACCGGCTGGGACACCCCCTTCCCATACACCCTGGAAAACGAATACCTTCCGCTCGCCCATCGCATCGTGCCCGCGCTGCTCGACACCGCGCGGTATTAGCTAATCACATACCCGCCGAGCAGCCTGCGGCTCTCGGCGGAACTACATACCCGCTGAGCAGCCTGCGGCTCTCGGCGGAACTACATGCCCGCCGAGCCGTCTACGGCTCTCGGCGGGATCAGGTACTCGCGGAGGAGCGGGCGGGCCCGGGAGATTGCGAAGCATGGCGCGGTTCGAGTTCAAGCTGCCGGACATCGGCGAGGGCGTGATGGAAGGCGAGATCGTCGCCTGGCACGTCAAAGAGGGCGATCAGGTCGGCGAAGATCAGGTGATGGTCGAGGTCATGACCGACAAGGCCACCGTCACCATCGGTGCGCCCAAGACCGGCAAGATCGAAGAGCTGCGCGCGCAGGTGGGCGCGAAGGTTCAAGTCGGCGACGTGCTGGTCGTGATCCACACCGGCAACGGTTCGCGGGCCAGCGGCGGGCATCCGTCGAAGATGCCGGCTGCCTCTGCGGTGGGCGAGATCCAAGAGTCGCTGCCGGGAACGAGCTACTTCGCGGAGAAGCGCGCCACGGTCGAGACCGCCAGCGGCCCGCAAGGGTCAGCAGAGCAGGAGGCGCACTTCGAAAAGCAGCCGCTCGCCACACCCGCCACGCGCAAGCTGGCGCGCGATCTTGGCCTCGACCTGCGGCGCGTGCGCCCGACGGGCGAAGGTGGTCGCGTCACGAGCGACGACGTGCGTTCGGCCAGCAGCGCCGGCACGCTGACCGCACCGATCACGCCGACTGCGCCGATCGGGCAAGCCGCCGCCGTCAGCGGCAACGCGATGGGCCGCACCGCACCGGCTGCCGACGTGGCCGACAAGCGCATTCCGTTCGTGGGCATGCGTCGCCGCATCGCCGAGCGCATGCACGAGTCCAAGAGCACCGCGGCGCACTTCACCTTCGTGGAAGAGTGCGACGCCACGCGCATGATGCAGCTGCGCGACAAGCTCAAGCCGCAAGCGCAAGAGCGCGGCCTCGAGCTCACCTACATGCCGTTCATTCTGAAGGCCGTGTGCGCGGCGCTGAAGAAGAACCCCATGCTCAACTCCAGCCTCGACGTGGAGAAGAACGAGCTGGTGCTGCACGGGCACTGTCACCTCGGCATCGCAGCCGCCACCGATCAGGGCCTGGTCGTGCCGGTCGTGCACAACGCCGAGAGCTTGAGCCTGTTCGAGCTGGCCGCGGAGGTGAGCCGCCTGGGCAAGGCCGCGCGCGACAACAAGCTCACCGTGGCCGATCTCTCGGGTTCCACCTTCACCGTGACCTCGCTCGGCAAGCAGGCGGGTCTGCTCGCGGTGCCGATCCTCAACTTCCCCAACGTGGGCATCCTCGGCGTGCATCGCATCAAGGAGCGCCCGGTGGTGCAGAACGGTCAGATCACGATCGGGCAGGTGATGATCCTGTCACTGTCGCTCGACCACCGCATCGTGGACGGTCACGTGGGTGCGGCGTTCGCCTACGACGTGATTGCGCACCTCGAAGAGCCCGCGCTGATGTTCATCGATCTCTGACGGCACAACCCGAGCTCCATGCCTGCCACCGAGCCCGACCACAGCGCCCCCGAGGGCGCGTTCTGCGCCCAGCACCCGCAGCGGCCGGCGGCGTTCACCTGTCCGCGTTGCGGCAACTACGCGTGCCTGTTCTGCTGGCACGAACCGGTCACGCGCTGTGACGCGTGCCTGAAACGCGACCCGGCCGCAGCCGCACCACCGATCCCGTGGGAGACGCGCGAGCGTTCGGTGGTGCAACGCTATGTTGCAACCATGCTGACTGCGCTGCATCCACGCAAGAGCGCGCCCGCCTTCGCGCAGGACGACCTGCGCCTGGCCTTTCGCTTCTTCGCGCTCTGCTCGCTGCCGCTGGCGGCACTCTCCGGCATCATCCCGAACACCAAGACCCTGCTCTTCGCGGGCCCGCTGCAGCTCATCGTGCAGGGCAAGCCCACGCCGCAGGCGATCGCGCTCGACGTGCTCGCCGCCATGCTCATGCAGATGGCGGCGTTCGCGATCGACATGCTCGCACTGGGCCTGCCGTACACGAGCCTGGTGCGTGCCTACGCGCCGGAGCGGCGCGCGGTGGCGCTGCGCACGCTCTACTACCGCAGCTGGCTCGTGCCGGCGGCGACGCTGATCTTCTTCCTCGGGATGTGGTGCTTGCCGTCGCCGCCGCCCAACGCAACCGAACCGCCGCCGCTGCTGCTCTTGCCCGCGGCGGTGCCGTTCGTCTTCAACCTCGGCCTGTTCGTCTCGATGCGCGATTCTGCGCGTCTGGCCGCCGGCATCGGCCCCGCGCTCTCCTACGTCGTCGTGATCGTCGCGTTCATCGTGCGCTTCTTCGTGCAAAAGCTGGTCGAGGTGGGCGCTCACGGGCTCTTCCCCACGTTCTGAGAGCGCAGGCCATGCCCAACGCCCGCAACGTCCAACCCAGGACTCTGCAAGAGTCGATCGTGCGCGTTGGCCAGCGTCGCGCGTACGTGAACGACGCGTACGCGTTCCTCTTGCGCTCGAAGTGGCGGCGCCTGATCGCCTTCTGCGGCCTCTTGTACCTCGCCGCGAACGCGCTGTTTGCGTCGCTGTACCTGGGACTCGGTCAGTGCATCGACGGCGCGCGACCGGGCTCGTTCTTCGACGCCTTCTTCTTCAGCGTCCAGACGCTCGCGACGATCGGCTACGGCGTGATGCATCCGCACGGCGTGTGCGGCCACACGCTGGTGGGGATCGAGGCGCTGGTCGGGCTGCTCGGCTTCGCGCTGGTCACCGGCATCGTGTTCTCGAAGTTCGCGCGACCGAGCGCAGGCGTGATCTTCTCGCACGTGGCCGTCATCAGCCCGCACGACGGCGTGCCTTGTCTGCTGTTTCGCGTGGCCAACGAACGCGGCAGCGACATCGTCGAGAGCTCGATGCGCCTGAGTGCGCTGATGGACACCACCACCAGCGAAGGCAAGCACCTGCGACGCTTCCACGACCTGAAGCTCGATCGCAGCTCGATCCCGGTGTTGCTGATGAGCTGGCTCGTGATCCACCGCATCGACGAGCACAGCCCGCTCCATGGCAAGAGCGCCGAGGACTTGAAGCTGGGCGACATCCGCATCCTGGCGAGCATGACCGGCATGGACGGGACCTTCATGCAGACGGTCTACGCCTATCACCAATACGCGCCGGACAGCATCCGTTACGGCGCCGAGTTCGAAGACATCATCCGCAGGTTGCCCGACGGCCGCTCCGAGCTCGACCTGACGAAGTTCCACAGCCTGCGCTGACAGCTGCGCTCAGGCGTAACTGGCGCGCACCGGCAAACGCGCCTGGATGCGGAACAGCGACTCACCCCACTCGATGCGCTCACTGACCAGCTCGAGCCTGGTCGTGCGCCGCACCAGCGTACCGATCGCGATCTGCGCCTCAAGCCGTGCCAGGTGCGCGCCCAGACAGAAATGAATGCCTCCGCCGAACGCCAGATGCGCGCTGTGGTCGCGCTCGATCGAGAAGCGATCGGGCTCGGAGAAGACACGGGGATCGCGGTGCGCCGCAGCGAGGCTCACCTGAATGAACGAGTTCTTGGGTATCGGCACGCCCGAGAGCTCGGCGTCTTCGTGCAGCACGCGCACCGTGCCGGAGATCGGCCCGTCGTAGCGCAGGCACTCCTCGACGGCGCTCACGATCAGCGCTGGCCGCGCGCGCAGCTTGGCCAGCTCGTCCTGGTGCAGGAGCAGGGCGCGAACGCCGTTGCCGATCAGCCCGATGGTGGTCTCGAAGCCCGCCACGAGCAGCCCGATGCCTTGCGTGATCAGCTCCTCGTGGGTGAGTCGGTCACCGGCTTCTTCGGCGCGGATCAGTGTGCTCAGCAGGTCGTCGCCCAGCTGGGTCTTGCGCTGCTCGACGAGTTTGCCGAAGTACACCCACAGATTGCCTGCCGCGGAATACGCCTTGGCGCGTTGCTCGTCGTTGAGCAACCGCGGCGCCAGCAGATGGGTCACCTGCGCCGTCCAGTCGGTGAACAGCGCGCGATCCGGCAACGGCACGCCCAGCATCTCGCAGATCACGGTCGAGGGCAGTGGGCGCGCGAGGTCGGCGATGATGTCGAGCTCACCCTTGGCCTGCGCCTCCTCCAGGAACCCATCGACCAGGGCCTGCACGTGCGGACGCAGGCGCTCGATGGCCGGCGGAGTGAACCCCTTGGACACGAGCCTGCGCAGGCGTGTGTGGTTGGGTGGATCTTGCAGCAGCATGAAGCGCCGCTCGCCGGTGGACTCGTCGACGCCGGGCAGCTTGCCATCGGTCGTGCGCATGCCGGCCTTGAGGTCGCGCAGCACGCGCACGACGTCGGCGTGACGAAACACGCGGTAGTCGCCCAGTGGTGTGCGGTGCACGGGGTGCTCTTCGCGAGCGCGATTGAGCGCAGGGTACGGGGCGTCGCGGACGGCGCCGGTGCGCTCGAAGGGGTTCAGGCCGTACCACGGATCGGAGGGCACAGCTGCTGCCGCTGAGTGCATGGCCCGAGCATAGCGCACACTCTGGTACTTACAAGCATGTAAGTACGAGGCGACTCGCCGCGAGCCGCGTCAGCGCTTGCTGGCGGACGCCGCGGCCCCGGGCGACTTGGCCACCGCAGGCTTGGCCGGTGCGCGGCGCAGACGCGCAGCAAGCGGGGGCAAAAGCCACCACAGCGGCGGCAGCGCGCTCGCGAGCAGGCCCAGTGCCGCAGACACGTGCTCGTCGGTGCGATGCTGCTCAAGCGCGGCGAAGGTGAGATGCACGATACTGCCGCACGCGACGACCAGCACGGCGTAGGTGATTAGCAACGCCTGCGTGAACCCGAAGCTGAACGAGAACATCACGATCGCCGCGGCCGCGAGCCCGGCGAACGTGGACAGCACGGGCACCCGCCGGAATTTGTTGCGTCGCTGGATGGCGATCGCGAAAAGGCAGCCGAAGATCACCAGTGTGATCACGATGCCACGGGGCAGGAGCGTGGTGTCGTTGCCTGAGCTGAAGGCGATGCCATAGGCAATCATCGGTGCGCTCAGCAGCGACTGCAGCGCTGTGTAGAGCAGCCAGCCCAGGTACTGCCTGCGCAGGCGGCGCGACTTGCTGGCGTGGCGGCGCGCCACGTAGCTGAGCGCCGCCATGGCGCAGAGCACGAGCAGCCAGCTGCCAATCCCCAGGGACATCACGCGCAGCGTCCAGCCACCGACGTTCGTGACGCCGAACCACACGATCTCGAAGACCGCGAGCAAGAGCACGCTCGCGAAGAGGTGGAAGTACACCTTCACGATGAACCACGCGCGCAGGATCGGGGCGGTTTTCGCCACGAGCTGCGCACGGCCGTCGGTGAACACCGGCGCAGGATCGAACTCGAAGGAGTTGGGATCTCCGCTGGGGAGCTGATAGACCATCGGACACGGGCTGGCGGGCTACGCCAGCGCTTCACGCTAGCAGACGAGCGAGACCGCTGGCGATGAAAGGACTTGTCGCAGGCCAAGCGCCAGCTGCTTACACCTGCGACTTGCGGCCGACCGACCGACCACGCGCACGCAGCGTGGCCGACGCGAACCAGAACGTGAGCGTGAGCACGGCCCAGGGCGCGCGCCGCCCACCGAGCACGATCGTGGTGCAGCCTCCACCCCCCGACTTGCTGGCTGCAGGTCTTGCGGCACCCGCGTCGTTGCTGCTGACGGCGGCATCGCTCGTGCTCGCACGACCGCTACCCGCATCGGTCACCAGACCATAGCCCGCGCAGACCGGCGCATCGGGGAAGTGCGTGATCCCGCAGAACGCCATGATCAGCTGCTCCTGGCAGCGGTCCGCGGTGGGCGCCTGCCCCTTGCACTCCACGAAGCTGCTGGCCTTGGTCAGGTCATAGAGCTGCTTGAAGGCGCCGGTCGAGGGATCGACGGTGCCGAGCAGCCGAGCCTGGCAGACGTAGAGCTGGCTGGTCTGCGCGTCGTAGGTGACGCAGCCCGCCTTGTGCGGGTAGCTGAGCTGCTTGGGTTTGTCGCCGAGCCTGCCGAGCGCGTAGAGCGCGGGCGTGCTCTGGTTGATGTCGCCGTAGAAGAGCCGCCCGTCCGGCGCGAAGCTCGCGCCACCGATCTGCGTCACCTGCCCGATCAGCTTGAAGCTACCCGCGCTGCCCTGCGTCGCGCTCCACAGCAGGTCGTCGGGCGCCATGTCGTCGGGCGCGGTGCTGTCGCCGCGCTGCACGGTCACCACGATGCGATCGGGATTCTGCGGATCCACGGCGAGCAAACGCAGCGATCCGTCGGTGTGACCGAATTCGTGTTCGGTCCAGGTCTTGCCGGCGTCGTCCGAGATCCGAATCACGTACTTCGGATCCGAGATCATCTGCCCGGTCGTCGGATCGACCGAGTCGTAGGTGCCGCGCACCGCGCTCTCGTAGATGCGACGCTTGCCGGAACCGAGCGCGACCACGTGCAGCCGGCCGATCAAGATCGCGTCCTGCGTGCCGAGCGCCGTCCAAGCCGCGCTCTTGCCGTCGTTCTGGTAGATGCCGTTCTGGTTGCCGCCCGCGCTGGTGATGGCGTAGGTGATGCTCGGGTCGAGCGGATCGAGCGTGAAGTCGTCCACCCACTGCCCCTCGAACGCCGGCACCTTGGCCCAACCGCAGGCGTTGTCGTCGCCCGCCCACAGCCCGTCGAACACCCCGAGCAGGAGCGAGCCGTCGGCGCGCATCATCATCGCGGAGGCATCGCGACCGACCTGAGGATCGACGCCGGTGTTGCACAGCAAGCGGAAGCTCTTGCCAGCGTCATCGCTCAGCAGCATGCCGCCGCCACCATTCAGGTAGCGCAGCGCGAGATTCTTCGGGTTCTTCGGATTGATGAAGACGCCGTTGAGCGCCTCGACCGGTCCAGCTGACGCGGGGCTCGCGCCGAGCGCAAGCAGTAGCGCCGCACACACGACGGTTCGATGCATGGCGCAAGTCTCTGCGCTCGGCGGCGGAGGTCAAGCCCGGGCCGCTTCGCATGTTGCGTGGTGTTCTGCGCCGCGCTTCAGTACAGGCAGGCCGTGGCCGAGTTCGTGAGGCTCGTCGACCCCGCGAAGCCCCTGTTGACCAGGGCCTTCGCCGGATACGCCAGCGTGAAGTTGAAGCACATCTCCTCGCGGTTCTCGAAGCCGACTTGGATCGCTCGGGCCTCTGGGTTGGTGTAGTGACACACGGTCTGCACGCGGTCGCCCGGGTGCACCACGTACGAGGTCGGGTAGCTGAGCTCGTTGTTGAAGTCGAACGGCCAGCCGCCGGCCGGGCTCACCGCTTCGGTGGTTCCGTCCTTGCGCAGAATGGTGACTTCCATCTTGCGACCGGTCAGGTGCATGTGCGGCCACGAGCGGATGACGTGGATGTCGCCGGTCTGGTTCTGCGGCGTGCACGTGCCGGTGGCGAGCGAGTCCTGGGCCATCGGAGGAATGTTGATGCCGAGCTCCGTGCCGAGCCACGACACCGTTGCCGTGTTGGGGCGCAGGTGCTTCTCCACGGTGCAGATCTTGACGCCAGCGCTCGAAGGCAGCGGCGCACCGGTGGTGTTGTAGAAGTGGATCTCCATGCTCATCTTGCGATTGGCATCAGCCAGGGTGAGTAATCTGAGCACGTTGAGCGCGCGCTCAGGTCATGCCTCAAGCGAGGGTTAAGTAGCTATTAAATCAATATGTTGCGCGGAGGTTTGAAGGGCCGTTCTCGGCGCTCGGCCTGTCCTCAAACGGGAACATATCGTGCCTTCAACGCCGGACCCGAAGAGCCAAGAGTGCGGCCACGGTGCGAAAGATGGTTCGCGGGTTGAGCACCTTCGAGTGACCCGCCACGCGAGCGCGTGCATCGA
>DASVHQ010000201.1:0-30271 GCA_036382515.1 Polyangiales bacterium | reverse complement strand
AAGGGCGAGACGTTCCTGCACGAGCATCGCTACTTCGAAGCGAGCCTGGAGGCGCCGATTCTGACGATCCGCGGCGAGTCGGCCAAGGTCACGTTTCCCGCGCACGTCGGCCCGCAGTACGCGTTCGATGTCCTGGGCGCGTCACCGCTGCTGACGCGCGACGTGATCGATGCGCTCTTGCTGGAGCGCGAGCGCCTCACCGGGTTGACGCTGGACGCGCTGCCCGGCCGCGTCCAGGACCTGTATGCACGTCACGGCTTCCGCGATGCGCGCGTGTCGGTCGCACGGTTGATGAGTCACACGGTTGGCAACGCCTGGTTGCGCATCCGGATCGCGCCCGGGCGCCAGATCGAAGTGGTCGACGTCGGCTTCACCGGCGCACGGCACTTCCCGCGCGAGTTCTTGCACGACCAATTGGTGAGCTACCTGGAAGAGGACCTGCCCAACGCCGATCTGATCCAGGTCGTCGACTCCGACGCCGTGGACCGCGTGACCACCGGCAAGCAGACACCCGCGCGCCAGGTGCCGCGGCCCATGGCCGAGAATCCGGCCGGCACGTACTACGAGCCCACGTACAAGGAGGCCATCAAGCACATCACCGAGCTCTACCAGGCCGATGGTTTTCTCGCGGTGAAGGTCGGCCCTGCCGTGATCGAGCGCGTCGGCCAGAGCCGCGCCACGGTGAACATCCCGATCGTCGAGGGCCCGCGCACGCTGCTGCACGACGTGGTGCTGCTGGGACAGCGCCTGGTCAGTGAGCGCGAGCTGCTCCTGGCATCGGGCCTGACGGAGAACTCCGGGTTCTCGTACCTGCGCCTGGAAGAGGCGCGTCTGCGCATGCAGAACCTCTACAACGAGCGCGGCCACATGTTCGTGAAGATCGAGCCGAGCGTGGCGTTCTCGCACGATCGCTCGCGCGCCGCGGTCACCTTCCAGATCAGCGAGCGCTTCCCCGTGCACGTCGGCGAGATCGTCGTGAAAGGCACTCAGCGCACGAGCGTCGCCTTCATCCGCAGTCTGATCGCGCTCAAGCCCGGTGACCTGTACCAACCCTCCCTGGCGCACAAGAGCGAAGAAACCCTGCAAGCGCTGGGTGTGTTCACCGGCGTTTCGGTCGCGATGCAAGATCCCGATCTGCCCGCGCGCGTGAAGCCACTGCTGGTGACGGTGAACGAGCGTCGCAACCAGTTCCTCGACTTCAGCGCAGGCGTGAGCACCGGCCAGGGCGTGCGTGGTGGCTTCGAATACGGCTACCGCAACCTCTTCGACCGTGCGGTGAGCCTCACGCTGCGCGCGCAGTTCGCGCACCAGCTGTTCTTCGTGAGCCCGGAGCTGCGGCGCCGCTTCGAGGCGCTGTCGCTCGAGGACCGGCTCGAGCGCAACATCTCGCTCGGCACGGTGATCCCGCGCGTGCCGGGCTTCGGCTCGACAAGAACGGCCCTCGATCTGGTGCACGTGCGCCACAACGAGCGCGACTTCGGCCTCGACAAGAACGGCGGCACGCTCACCTTCAGCGAGCGGCCGCTGCACCGCGTCACCGTCACCGAAGCCGCCGACCTCGAGAACAACGACGTCGGGCTGTTCGTGCACGAGGCGTTGAACGACTACCTGGCGATGACGAGCGATCCGCGCCTCAAGCGCCTGTTACGCGTGCCCGAGGGCAACACCACGCTGGCCGCGTTTCGCGCAGGCATCAGCTACGACCAGCGCGACAGCCCGTTCACGCCCACCAAGGGCTTCTTCACGTCGGCTTCGACCGAACTGGCCACCACGCTCAGCAGCCAGACGGTGACCGCCGACAAGACGCAGTTCGTCAGTCGCTTCCTCAAGCTGCAGGTCACCGGCAGCGGCTACGTGCCACTGAGCCGTTCGATTGTCTTCGCTGGCCAGGTGCGCATCGGGCGCATCGTGCACTTGATCCACGATTCCAAGACCTACCCGGACCGCGCCTTCTTCCTGGGCGGTGTCGATTCCATGCGCGGCTATTACCAGGACGAGATGGTGCCGCAGGACATCGCCGACAAGATCATCACCGACCCCAAGCTCTCGCCCAATGCGATCGTGCGCAGCGGCGATGCCTTCATGCTGCTCAAAGCCGAGCTGCGCTTCCCGCTCTACGGCCAACTCGGCGCCGGCCTGTTCACCGACTTCGGCAACCTGTGGGCCGACCCGGCCATGATGAACCCGTTCCAGCTGCGCCCCACGGCCGGCGCGGGTCTGCGCTTGGCAACCCCGGTCGGGCCGATCGCCGTCGACTACGGCATCGTGATCAACCGCAGGCGGGGCCTCGGCGAGCCGTTCGGTGCGCTCGCCTTTTCGATCGGCCTGTTCTGAGCGGTTCCGCAGCTCGGAGTGCAGCGCGCGGCCGCGCAACGGGCCACCACCAACCCACCAAACTGTCGAAAATGAGTCAGACAATCCCGGCTCGACGAAAAGACGTACCGCGACCTGCTCGACAAGCTGCCCGACCTGCGCGACAAGGTGCAGAAGCCGGAACCCAGCGAGACCGAGCCTGCCAGCTGAACCGACCGAAAGGACCGCGACATGAGCGAGCACGACGAGACCAAGTCAGAGGCGGATGAGCTGGCCGGCGAGTTGGCCGGTGAGCCCGACGGCATGCAGCCGATGCGCTTCGACATCTTCGTGCTCTCGCTCAACGCCTCCGCGCTGATCCACCTGGGCGAAGGTCAGCACGTCCATGGTGCGAGCGGCGAGGACTTGCCGCTGGCCCGGCAAACCATCGACATCCTGGGCCTTCTGGAAGAGAAGACGCGGGGCAATCTCAGCGGCGAGGAAGAGCGCTTGCTGCACGACGTGCTCTTCGACCTGCGCATGCGCTACACGCGCAAAGCCGGTCGCTGAGCGCGCCCCACAGCGGCCGTTTGCTGGCCAGTTTCGTGGCCAGCTTCGTGGCCAGCTTCGTAGGCAGGCAGCCTGCTGCACGGCAGCGCCGAGCGCTCAGCGCCGCCGGATACGCACGGGCACAGGTGCAGGCACGGGGTTGAGCGCGCCTTCGAGCACCGCCGTGATCTCGTCTGCCAAGTCACGGAGCCGGTCTTTGACCCGCTCCGTGAAAGGCTTCGAGCTGCGCTCTTTGTTCGGCATGCAACAGACCGTGATTTGAGTATGGGTCCCGCGGACGGAGTGTCAACGTGTAGGCAGGCAAAGCCTCGTGAATCTGGCGAGAAAGGCTCCGCCGCTGTAAGACCATGTGATCGGCGGCAACGCGCAGCGAGAGGTTCCAGGCCATGCATGCTCATCTGATCGGCGTCTGTGGAACGGGCATGGGATCGCTCGCTGGCCTGCTCAAGAAGGCCGGGTACCGAGTCACAGGCAGCGACAGCGCGTTCTACTCGCCCATGGGCGAAGCCCTCGAGCGTTGGGGCATCGAGAAGCGCGAGGGCTACGATCCCGCACACCTCTCGCCGCGACCGGATCTGGTCGTGGTCGGCAACGTGTGCCGCTCGAGCAATCCGGAGGCCCGTGCCGCGATCGATGGCGGCATGACCTACACCTCGTTTCCGCAGGCCCTGCACGAGCACTGCCTGCGCGGCCGACGCAGCTTCGTGATCGCCGGCACGCACGGCAAGACCACCACCACGACGCTGGTCGCGCACTTGCTCGAGGTCGCGGGGCTCGCACCGGGCTTCTTGATCGGCGGCATCCCACTGGGCTTCGACGAGAGCTTCCGCTTCGCGCAGCCTGGCACACCGTTCGTGGTCGAAGGCGACGAGTACGACAGTGCGTTCTTCGAGAAGACGCCCAAGTTTTGGCACTACGCGCCCGAGGTCGCGATCCTGCAAGCGATCGAGCACGACCACGCCGACATCTACCCCACGATGGAGAGCTACCGGCAAGCGTTCCGCGGCTTCGTCGAGCGCATTCCGGAGCATGGCCTGCTCGTGGCCAACGCCGCCGATGCCGAGGTGCGCGCGGTGGCCGCGTATGCGCGTTGCCGCGTCGTCTACTACGCGCTCGACGGCGAGGACACAGCTGAGATCACACCCACCTGGCTGGCCGCACCGGTGGCTGCGCAGGGCGCTCTTTTGCCCTTCGACCTGTTCATCGGTGGCAGTGCGTGCGGTCGGCTACTGACTCCGCTCTCGGGCGCGCACAATCTGAAGAACGCCTTGGCTGCACTCGCGCTCTGCGCCGAAGCCGCCGCCGTGCCGATGCCCGTGCTAACGCGCGCGCTCACCCGCTTCGCGGGCGTCAAGCGTCGCCAGGAGTTGCGGGGCATCGCCGCGGGCGTACGTGTTTACGACGACTTCGCTCACCACCCTACGGCCGTGCTCGAAACACTGCGCGGTCTGCGCAATCGGCATCCCGAAGGCAAGCTGTTCGCGGTGTTCGAGCCCCGCAGTGCCACAGCGTGTCGGCGCATCCACCAAGCGAGCTACGCCCAGGCGTTCTTGCCCGCCGACGTGACCTTGCTCGCGCCCGTCGGGCGGCCGGACATCGCGCAAGACGAGCGGCTCGACGTGCACGAGGTGGCTGCGGAGCTACGCGCGCACGGCCGGCTGGCGGAAGCGCCGCCCGACGTGGACGCGATCCTCACGCGCGTCGTGGCGATGGCCGAGCGAGGCGACACCGTCGTGGCCATGTCCAACGGCGCGTTCGCGCAGATTCACGATCGACTCCTGTGTGCGCTCACCGCCCGCCCCGAGTCGCAGACCGCTCGCGCGTGAGCACGGGGCTGCTGCGCGCAGCCCTTGCGTAATGCCGCGCTGCGGCGTGCGGCGTGATAGCCTTCCGGCAATGCTGCCAGCAGCCGCCCCGGCGCGGTCGCCCGAGACACACGTAAGTCCGCCGCTGCGCCGCGTGCTGTATGCGCTCTTCACGCTCCCGAGCGTTGCAGGGCTGATCTGCGAGTCGGTCTGGTCGCACTACCTCGAGCTGGTGCTCGGGCACGCCGCCCACGCAAAGACGCTCGTGCTCGCGATCTTCACGGGCGGCGTGGCGCTCCGCTCTTAGATGTCGAGGTTGCGCACGTTCATCGCGTTCTGCTCGATGAACTCGCGGCGCGGCTCGACCTGGTCGCCCATCAAGATGCTGAACATCTCTTCGGCTTCCATGCCGTCGTCGATGCGCACCTGCAAGAGCACGCGCGTCTCGGGGTTCATCGTGGTCTCCCACAACGTGTCGGCGTTCATCTCACCCAACCCTTTGTAGCGTTGCAGCTGCATGCCCTTGCGCGCGCGCTGGTCGATGAACGACCACAGCGCGTCCACGTCCGGCACCTCGCTCAGATCATCGTCCTTACCGTCGCCCACCAGAAACGGCGGCCGGCCGAGCGCCGAGATCGCGCCCTGCAGCTCGCGCAGGCGCCGGAAGTCGACCGTGCTGAGCAGCGCGTGATCCACGCTCGAGGTGCGGCTGGCTACACCCGCACGAATCTCGACCTCGATCTTCTGACAGCTGTGGTCAACGTCGTCTTTGACGGCGATGTTGAAGGCCATGTGCGGATCGGCCTTCGTGAGCGCGGCTTCCAGCTGCGCGAGCGCAGCGCTCATGCGCAAGGGATCGTGCAGCGCGTCCACGTCGAGCCCGGTGTCGCGTACCACGGCTTGCACCACCGCAGGGTCGGCGAAGCGGCGCAGGCGCCCCAGCAGCTCGCGGAAGCGCAAGAGCTCGTCCATCAGGTTGCGCAGCGGTTGACCGGTGAGCGTGATGCCGCCGTCGCGCGTGCGCACCGCGAGCCCGTCGCTGCCCGCATCGAGCAAGAACGCGGCGAGCGCTGTGTCGTCCTTGAGGAACAGCTCTTTCTTGCCGCGCTTGACTTTGTAGAGCGGCGGCTGCGCGATGTAGAGGTAACCGCGCCGGACGACCTCGATCATCTGCCGATAGAAGAACGTGAGCAGCAGCGTGCGGATGTGCGATCCGTCGACGTCGGCGTCAGTCATGATGATGATGCGGTGGTAGCGCAGCTTGTCGATCTCGAAGTTGCCGCCACCATCGACACCGCAGCCCAGGGCCATGATCAGCGTGCCGATCTGCTCGCTGCCCAGCATCTTCTCGAGGCGCGCACGCTCGACGTTCAAGATCTTGCCGCGCAAGGGCAGGATCGCCTGGCTCTTGCGATCACGGCCCATCTTGGCGCTGCCACCGGCGCTGTCACCCTCGACGATGTAGATCTCGGAGAGCGAAGGATCTTTTTCCTGACAGTCGGCGAGCTTGCCCGGCAAGGAAGAGATGTCGAGCGCGCCCTTGCGCTGCACCATCTCGCGCGCCTTGCGGGCGGCATCGCGCGCACGCGCCGAAAGCACGGCTTTCTCGGTGATCTGCCGGGCGTTGTCCGGGTTCTCTTCGAGGTACTGCGCCAAGCGATCGCCCACCACCGTCTCGACGATGCCCTTGACCTCGCTCGAGACGAGCTTGCTCTTGGTCTGCGAATCGAAGCTGGGGTCAGGGTGCTTGATCGACAGCACGACCGTCAGGCCCTCGCGCACGTCTTCACCCGACAGGCCCGCCTTGAGGTCCTTCAAGATGTTGTGGCTCGTGCCGTAGTTGTTGACCGTCTTGGTCAGGGCGGCGCGCAAGCCCGTGAGGTGCGTGCCGCCGTCTTTGTTGTGGACGTTGTTCGTGTAGCAGAACACCTGTTCCACGTACGAGTCGTTCCACTGCAAGGCGATCTCGACCTCGACCGTGTCGCGCGTGTCACGCAGGTAGATCACATCCGGATGCAGGGGCGCCTTGCCCTTGTTCAAGAGCGTGATGAACTCGCGGATGCCGTTTTCGAACTTGTAGCGCTCGGTGCGGCCGATGCGCTGATCCTCGAACACCACCGACAAGCCCGCGTTCAAGAACGCGATCTCGCGCAAGCGCGTGTTCAGGATGTCGAAGGAGAACTCACAGGAGGTGAAGATCTCGCGGTCCGGATGGAAGGTGACCTTGGTGCCGGTGCGATCGCTGTTGCCGGCTGCGTGCATCGGCCCGAGCGGACGCCCGCGCGCGTAGTCCTGAAACCAGACGTGGCCTTCGCGGTGGATCTCGAGCTTGACCGATTCGCTGACCGCGTTGACGGCGCTCACGCCCACGCCGTGCAGACCGGCGGAGACCTTGTAGCTGTCGTTGTCGAACTTGCCGCCAGCGTGCAGCACGGTCATCACGACCTCGGCCGCGCTCACGCCGCGGTCGGGCATGATGCCGACAGGGATGCCGCGACCGTCGTCGTCCACCATCACGCCGCCGTCGCTCAGGACGGTGATGCGGATGTTGTGGCAATGCCCGGCCAAGTGCTCGTCGACGGCGTTGTCGACGACCTCCCACACCAAATGGTGCAAGCCGGAGCCGTCGTGCACATCCCCGATGTACATGCCTGGGCGCTTGCGCACCGCTTCCAGACCCTCGAGGACCTGGATGGAACCCTCTCCGTACTCAGACGCCATGCTGGAACAAGAAACCCCTGAGGGGGGCGAAGCGCCCCGTTTCGCCGTTGGCTTGGTCGCGTGCCTGACGGAAGCCCGGCGCGCTGGCTCGGCCCCAAGAACGGGGCCTGTGTTGCGTGGCGGCGAGCGTACCTTTTCGCACCCGCACACGCAACCCTCAAATGCTGCCGATCCCCTGGAAATCCAGGCGAATTTGCAGCGTCTTGGGGCGCCCACGGCCGATTCAAACGAGGCTCAAACGGACGGCGGCAGAACCACCGCGGAGCGAGCTGCCACCGGGCTTGGAGCGTCGGCTGGTTGGCCGCTGTCGCGCGCCGCCACCGGACGCGGCGCAAGCGCCGGCGCGTCGGTGATGAGCACCCTCACCCCCAGGGCCATGTCCCAGGTGCACAACGCCGCTTCGGGCTTGCCGGACGGGCTGTGACGAATCACGAGATGCGTGCAGGGCGCGGGCGGGGCGTGGTCGTCGGAGAGGTCCGCGGTCCAGTTGCCCAGGTTCACGTAGGTGCTCTGCGCGCCGAGCGGTTCCATCACGGGCTTGTGCGTGTGCCCCATCACCACGTAACGAGCGGGCATGAGATCAGCGAGCTTGTCGGCGCCACGCCGCAGCGCGGCCACGGGCTCGAGCACGCGGCAGCTCTTCATGTAGATGAAAATGCCCAGCATGACCGCCGCCATGATCACGGGTAGCCAGGCCAGTGGCAGCACGTTGAACGCGCCCAGCGTGGTAATGATGGCGCCCGAGATCAACGCAGCCGCCAGGCCGTCGAGGAAGACGCTGCGAAAGATCGCGTAGAGCGTGCCCGTGACCGGGATCGCCCACAGCTTCGAGAGCGCGCGCAAGCTGTCGATGTTCAGTCGGAACACCGACGCAATCTGCTGCATGCGGTGTTCCTGCTCGGCACGGATGTGCGCGGTGTGCTCGGTGACGTGGTTGCGCCAGGTGGCCACCATGCGACCGACCGCGCTGAAGAAACGGTAGCCGAGCATCGCGCAACCACGCACGCCCATCGAGAACCCGAGGCGCAGGTAGTCGAAGATCGATTTATTCTCGTGACCGTCGGTGGATAGCTCGCGGGTCGGCCGCACCACGTAGCGCACCAGGATGTCGGAGAAGGAGTAGTGGATGCTGCTCGGATCGCGCGGATCGCGCGGCGCGAGCCAGTGGTGATAAGCACACGTCGCATCGTATTGGTGGCCGTGCTCCACGTAGAGGAAACCGCGCAGGTAGTAGAACCAGTGCCGGAACTCGATGCGCGACTCGAAGAGCTTGCGATCGAGCCCCTGCGGCGACAGGTCGGCGCGATCGATCAGCGCATCGATGAACGCTCGTTGTGCCGACTCCCAGTACAGCTCGACGTCGTGGTTGCCGCGCACGAAGACCAGCGAGTGGCCAGCCTTGACGAAGCACGCAAGCCGCCGAAACAATTTGTCGTGGCGCTGCGCGACTGCGCGCATCTTGAAAGCCGCGCGATCTTCGGCCGAGCCCAGACCATGTGCGACCTCGTCCTGCGTGAGCGGCGAGCGCAACGCGGCGCTCTCGCTCGCAGAGATCGACATGCCCACCAGATCGACGAAGTCGCCCGCGATGATCAGCCGCCACGGCCGCTCGGGGTCGGCTTGCTCGCGGTAGTGGTCGAGCATCGCGCCGAGATCGTGATCGATGCGATGCGCTTCGCTCAGCCGCGACGCGGTCCACGGCCGCGTGTGCTGCACCAGATCTGCGCCCAAATGCACGTCCGAGAACAGCAGGTAGTTGTTCGCGGCGGGCGGGATGGACTGCGTCATGGGGCCAAGGCAGGCGCTAAGCGGGCGCCGCGGCTGGCCTGCATGCAAGCCGCGGTGGTCCAGACCGCTCCGGCTCGCTGCAACAACAGGGCCGTCTGCAACGAGGCGAGGCGAGCTCTACACTACGAGCATGGTGACCAGGCGTGGTTGCGGCAAGCTGAAAAGCGACGCGGTGATCAAAATTTTCGCGCAGCAATGTACTTGAGATGACAGCCAATTTCCCGGCCGGGCGGCCGGCGGACGCACGATTTCAAGGAGCGGCGGAGGCTTCGAGCGCGTAGCCCCGCAGCCGAGCCACCACGCGCAGTGTCTGACCGCGCACTTCCATCTCCGAGACCACAAGCGCGGGCCCAACACCAGGGCAGTAGGTGGTGGTGACGTGCTGGCCGGAGGCCGCGTTCTGCTCGTCCACGACCACGCAATCGCTCAGCTTACCGGCGGGTGTGTCGAGCGTTAGGTGCCACTGTGCGACGCGGGCCACAAGGCCCGTGCCCGAGGCCCAGCTAGCGCCCGGACCGATGGGCGCCTTGAGCAGGTAACCGCTGTGATCGGCGCGTTCGATGCCGTCGCTGCGCACCAGGTAGCGCAGCAGGCTGTCGGTGGCCGTCTTGACCTCGGCGATGCCATCGCGCAGCTGCACGACGCGCGCGACCGCGAGCGTCGGTTGGGCGTCACCGGTGTCCACGTCGTAGGACCACGCGTAGCCGACGCCGAGCGGATAGAGCGAGCCGGGCGACAGATCGTGCGCGGTCTTGGGACGAGCACCTGCACCCGCACACGCGCTCGCACACAGCGACAGCGCAAGCAGCACGGGGACTACGCGCGAGGTCGGTCGAGCGTCACGGCACATAGACATAGACGATGACACACATGAGGGCGAACGCGAATGAAAGAACGCCGAGCGCGATGGGGTCGACCGAGACGCGAGCGCGCAGCTGTCGCGCAGCCTCGGCGTGCTCGCTCCCGGCTGCCGCCACGAGCGGCGCGGTGAGACGACGTACGCTGGCGAAGTCGCCAAGCTCGTAGGCGCGCAGCGCAGCCTGCAAGGCCTCGGGCTGCGATGCAGCCGCGGCGCCGGAGCCAGACGCGCCGAGCTCGGTGACCGACATGCGTCGCAGGCTAGCATGTGTGGCGCGAGCGGCGGCCCGTGATCAGAGCACGCCCAGCGCGCGCAACCCGACGACGACGGCAGCCAAGGACAGCGGCCACAGGAGCGCTCCCGCGACGCCCACGCGGCGCAGGCTGCGGCGCAGCTCCAGCTCCAGCACATCGGCAGCGGGGCGGTAGCCGTGAGGCAGCGCGTGCGCCAGGCGCGCGCGGGCGAGGCCGTCGAGCACCGGCAGCGTGAGCACAGCGGTCAGCACCAGCGCGAGTAGCACCACTCCTAGACCCCACGGCACCACGCGGTCGACCATGCGCACGCGCAGGTCGTCGTCCAGACGCACGCCGGAGCGATCCACCGTGGCGACGGAGCTGCGAGCGCCGAGCTGATGCACCTCGATGGCATACGCATCGCGCACGCGCAGCACGCGCACGCGCTCGATCGGCTGGCCGGAGCGCAGCGACAGCTCGCCCACGCCACCGCCGTCGCTGGCGACAACGCGCACGCTGCCTGGGCTCACCACGACCTCGAGCGCCGTGCCGGGCAGCACCATGCGCTGTGCACGCGGCGTGCGCACGACGAGCTCAGCCACGAGCACACCCGTGGGCGCCGTACCACGCGCGACGCGCGAAGGCCGTACCAGCGATGCGCCGAGCAATAGGAGTGACAACATCGGCAAGAGCGCGAGCCCGAGGAAGGCCAGCGTCGACCGCTTCGTGAGCCGGTGGGCGCGCTGCTCGGCGGCGCAGGGGGCGCTTGCGGCGTGCGAGAGATCAGGCTCCGACGGCTCGGAGCCGCTGCGCGCCGTGCGCCCTTGCACGTACGCGCAGACGATCATGCCCTGGCCGAGCGGCACCGTGACACACAGCAGCGGCACGGTACACAGCGCGGCCAGCGGTACGCTGCCGGGATCGATCAGCGCCGTGGCCAGCGCGACCAGAGCTGGTGGCGCGACCTGCAGCGCGTGCGCGGCGAGTGACAGGCGTGCGTGTTGGCCAGGGCCCCCCGCCATGACGCGCCGCGCGCTCTCCAGCACGGCGCTGTCGAGGCTCGCCGCATGTTCGATCAAGATCAGCGGAGCGAACAGGAACGGCAGCACGAACATCACCGCGACGCCACTGGCGAGCAGAGCGTAGAACGGCGTGCTGCGCGCCAGCAGCGACAAGCCGAGCGGCTCAGCCTCGAAGACCAGCAGCTCGGGCGCGGTGCCCAGGAGCGTGAGCCCGGCGACGGCGCAGACCAAGAGCACGGCGCCAAGCAGCAAAAGGCTGGCCGCAATCCACGACAGCGTGCGCGAAACCGCGGCGCCCGAGGCCTGGGCGAGCTGCAGCGCGAACAGCTCGCACATGAACCACGGCGTGGTGATCAGCCCCAGGCCGCAGCACACCGAGCTCAGCGACAGCACGATGGCCGTGCCGAGCGCGAGCGTCACCACCGGGCGGGCGCGCAGTAGACCGAAGCTCGCCTGCAGCACGGGCCACACGCGCAGCGCCGGCATTCAGAGCACCTCGGCGCCGTCCGCCGCCTTGCGCGGTGTGGGAGGGGGTTTGGGGCCCAGGAAGAAGGCCACGCCCACCGACATGAAGTACAGCACGACCAGCGGGATCAGCATCATCATCTGCGAGCCCACGTCCGGCGGGGTGAGCACGGCCGCGATGATGCTCGCGATCACCACCCACCAGCGGCCGAAGGCCAGCAGCTGTTTCCAGTTGACGATGCCGGCCAGGGCCAGGAACGAGACGATCACGGGTACTTCGAAGACCACACCGAACGCCAGGAGCATGCGCGTCGCGAAGGTCATGTACTCGTCGAGCATGATCGTCGGCTGCACCCTGATCGCAGCGCTTGGCAGCATGCCCGACATGCCCAGGAGCGTCTCGAAGCCGGCCGGGAACACCACCGCGTAACCGAAGAACGCGCCGCCCGCGAAGAACACCGTCGAGGCGATCACGAACGGCACGGCGTAGAAGCGTTCGCGACGGTACAGGCCGGGCGCGACGAACGCCCAGAGCTGATAGAAGACCCAGGGGCTCGACAGCAGCAGGCCGCAGATCACGGCGATCTTCATGTAGGCGACGAAGAGATCGACCGGGTTGGAGAAGTGCACGGTCGGCTCGCCGAGGCCGAGCCTGCGCCAGGCCTGCGCCAGCGGCGCGAGCAAGAAGTCGAGCAAGTATTCCTTGTACACCCAGGCCAGCCACATGCCGGGGATCGTGCCCAGCAGCGCCTTGATCAACCGAGAGCGCAGCTCACCGATGTGCTCGAGCACGCTCATCGGCTTGTCGGCGTGCGACTCGTCGGCGGGTTTTGGCTCGTCGGCTGCCATCAGCCGCGGTCCGTGTCCTTGGGGGCCGGAGCGCTGGCCGTGCTGGCGTCGGCAGGCGCGCTGCCGCTGCTGCTGTCAGCCGCAGCCGCGGCCGGCGGCACGGGCGCGCGCACACTGCTGCTGCTGGCAACGACAGGCGGCCATGGCACAGGCGCAGGCGCTGCGGGCATGCCGACAGGCGGCCACGGCACCGGCGCAGGCGCTGCGGACATGCCGACAGGCGGCCACGGCACCGGCGCAGACGCTGCAGGCGCGGCGCCTGCGCTCTGCGTGGACACAGGCTCGACCGGAGTGCTGATCGGCGTGCCGATTGGCGTGCCGATTGGCGTGCCGATTGGCGTCACGGTGGAGGACGGAACGCGGCTCACCAGCACGGGCCCTGGCGGCGGGTTGTACTGCCGGCGCGCCGCCGGCATATCGAGCATGTCGTCGCGCAGGAGCTCGTCGATGCCCGTGGACGTACGAATGTCACGGCTGGCTTGCCGCAGCGTGCGCATGGTCTTGCCCATGGTCTTCATCATTCCGGGAAGCTTCTCGGGCCCCACGGCGATGATGAAGACTATGCAAATGACCGCAAGCTCACCGAATCCGATGTCGAACATGACGAGGTGCGGCTGATCTAGCACAGCCCAGGCTGCCGCGACCGCATAATCCCTCCCCGGCGAGCTGCATGCGCCGCCGGAGCCCTACCCGCCCGCACCGCCGGGGTCAGCCGCCATTCTTGCGGGCCAGGCCGTGCAGGCGTTCGGCCGCGCCTGCCAGCGACCCCAGGTACTTCTCCTGGCTGCGCGTCAGCGTGCCGATACGATCCAGCAGCTGCGCGGTCTCGTCGGAGGTCTTGGACTGCTGGCGCTGCGACTTGTGCAGCTGGCTGACCATCTGCGAGATGTTCTCGACCGAGGTCGTCATCTGGCGGGCGCCGTGCGCCTGCTCCTTCTGGCTGCGCTCCACGTGCTGCGTGATCGCGCGCATCTTTTCGGCGCTCTTCATGATCAGCTCGGAGCCGCGCGCCTGCTCCGCGGTGGCGGCCGCGATCTGTTGCACCGTCTCGGCGATCCGCGAGATCGCATCGGTCACCTGCTTGCTGCCCTTGGCCTGCTCGACGGTGGCGCGCGCGATGGCCCCGACCATCGATGTCGACTTCTGCGACGAGTCGAGGATCTTCTTGAGTGCCTGTTCCGCCTCGGCGCTCACTTCCACGCCACGGTCGACGGTGGTCGCACCGCGCTCCACGGCGTGAATGGCGTTCTTGGTCTCCTCCTGGATCGTCTTGATCAGACCGGCGATTTCCTTGGTGGAGGTGCCCGAGCGCTCGGCCAGCTCCTTGATCTCGTCGGCCACGACCGCGAAGCCCTTGCCGTACTCGCCCGCCTGCGCGGCGATGATCGCGGCGTTGAGGGCGAGCAGGTTGGTCTGCTCCGCGACGTCGTCGATCACGTTCAGGATGTCGCCGATGGCGCTGATGCGCTTGCCGAGCGAGACGATCGCGGACACGGCATCGGACGACGATTCCTTGATGCGGTTGATCTCGTGGATCGTGCGACCGATGGCGTCTGCACCGCGCTCGGCGTCCTTGGCGACTTGCTCGGAGAGGCGCGAGGTCTGGTGGGCGTTGCTCTGCACCTGATCGATGGACACGTCCATCTCGTTCATCGACGAGGAGGTCTCCTCGGTCATCAACGCGAGCGAGTCGACGTTACGCGCGACCTCCTTGATGCTGTAGGTCATCTCCTCGATCGAGGAGACCGTGTCGCGCACGCTGTTGCCGAGGTTGGTCATGTTCTCGGCCACCTCGTCGTTGGTCGCCTTCATCTCGAGGATGGACGACGAAGACTCCTCGGCGCTCTGCGCGAGCACTTCCACGCTCTGCGCCAGCTGCTTGAGCACGTCGGCGGTGTTGGCCATCGAGCGCGTGGCTTGCTCGGCTGCCGCCGCCTGCTCGTTCAGGCCCACGGTGAAGGCGTCGAGCTGCGCGCTCAGCGTCTGCTCGGCCTCGCTGAGCTCCTTCTTCTGGCGATCGACCTCGGCGTGCGACTTCGAGGCCGTCTGCTCCATCTCGCTGACGCGGTGAGTCTTGCTCTCCACCTCCGCAGCCACGCTGTCGAGCACGTCGAGAATGTCGGCCACGGCGTGCGACGCGTAGGCCGGCCGCGACGGACGCTGGCCGCGCAGCGTGGCCTTGGCGCCGGTGCGTATCGCCAGCAAGTCGTCTTCGCTTGCGCCGACGCCGCGCAGCGCGAGGACGGCCGAGCCGACGCCCAGTAGAAGGCCGAACAGCGCCGGCACCCAAGGCGCCGGAATGGATGTGAACGCGGGTACCAGCACCAGGAAGAAGGCGAGGGCCAATAAGACCAGCGCCGGCACTGCGTTCTTGCTCTGCACGAGATCTTTGAGCATTTGGGTCGCGACGAGCGCTCGCGAAAGTGCGTGCTTGGGCTCGTGCGACTGACAAGGCTAGCGTTGTCGGGCCGGCGGAAGCAAGCATGGCGGCGCGAGCGCGTGCGGTCGCGTGGGTGCGACGCGCACAGTGGGCAGGTCGCGTCGGGTCGCGGCCACGTGCGCCGACTGGCTCCCAGACACCTGCGGGAGCGCGCAGGGGTGCTTGGCGGCCGGCTGCGCGCAGGCCACGCGGCCCTCCCCGCGGCCTTGCCGGGCGACCCGACCCTTTCAGGCGACCTCAGGCGACCTGCTGCTCGGGCACGGTGCAGCGCACGGTGGGCGCAGTGTCGGCGATGCTCGAGGTCTCGTTCAGCATCGAGGCCAGGCGGCGCTCGACGCGTGTGCGGTCACCGATGAACGAGGACAGGGTGCGCGAGAGGGCACGCGCCGAGGGCAGACGGTCTTGCGGGGCGCGAGCCAGAAGCCGTGAGACCAGCGCATCGAGCGCAGGGTCGATGCCGTCCACCACGGCGCTCACACGCGGCGCTTCGTCGCGGATGATGCGCAAGAGCAGCTTCGACACGGTCGAGCCAGAGAATGGAACCCGGCCGGACAGCGCCTCAAACATCACGATGCCGAGCGAGAAGAGGTCGGCGCGACCGTCGATGTTGGCATGGCCGGAGGCTTGCTCGGGCGACACGTAGCTCGGCGTACCGAATACCTTGCCGCACTCGCGTTGCTTCTCTTGCTCGTCGGCGCCCGCGCTCGAGCAGACCCCGAAGTCCAGGAGGTGCACGGTCAAGTCACCGGTCGCGCTGCGGTTGAACAGGATGTGCTCGGGCTTGACGTCACGATGCACGTAGCCCGCGCAGTGCGCGCTGTGCAGGATCGTCGCGACGCGCGCGGCGATGGCCGCGACCTCGAGCTGCGGCAGCTCGTTCATGCGCAGGAGCAAGCGCGCCAGGCTCTCGCCGTACATCAGCGGCATCACCACGTAGGGCGAGCCGTCGTAGAGCGTGCCTTCGTCGAGCACCTTGATGACGCCCGGATGCGCGACGCGCCGCGAGACCTCGGCCTCACGACGCAGCCGCGCGCCGAGGTCGATGTGGTTGAGGAAGCAGGGCCGCAGCGTCTTGATCGCGACCTTCGAGCCATCGAAGGTGCAGTTGGCTTCGAACACCACGCCCGTGCCGCCGAGGCCGATGCGTCGCACGATGCGATAGCGCTCGTCGATCACGTGCCCACAAAGCTCTGCGCGTTCGCCCTGGTCCACGCGACAACCATCGGGGCACTGCCTCCATGGGTCAAAAAATCGGACGAGAGAGGAACGCGCTCACGCGACGCACAGGCCGCGCAACCGGCACACGTAGGTCGATTTCTTGACGCCGATCGCTCAGCGTGAGTGGCCGAGCAAGAGCAGGTGCTCGCGCCGCGGCTCGGGACGGCGGAAGTCGGGGCGCGCTTGCGCTGCCGCAGCCAACACACGCAGACCGACCTTCGCTGCGAGCCGTTCCACTTGCTCGTCAGCTGCCACGCGCGTGCCACCGATGTCGGCATCACCCATCCACAAGACGACCTGGCCATGCTTCGCCAGGACCGACGCCATGGCCAGCAACGCCGACGACAGCTCGCGGTCCCAGCGGCCGAGCGCGCCCGTGACCTGTGACATGTTGCGCCGCGCTCCGATCTCGTGCGTGCGCAGCGGCTCGTCGTTGAGGCTCAGCCACGCGTAGCGGCGCGCATGATGGCTCAGATAGTCGTAGGTGCCGCCGTACGGGGGAGAGGTCAGCACCAGGTCCGCGCTGTAGCCCTTGGGGGCGAGGTCGGCCAGACGGCGCGCATCGCCTGCGACCAGCTTCACCGCCGTGGCGTCGCGGGGTGCGCTCTCGTACAGCGCCTCCCAGCGCTGCGCGAGCTCCTGACCCTTGCGCTCGAAGAACTCGGTGACGAGGCCCTTGCGGATGCGCTTGTCGATCAGCTCCTCGGTGGTATCGCCGCGCTGCCGAGAAAACTTGACCAGCAGCGACGAAAACACGACCTCGAGCGCGTTGCGATCCAGGGGCTCTGTCACGTGCCCGATCTCGCCCCACAAACCCGACAGCTCCAGCAGCACGTGCGGATCGTAGAACGCGCGCTCCGAGCGCTCGACGGGGACCTTCACCACGGCGCGGCTGCGCACGCTGTCCTCGGACGCAGTGGCAACCGCGCTGAGCGTGCGCAAAAAGCGCGAGCGCGCGGCGCGATCACGCAGCTGACAGCGCACGTGCGCAATGCGCAGCGCGAGCGGGTTGAGATCGACGCCCACGCCGCGCCGGCCCTGCGCGAGCGCCTCGATCAGCACCGTGCCGCTGCCCACGAAGGGATCGAGCACCGATTCACCGGGCTGGCTCAGCTCGGCGACCAGCACCGAAGCGATCTCGGGGTGCATGCGCGCCGGATAGGTGTGAAAGCCGTGCGTGAGGTCGTCGAGCGGCTCTTGCGAGCTGGCCGTGAGCGCCTTGCTCAGGATGGCCGACAGCGCCTGGTCGCCCCGGACCGTGATCGCACCGCCACGCTGCGTGAGCGAGCGACGCTGGCGCTGGGGCGGAGGCGGAGCCGGCTCCGCGGGCGTCTTGGACGACTTGCGCGAGGCGGACTTCTTCGGTCGCGTGGTGCGTGGTTCAGGCATGGCCGCCCTCACCCTAGCCCCGCCCGCTCGGGCTTGGCAGCTTTTTCCGCAGGCGCGAAGGTGCGCAGCTCGGCCTTGCGCTCGCGCAACGGCGGGCTCGCAGGCTCAGGTTGCTCGGGCGAAAGACCGAAGAAGCGGCGCAGAGCATACGCCTGCTCAGTACGCGCACCGCCCGCATCGCGGGCCAAAAGCGGCCCGAGCACGCATGGGCCGCCGCCGTCAGCAGCACGTTCGACGCAGTGGCTCGCAAGCACCCGCGAAAGGACGGCAGGTGCACCCGCAGGGCGCGCAAAGCAATGAATGGCGAACAATCGGCCCTTGCGGCCCGCCATGGGAATCACGTCCAGGCGCGCCAGCCAGCACAGCCCCAGCTGCGCCACCGCGGCCGCGATCCGGCCTTCGGCGCCGGCCTGCGCGCAAACCACGGCGAGACCGCTCGGCGCGAGCGCACGCGCCGCTGCCTGCAGGTATTCGGGCACACCACCGCGCAGCTCCAGCCGTGCGTGCGCGCGCTGTGAATCGCGGGATGCCGTGGCCGTGCCCACCGGCATGTACGGCGGCGTACCCGTGACGAGATCGAAGCCCTCGCCGCCGCTGGCCCTGGCCACGAGCCCGTCGATCAAGGCGTGGTCGCGCAGATCGCCCTGCTGCACGCTCACGCGCTCCTGCAGCCCGTTGCGCGCGATGTTGGCCGTGGCCAGATCGTAAGCGATCGGCTGCGCCTCCACGCCGAAGAGCCGCGCCTGCGGCAAGCGGTCCGCCGCCATCAGCAGCACCGAGCCGAGCCCGCAGCCTAGATCGAGACACACACGCGCCTCGGCAGAGGCCGCCACCGCAACCCAGGCCGTGGCCACGTCGTCGAGCGAGTAGCGGTGCCCACGACGCCGCTGCCAGACACGGATGCAGCCGGTGAGCGCGTCGTCGGTGAGATCGTCGTGCGGGTCTGCTTCGGGCGCCATGGGTCGACTTCCTGTGCCAGCCCAGAGTCCGCGACGGGCCCTGGCGACGCGCCGCCAGCCTAACCGAAACCCAGCCTACCAGATGCTGCTGCTCGCGGCGCTGTTCTCGGTGATTGACAAGCGCGCGATGCAGCTCTTGCAGACCGTGGCGCGGAGTTGCCCCGTCCCCGCCTCCACGATCTTCTACTGCCTGTTCACGGCGGGCTCGGCGCTGGTGTGCCTGCCCTTGGCGCTGCGCCGCGTGGGCAAGCGCGCGCTGCTCGGCGAGCTGCGAGGGCGTGGTCTGCTGATCAGCGCGTGCGCCGTGCTCACCTAGCTGAGTTACATCCTGGTGCTGGAAGTCATGCGTACCGCGCCCGTGAGCTACGTGGTCGCAGTGCGTCAGACCAGCGTGCTCTTCGCCGTGGCCATGGCGATGCTGACGCTCGGCGAGCGCCCGGGCCGGGGGCGCATCTCGGGCGCGCTGGCGTCCGTCGCGGGCGTGGCCCTGATCGCCTGCGGCTCCTGAGCGCTGCGCCCGGTCATGCAAAGGGCTTGCCGACCGCGGCAAGTGACTGCATCGTGTCGCCCCATGGACAGCCTACGCAGCTTCCTCACCTTCACGCGCCGCGCGCTGCCGTGGGTGCTGCTGTTCGTGGGCGTGTTCTGGTTCAGCAGGAACATCCGGCCCTCCGCCACCTTCGGGGTGGGCGAGCATCTGCCCGCCGTGTCGGCCGAGCTCACCGACGGCTCGCACTTCGTGCTCAGCGGCGCACCGGGCCAGGTCACCGTGCTCAACTTCTGGGCGAGCTACTGCGCACCGTGTCGCCGCGAGGCTCCGATGCTGTCGGCAGCCGCAGCGCGCGGTGTGCGCGTGGTCGGCCTGGCGGTCGACCTCCCGGGCAAGGCCGAGGTGGTGAAGGCCTCGCGGGAGCTCGGGATCACGTATCCCGTCGGAATGAGCGACGAGGCGCTGGTGAAGCGCTTGCACGTCCGCACGGTGCCCACGACCTACGTGCTCGCGCCCAGTGGTGCCATCGTGCTTTCCCGCGTGGGCGCGGTCGGTGAGGCCGAGCTCGACGCCGCGCTGCGCACCGCCAAGCAGCAAGGCTGATGACGCGTCAATTGACAGCGAGCAGCCTGCGTGGTCAAAACCTTGGCTGCGGAGGACCAGTGAAACCATGCACCACGTGATCTTTGCCAATCTGGTGACGCTGTCCGCGGGCAGCAGTGCCACGGCACTCGACCCCTGGGAGCTCATCACCCACGCCTCCTCGGTCGTGATGCTGGTGCTGCTCATGCTGGTCAGCATGTCGGTCGTGTGCTGGTTCATCATCGGCGCGAAGGTCGTGCGTCTGGCGCAGGCCAGCCGCGAAAGCTCGCGCTTCCTGGATCGCTTCTGGGACACGGAGCAAGGCAACGTCTGGAGCGTGCAGCGCCTCGAGAGCCTTTACGCGAGCATTCCTCGCGAGCGCCGCGCGCCGGTAGCCAACGTCTTCCACGCCGGCTACGTGGAGCTGGCGCGCGTGCTGGGCGGCTCCGACGAGAGCAGCCGCAGCCAGCGCCACTACGGCGGCGACATCGACAACGTCGCCCGCGCGTTGCGTCGCGCCTCGGCCAACGAGGTCACCACGCTCGAGAGCATGGTGCCGTTCCTCGCCACCACCGGCTCCACGGCGCCGTTCGTCGGCCTGTTCGGCACGGTGTGGGGCATCATGAATTCGTTCATCAACATCGGCTCGCACAAGAACGCCAGCCTCGACGTGGTCGCGCCCGGCATCGCCGAAGCGCTGATCGCCACGGCCATCGGCCTGGCCGCCGCGATCCCCGCGGTCATGGCCTACAACTACTTCGTCAGGCGCATCAACGTGCTGGCTTCCGAGATGGAGAACTTCTCGAGCGACTACCTGAACATCGTGCGTCGTCACTTCCTCGCGGGCTGAGTTCTTTCACTGATCCGCGAAGCAGCCTGCGGCTCTTCGCGGAGGCACATATCCGCGAAGCAGCCTGCGGCTCTTCGCGGAGGCACATACCCGCGAAGCAGCCTGCGGCTCTTCGCGGAGGCACAGCCCCGCGAAGCAACCCACAGTTCTTCGCGGACGCGTAATCACGGGAGGCACCACCATGGGCATGTCTGGAGGTTCCGGCAAAGGACCACTGAGCGAGATCAACGTCACGCCACTGGTCGACGTGATGCTCGTGCTGCTCATCATCTTCATGGTGAGCGCCCCGATGATGACCACCGGCATCGAGGTCGACCTGCCCAAGGCACACGCCGCGCAGATGGACGTCGAGGAGCAGAAGCTCTTGCTCACCATCACCAAGGACCAAAAGGTGTTCCTGGGTGAGACCGAGATCCCCTTCGACAAGCTCGAAGATGCGCTCACCCACAACGCCCGCTTGCAGCGCGAGCGCGAGCTGTACTTGCAGGCCGACGAGACCGTCCCCTACGGCTTCGTCGCCAAAGTGATGGCCCTGATGCGCAAGGGCGGCATCGCCAAGCTAGGCTTGGTGACAGACCCCCTGGCCTCCGAATGAACCCTCGCAACAGCATGGTCCTGCCGATGCAGGGCCTCGATCTGCGTCCCCCTTCGCTCCTGCGACCGCGCAACGTCAGCGGGCGCATGGCCGTGGGTGGCGTCTTGGCCGCGATCTCTGCGCACGTGCTGGTGCCCGGCGCGATCGCGGCCGCGCTGGCGCTCCTGTCGGCCACGGGCGTCGGCAAGACTCCCCACAACGTGATCATCGAAGAGCACGTGGTGGAGGCGCGCTTCGTGAAGCTCGGCAAGAAGCTCGACCCGCATCAGATCCCGAGCCGCAAGGTCCCGATCAAGTCGACCGCACCACAACCCGGCGTCGCCGTGTCGAAGGTGATGGAGCCGCCCAAGCCGAACAAGCCGGACGCGGGGCCCGTGCCCGACAACGCCACCCAAGACCTGCTCACCCGGCTGGGCGATCGCGCGCAGACCTTCGCCGAGATCGCTCAACAGCAGGAGCAAGAGGGCGACCCCAACGGCGTGGCCGACGGCACCGAGACGACGGCGCAAGCCGGGGACCTCTACGCGGGCCAGCTGCGCATGTTCTTCCAGCGCGGCTGGACGATCCCCACGACGATCGCCGACCCCAGCCACCTCCGCGCCACGGCGAGCATCGAAATCACCTCCGACCTGCACGTCGGCCCGCACCGCATCACCAAGTCCAGCGGCGATCCATCGTTCGATCAGTCCGTGGAAGACCGCATCAACCAGCTGCAGGCGCAAGGTACCACGCTGCCGGCGTACCCGCCGGAGCTGACGGACCGCTACAGCCGCGGCTGGGTGCAGCCCATCCGCTTCGATGGCGCCAACGCCAACTGACTGCCGCTCGGAGCTTCGCGAATTTGACGCGCGAGCCCGCGAGGCATAATCGCCAGCACTAGAGGTGTAGATTGAACCGCACGCGGCCCAACAAGCTCTCCCTAGTCGCCATGCTCCTTTCGCTGCTCATGTCGAGCGCGGCCCTGCTCTGGCCTGGGGCCGGCTGGTCGCAAGGCGCGCCGGCGGCCGACGAGCCGCTGCCGACCTACGCGACCATCGACATCAACGCGCCGCAACGCGCGCTGTATCGCATCGCCGTGCCCAACTTGCTGGACAACAGCAGCCAAGATGGCGCCGAGGTGATCCGCAACGACCTCACGCTCTCGTCGCTGTTCCAGGTGCTCGATAACCGCTCGTTCATCGCGAACCTCGCAGCCGAGGGACTCGGCATCCAGAAGACGCCGTGGTCCAGCGTGGGCGCGCAGGGCATCGTCAAAGGCAAGGTCATGCCGAACGGCGACGTCGACATGCGCCTGTACGAGCTGGCGCGCGGCGAGAGCCCCGTGCTCAGCCACACCTATCATGGCAACGCCGGGCAGCTGCGCGGCTTCATGCACGACTTCGCGAACGAGATCTTGCGCGTGCTCACCGGCAAGAGCGGCTCGTTCGGCACGCACCTCTTGTTCGCGCGCAAAGTCGGCCCCGGCCGCAAAGACATCTACGCCTCGGACTTCGACGGGCACAACCAGTACCGGGTGAGCAGCGGCCGCGGCAACGCCATGTTGCCGAGCTTCGGCGCCAACGCCGGCGTCTGGTACTCGATGCTCACCGACATGGGCTCGTACCTGACCAACACCAAGAACCGCGAGCGCCCGGTGATCAGCGGCAACGGCCTCAACATGGGCCCGTCGGTGTGCGGCGGCCGCGTCTACTTCTCGTCCACGCGCGACGGCAACAGCGAAATCTACAGCGCCGCGCTCGACGGCAGCGATCAGCGGCGGCTCACCAACAACCCCGCGATCGACGTCAGCCCCGCGTGCGGCCCCGGCGGCAAGATCGCCTTCGTGTCCAGCCGTCACGGCGGCCCGCAGATCTTCGTGATGGACGCCGAGGGCGGCGGCCTGCAGCGCCTGACCTACAAGGGCAGCCACAACCAGACCCCCGCGTGGTGCATGGACCCGCAAACGCCCTTGCTCGCATTCTCCGCCCGCGACGGCGGCGGCTTCGACATCGTCACGCTCAACGTGAAGACGGGCGAGTACAAGCGCCTGACGCAGGGCCAGGGCGTGAACCAGGACCCCGCGTTCTCGCCGGACTGCCGCATGGTGGCGTTCGCGTCGTCGCGCGGCGGCGTCTTCATCTCGAACCCCGACGGGCTGAATCAGATCAAGGTGATCAGCGGCACGGTTTCGACCGTGCGCTGGGGCCGCTGACGGCGCCAGTTGCGCCAGCAGGCTCGCCCGGGGGCCCGCGAAGCACTCGCCACGGCGCCGGGTGGGGCGCGCGCGTCGATTGTCTGCAACCTGGCAACCGCCGCGGCCCACTGTGGAAGATGGCAGCGGCGTGGAACGAGGCCAGAAACGACACCGCACGACACCGTGCGCGCAGCGCATGCGCGCCGAAAGCAGGAGACCCGACATGACGCGTTTCGGCAGCAAGACTTGGTTGTGGATCGCGTGCCTGTCGTGCGGCTGCGGCAGCAGTGCGCATCCGAGCTCGTTGCCGTACGCGAGCGACACGACCACGGTGATCGGCGGCTCCAGCAGCAGCCCTGGCGGTAGCGCTGGCATGGGCAGCGGTGTGAGCACAGGCGCGGGCGCGGGCGCAGATGCCGGCGGGGTCGACGGGAGCGGGGCGATTTCGACAGCTGCCACACCCAACGGAGATCAGTGCCTCATGGTCGACGCACAGTGCGTGAAACCACAGACGAGCTGTGGCGACGACGGCCGCGCCGACGTGCTTCTCGATGCGAGCGGCATGGTGATCAATACCCTGTGTTATCCGACCGGGGGCGTGTCGGTGGAGAGCTTCGACGGACCCGTGCACGACGTAGGCAACGACGTCGTGCTCGTCGTGGACGACAAGAACGACGGCGTCGACGTGATGGGCGACGTCACGATCGATGGCAACAACGTCACGCTCTACGGCTACGGGCCTCTGGTGTCGGTGCTCGGCGGCAACCTGAACATCGACAAGAACAACGCGCGCGTACGCGGAGTCCGTGTGCAGGGCAGTGTCACGATCGACAAGAACAACCCATCGCTCGTGGACTGCGTGATCGAGGGCGATCTCACGATCAAGGGCAACAACGTCAGCGTCGCGCTGTGCGAGATCTGGGGCAAGGTCACGGTGCTCGGCAACAACGCGATGCTGATCGCGAACAAGCTGCGCGAGCCCCCGGTGGTCAGCGGCCAGAACCTCGTGTGCAACCAAGACGTGCTGTTCACCGACAACAACGGCGACAGCATGATCAGCAGCAACGAGCTCGGTGCCGCCGTGAGCTGCACCAATAAGGTGGCCGCGACGACCGGTAACGGAAAAATGCCCGGCAAGCCCTGAATCAACAAGATCGACCTGGCGCCTCACGTCGGCGCCTCGCTCGAGGTGATGGACCGGGACGCCCGTGTGCAGCGCGGACAACGCCCCGTCGTGTTCACGAACCTGAAGACCGGCGAAGGCTTACCGACCGTCGTGAGCTTCTCGTCGAGAAGCCAGGGGCTCATGCAGGCTTGAGGCGGGTCTGGCGCGCCACATCGTGGACGACCGCAACAACGTGGCAGCGCTCAGAACCGCCGCGGCATGCAGGTCACCCCACGATGCAGCGACCTGAAGTAGCCACCGTAAACGTGCGGCCGCACCAACGTGATCGCCGCCGGCTGACAGATCGCCACGCAGTCACCGCAAGCGACGCACGGCACGGGATCGGCCGCCACCATACGCACCTGCGTCTTGCCCACCAGCTCCAGCGCCTTGCCGGGGCAGGTCTCGACGCACAGCTTGCAGCCGCTGCACTTGGCATCGTCGATGAACACCTCACCCATCGAGACGTTCGGGTCGCCGCCGTCGAAACGGGGCATGCTCTTCTGGTCGTTCGCTGTCAGAAACGATTTCATGCTCTGCTCCTCGGCTCAGGTTACGACGCGCGTCTTGCCGCCATCCTCGATCCACAGCGATTCGTGAGTCTCGCGCGGCACGTAGCCATCGGGCACACCACGCGGAAAGCCAACCGCGATGCTGGTCGCGAGCTTGTACGGGTGCTTGAGCTGCAAGATGTCCCGATACTTTTTGCTCATCTCCAGCACCTTCGCGAAGCTCACCCAGCACGTGCCCAGCCCCATGCTGTGCGCCGTGAGCACCATGTTCTGACCGGCGATGCCAGCGTCGAGCAGCGGCGAGCCGGCCCCGCGCATGTCGGCGAGCAGGAAGATCACCGTGGGTGCACCGTGCCAGATCGCGAGCTTGCCATCGGCGATCGCCGAGAACGCCGCGAGCGGCGTGGGGTGCACGTCGTTGGGGCGCAGGCGCATCAAGCGCTCGGTCACCCAGCGCTTGGCGCGGCCCTCGGGACGCGTGTAGTCGAGCCACGTGCTCACCAAGCCAATCTTCTCGCGGATGAAGCCTGTCATCTCGTCGAGCATGACGCCGTCGCGGACCACGACGAAGCGCCACGGCTGGCAGTTGCCCGCACTGGGCGCGTAGCGCGCAGCCTCGAGCATGCGTCGCACCAGGTACTCCGGCACCTGCTTGTCGCGGTAGAGCCGCACACTGCGCCGCGTGAAGATCACGTTCTCGACGTCGTTCCAGGGCGCACCCGACTCGGGAACCTTTCGGCGCTCCGCTTTGGGCACATCTTGCTCCGCGTCGTCCAGCCGCTGCGCTGCCCCGTCATCCATGGTCCGCCTCCTAGGCTTGTGCCCGTGCCAGCCTGCGCTCGAGAATCCTGAGCCGGCGCGTGGTGGGCGAGCCAAGCACGGTCTGCAACTGCTTTGCGTCGCGCATGTGCTTCTCTTGCCCGTAGTCGTGCATGTAGCCGTTGCCACCCAACACCTGCACGCCATCGGTGGACACGCGCGTGATGAGCGTGCACAGCACTTCCTGGAACGATAGAAGCTCGGTGCCACTGCCGCCGCCCTGCTCCGCCAGCTGGCACGCCCGCTCGAGCGTGAGCGCACCAAGGTCGAGTGTGCTCGCCATCCCTGCCAGCATCTCCTGCACCATGTGGTGCAGCACGATGTTGCGCTTGCTCTGCTTGCGCTCGCACGCATAGGCAAACGCCAGATCGTAACTCGCACTGAGCACACCCAGCGCAACCGCCACCAGCGCGGGCCGGTAGCTCTCGGCCGTGCGTGCATACGCTGCAGCAGCATCGGCCCCACCCAAGCGCCCGGCCGCTTCCACGCGCACGTTGGCCAGCGTGAGATCGGCCAGGGGACAAGCGCGCAGGCCCAGCGTCACGATGGGCTCGCTCACACTGACGCCGGCCGTGTTGGTGGGCAGGATGAAGAAAGCCTGCTCACCGCTGTCGACCAGCAGCGCAGGCACGAGCACAGCCTGCGCGATCGGCAAGCACGAGAGCTGTTGCAGCTGCCCGTCGAGCACGAAGCCCGCACCGTCTCGGCGCGCACGCACGCCGTCGCCGAGCTCTTCCGGGTCTTCATACAGCGGATACGCCAGCAGACTCTCCTGCGCGTCGGAGCGCAGCGTGGCCCAGCGTGCCGCTGACGACTGCGGCCCGAGCGCGACTACAGTCGCCCGCGCGAGCGCTTGGGTGAGCAGCACGGTCGCATGACCGGCCTCGGCGCGCGCCACGATCTCGAGCGCACGCGCCAGCGTGAGCAGCCCCTGCTCGCTGCCTCCCACGCTCTCTGGCAAAGCCAAGCCGGGCAAGCCCAGCTCGGCCGCCGTCCTCCATGCTGCGCGGTTCCACGGTGCAAATGGGTAGCGATCGTCCTCGCGCTCCACGGCTGCAAGCGCATCCTGCGCAAAGCGCCGCGCCAGTTGCTCCACGGCTTGCCGATCTTGTTCGCCCAAGGCCATCAGAACACCTCCATCGCGGCAATCCGTGGAACGAAGTGGTGCTGCAGCATGTGCAGCCGATTGAGTTGGTTCGTACCCTCGAAGATCTGACAGAGCTTGGCGTCGCGGAACAGCTTCTCGACCCCCGCGCCGTGGCGCACGCCTGCGGCGCCCATGAGCTCGATCGCGCGATGGCAGTTCTCCATGCCGAGATCCGAGCCCACCACCTTCGCGAGACTCGAATAGAACTGCACGCGCCGCTGCGCGTCGCTGTGCTTGCCCGTGCGCTTTACCAGCGCCCGGTGCACGCCGGCCGAATGACGCGCCTTGCGCACGGGGTAGCTGTCGTAGAGGGCGCGGAACCAGGCAGAGCCGGTGAACTCCGGTGCGCCGCCGCCACCGCTGGCGTTCATCAGCGCAAACATCGCCTCGAGGTAGGTGCTGCGTGCCTTGTGCACGTTCACGAACATATCGACGAGTGCCTTCTGCGCGAACTGCTGGTTGATCAGCGTCTTGCCGCGCCACTTGTGGGTCTTGGCGAACTCGAGCGCGATCTCGAATGCGCCACGTCCGATGCCTGTGGCCCACGCGCCCACGTACACACGCGTGGCGCCTAGCACGCCAAGCAGGAGCGGCTCGAGGATCGAGCTAGCGTGGTCCCGCGGATCGACCACGATGTATTCCTGCGGCACAAAGCAGTCGTCGAACACGAGCTCGCTCGCGGGCCCGGCCTTCTGCCCCATCTTGTTCTCGAGCTTGCCGAGCGAGAAGCCCGGTGCGTCGCTCGGCACCATGAACACACCCGCGGTCCCCACCGGGTCGCGCCGGTCGAACGGCATGATGATCAGATGGTGGCTCGCGAAGTGACCGCCGCTGATGAAGCACTTGCGTCCGGTGAGGCGTGCGCCGCCTTCCACGCGCTTGGCCTCGCAGATCAGCTTCGCCTGGGTGATCAGCTCCACCTCTTCCATGTCGGTGCCTGCGGTCGGCTCGGTGATCGCGCAGTCGATCAGAAAACGCGGCCCGCCCAGCTCACCCTGCACCGTCTGCTTGGCGAACCAGTCGAGCAAGCGCAGGTTCATCGTGTAGCCGAGCGCGACCATGCCAAGGCCATGCCCCGAGAGCACGCCGATGAAGCCGGGATCGACCGCCGCAGTCTCCTCCGCCATGATCATCGGTGCGATCGCCGTGCCATCGCCGAGACCCCCGAGCATGCGCGGCACGAAGCGCGAGAAACGCCGGTGCTTGATCGCCACGTCCAGCATTTCGTTGGCGAGCGCGCTCGGGTCGCGCTGCAGCGCGAGGTCCGTGGACAGCGCCAGGGGCCGCACATGCTCCTGGCAGAAGCGGCGGTTCTCCTCGAACGCCTCACGAACTCTCGCGATCAGCCTCGGCTCGGTCCGTTCGAGGAACACGAGGCTGGCGAAACTGTCGTCGAACGAAAACAGCGCTGGGTCGTCGAGTTCCGTCCGCATGCAGCACCTCGGGCATCCGCCCACTTGGCTTTCACTACATCACATACGGGCTCGTATGTCACTCGGCAAGCCAAGTGCGGCCCATGGCGCGTGCTTCCGGCTGCATGGTTGCGCTGGCGCAAGTGGCGTGGTCGATGCGGCCTCGCCATGCGGATCGGCCCTGGACACGCGCTGGAGATCACTCCCGTCGGCGTGCACTGCACGCCGCGGCAGCTGCAACGCGCTTATTGTGGGCGTCTGCGATCACGCAGCCTGCGGCACCGCACTCGCGCGAGCTAGGCATGTTTCTTCGTGCGAAGCGGGGCGGTGGTGTTACGCGGGCTTGCGACCGCATCCGAGCCGATTTTGCGGAGCTCGGGCTTCCTCGGGTGCTGTCTGGCGTCGCCGTGTTCCGCAAGTGGCGGAGTGGCGCGCGCGGCAGCCTGGCACCGCACCCGGACACCTCCGAGCGATCGGCAGACCTGCCCCAGCGCGCCACGCCGGTACGGCCTTCCGTCTGGGACCAGAGATACGCCTGCGCTACGGCGAGGTAACTTCGAACCGACCCCATTTCTCAGTGGGGTTCACCCTCTCAAGGTAGGCAGTCGGGAGAGGCCCGGGAGCGCTCGGATCGGCTGCCCTCAGTCTCCCTCGGTCCGCCGCGACAAGCCTCACCGCATCCGGATGTTGGGTGACCGGCCAAGGGACGTTGCCGTTCGGCGGGAACGCGAGCACAAGCTGCGGGCCGAGCAGCGCGTAAGCAAAACGAAGGTCTTTGCGCTCCGCTAACGACCCGACACGCTGAGCTGCTCCCCGGTCCGTTAGGTGGATGAAACACGGAGGCGTAATCGACCCGATCACTGGCAACAACAGAACCGAGAAGCCCTGTTCACTGGGCGGAGCAAACCGCCAGACTTCGCGAACGTGGTCCTCCAGTGCTTGCGCCCGGATCGACAGCCCTATGTAGTTCTCGTGCCGCTCCACTTCGTCAAAAGCGATCCTCCCTCGAAGCTCTATCTCGCGCTTGTCGTCCGCGAGGTTCCGAGCGAGTTGCGTTGCCGCCAACTCCGACCGGCTGACGCGCTTTGCGGTCCAAGTCTCGAAGTACGCGCGAATCACCGTGCGTGCGAGCAAGATGGAGCCACCCAACCACGGATACCCGACACTGAACACCGCCGCAGATAGAAGCGGCCAGCCCCAGCTCCAACCCCAGGCACTCTCGACGATATCGAAACGGGTGCTCGGATCCCACTTCGAACCCACGAGAAACAGCAATGGTTTCCAGTTGACTACGCAGAAGGACGCCACGAACGAGAACAGGAACGGGTCGCGCATCCGAGCGCGAAAGGCGTCCTTTGCGTCGTCAAGCAAGGACGACTCGGTTTCTTTCCCCTCGGCCACGTCAGAGCCCCACAGACTTGTTTACCATGGGTTTGCCGCCGTTAGCTGCAGGCTTGGTGGTCTCCGGTGACTTAGCTTTCTTGGTGGCTCTTCTGCGCATGGGCGGGATCGATCCCCAGGGCGGCTCCGAGGTCAAGAGACCACGAACCAGACCTGCGCCCGGCGTGGTCACACGGTTCGTAACCCCACGCCCCTCCGCGCCGTGACCCTCGTCGCGGCGGCTGCTCGCCAATGCACTGACCGGCAAGGAAACACTTACTGCGGGAGCGTCGCCGTGAGCGCTGCCGCGTAGTAGTCCTGCATGTGGCTCAGCCACTCCTGACGCCGTGCGTAAACACTCCGCCGAGGCGATCAAACAGGCGGCGTGCTCCCACGTTCGTGACGTGATCGCTCCGACGCTTCAACGCCGCCTCACAGAGGATTCCGAAGTGCGGCTCGACAAGCGGACGCAACTCCTTGTGTTCGCGTTTCGGCAGACCTCGACCTGAGGCGGTGATCGGGCATGAGCCTGGAAA
>DASVHQ010000200.1:0-26462 GCA_036382515.1 Polyangiales bacterium | reverse complement strand
CGGTAGAAGAGTTCGGCCTCGCTGGGCGCGGCTGCCATGGTCAGCACCACGCCGAGCGTGAACACGTTCGGGTGCAAGGCCAAGCTGCCTGTGCCGGCACTCTTGCACGCGCCGAGGTCGAAGCAGCCCTGGGGACAGGCGCTCGCGCAACCCGGTGCGCACACGGGGGCCGGCCCGGCGTCGGAGCTGCCGCCTTGCGAGGTGCTCGACGCCGCGTCGGCGAGCATGGCACCTCCATCGGGCACGGCCAGCACAGCGGCCGCATCACCCCGCGCCGCATCACGCCCCGCGTCGCGCACGGCCTCGGCCGCGTGCCTACCCGCGGAGCACCCCCACGCCGCCATGAGCAGCGCACAGCTTGCGATCTGAACCGGCCTCATCTGGCCTGCCAGCCTATCCTTAATATGAGCGGCTTCGGCACCCCGACCGTGACCGGTGCGGCGATCGCGGCCTGCCGGCCCGGTGCTCTCCGAGCTCGGCGCACCCGCAGAGGCTCGACTGGCTGTGTCTTGGCGCAATTCCCGCCGAAAGCTCCCTGTTTCGACCCGTGGCGTGCCCGACGACACCGAGCGTCATCCCTTGACTCGCTACCGCCCCGCTGCTAAACAGCGCGCGCCTAAACCGCTTGGCATGGCTCCGTGTTGGAGCCGCATCGAATGCCGAGCGCCACCCACGTCTCGGCGGCTGTACAGCAGTACCGCGGGCCGAACGAGGAAGACTCCCATGCTCTGCTCTGTCGCATTGGGCGTGATCTTGTCCGGTGGATCCGTGATCGACCTGGACGCCACGCTATTCGTGCAGCTCGCAATCTTCTTCGCGACCTTCCTGGTCCTGAAGAGCCTTGTCTTCAAGCCCGTGCTGCAAGTCTTCGACGCCCGTGAAAAGGCCACGGCCGGCGCCAAGGAAGACGCGCGCCGCATGGAAGAGGAAGTGGCCAAGCAGCGCGCGCATTTCGAGGGCGAGCTGCGCAAGGTGCGAGCAGCGAGCGGCGAGGATCGCGAGAAGCTGCGCGCCGAGGCCCAGAAGCTGGCGCGCGAGCTGACAGAGAAGGCCCGCACTGAGGCCATGGCGGCCCAGAAGCAGGCCAAGGACAAGCTCGAGCACGAGGCCGGCGAAGTGCGCCAGCGGTTGCTGCGCGAGGTGCCGGCCCTGGCCAAGCAGATCGCCGGCAAGCTGCTCGGAAGGAGCGTGCTGTGATGCTGCGCATCTGGCTTTTGATCCTCGCGCTGGGCGCGACCCGCGTGCTGGTGCCTGCTGTGGCGCTCGCCGAGGAAGCCGCCGAGGCGGAACCGGCTGCAGGGCACGGCGCGCACGGCAAGCTCTCCTTCCACGAGATCGCCTTCGGCGAAGAGAAGTTTCAGTTCTGGGGCTCGATCGTCAACTTCGGCCTGCTCGTGTACATAATTCGTCGCGGCGCCAAGAAGCCGCTCGGCGCCTTCCTCAAGGAGCGCAGCGACTCGATCGAGCGCGGCATCGCAGAGGCGGCCGCGACCAAGCGCAAGGCCGAGGCCCTGGCGAGCGAGTACGCCGAGCGCATGAAGACGCTCGACCAGGAGCTCGAGAAGCTGCGCTCGGACATCGCGCGCGCGGCCCAGGAAGACAAGGCACGCATCGTCGCCGAGGCCAAGGAAGCCGAGAAGCGACTGCGCGTGGAGACCGACGCGCTGATCGCGCAGCAGGTCGAGCAGCTCGAAGCGCAGATCCGCCGCGAGGTGGTGGCTGCCGCGATGAGTGCGGCCGAGCGCGCGGTCAAAGAGAGCGCCAACGCCGACGACCAGAAACGTCTGGCGGAAGCATTTGCACGTGAGCTCGCGAAGCCGGGCCCAGAAAAGGACAAGCGCGCGTGACCGTAGGCATCCTCGGCAGACGTTACGCTTTGGCCCTGCTCAATCTCGCGAGTGAGGCTAATAAGGTCGACAAGGTCGCAAGCGACCTGCACGACTTCGCCGGCAGCTGGACAGACAGCCGCGATCTGCGCGCCGCGTTCGAGAACCCCAGCGTCAGCTTGCAGACGCGCCACCAGATCCTGCGCGACGTCGCCCAGAGCTCCAACATGGACGAGCTGGTGCGCAACACCTTGCTGCTGATGGTCGACCACGGACGGCTCTCGCACCTGACCGAGCTGGTCGACTCGTTCGACGCGCTGGCCCAGGCCCGCTCCGGCCGCGTGCGCGCCGACGTGGTCACTGCCACCGAGATGCCCGAGGCCTACTTCAGCGAGCTGCAAAAGACGCTGGAGCGCGTGACAGGCAAGCAGGTCGTGGTCTCGCACAGCGTGGATGCGTCGCTGATCGGCGGCGTGGTCGCGCGCGTCGGCGACCAGATTTTCGACGGCAGCGTCAAGCACCGTCTGAGCGAGCTCAAGGACGAGCTCAATCACTGAAGAGTCTCGAGTTTCTTGCATGGCCGCTGATGGCGGCCTCCCACGTTAGAGAGTCATAGAGAGGTAGCCGATGCAGCTGCGTGCCGAAGAGATCTCCAGGATCATCCAGAAGCAAATCGCGTCTTACGACAAGACGGTCGAGGTCATGGAGACCGGTACCGTGCTGACGGTGGGTGACGGTATCGCCCGCGTCTACGGTCTGGACAAGGCGATGGCCGGCGAGCTCGTGGAGTTCCCGGGGCAGCTGATGGGTATGGTGCTGAACCTCGACGCCGACAGCGTCGGTGTCGCACTCATGGGCTCGGACGCGCAGATTCGCGAAGGTGACACGGTCAAGCGCACCGGCCGCATCTTCGACGTACCGGTGGGCGAGGCCCTGTCGGGCCGTGTGGTGAACGCGCTCGGTCTGCCGGTCGACGGCAAGGGTCCGATCAACACCACCGAGCGCCGCCGCGTGGAAATCAAGGCGCCCGGCATCATCGCGCGTCAGTCGGTTTCGGAGCCACTGCAGACCGGCATCGTGGCCATCGACGCGATGATCCCGATCGGTCGCGGTCAGCGCGAGCTGATCATCGGCGACCGTCAGACGGGCAAGACCGCCGTCGCGATCGACACGATCATCAATCAAAAGGGCAAGGGCGTGCACTGCTTCTACGTGGCCATCGGCCAGAAGCAGTCGACCGTCGCGTCCGTGGTCGACAAGCTCACCAAGTTCGGCTCGATGGAGTACACGACGGTCGTGATCGCCGGCGCCTCCGAGATGGCACCGCTGCAGTTCATCGCGCCCTACTCCGGCTGCACCATGGCCGAGTTCTTCCGCGACAGCGGCCGTCACGCTCTGGTCATCTACGATGATCTTTCCAAGCAGGCGACGGCGTATCGTCAGCTTTCCTTGCTCTTGCGTCGTCCGCCGGGCCGCGAGGCTTACCCCGGCGACGTCTTCTATCTGCACAGCCGCTTGCTCGAGCGCGCCGCGAAGCTGGCCGAAGAGTGGGTGGTCGTGCCCGTCGGTCAGGCGCCCAAGCGCCCCGGCCCGGTGGGCAACAGCCCCGACTACTTCACCGGCAAGGAGGCCAAGCACGAGGCCGAGAAGCACGCCAAGGAAAAGGGCGCAGGCTTCGAAGCCAAGATGCTGCCCGACTCCGGCGGCTCGCTCACCGCGCTGCCGATCATCGAGACGCAGGCCGGCGACGTGTCCGCGTACATCCCGACCAACGTGATCTCGATCACCGACGGTCAGATCTTCTTGCAGTCGGATCTCTTCCGCTCCGGTCAGCGCCCCGCCATCGACGTCGGCATCTCGGTGTCGCGCGTCGGCGGTGCCGCCCAGATCAAGGCCATGAAGCAGGTCGCCGGCACCATGAAGCTCGACCTCGCGCAGTACCGCGAGATGGCGGCCTTCGCGCAGTTCGCCTCCGACCTCGACGCCGCCACCAAACGCCAGCTGTCACGCGGTCAACGCCTGACCGAGATGCTCAAGCAGCTGCAGTACGTGCCGATGGACGTCGTCGACCAGGTCATCATCATCTACGCCGCCAACAAGGGCTACGTCGACAACTACGAGCTGCCCGTGCTGCAGCGCTACAAGGCCGAGCTGCTCGAGTACGTGCGCGCGTCGCATGCACCGGTGCTCGAGCAGATCCGCGCCAAGAAGGCGCTCGACGCCGACACGGAAGCCGGGGTGCAGAAGGCCCTCAAGGCGTTCGGCGAGGCCTTCGACCCGAAGAAGAAGTGATCGCATGGCGAACCTAAAAGCCATCCGCACCCGCATCGCGAGCGTCAAGAACACGCGCAAGATCACGCGTGCCATGAAGCTCGTGGCGGCGGCGCGCTTGCGCAAGGCGCAAGAGGGCATCACGCGCATGCGGCCCTACGCCCTGCAGACGCTCGACATGATCTCGGCGTTGTCGGCGCGTGCCGGCGACGACGAGGCGCTGCACCCTCTCTTGGCTCGGCGCGAGCCCCAGCGCGTGATGCTGGTGCTGCTCACCAGTGACCGCGGCCTGGCCGGCGCGTTCAACAGCGGCATCAGCAAGGCGGCCTTCCGCCAGTATCAAGAGCTCGTCGCCGAGGGCCGCGAGGTCACCGTGGCGATCATCGGCCGCAAGGGCGGTGACTACTTCCGCCGCCGCAACGTGCCGATCGCTCACACCTTCAGCAACATCTACGAGGCGCTGAGCTACAACAAGGCGAGCAGCATCGGCGACGTGATCGTGACCGACTACGCCAGCCACAAGCTGGACGCCGTGTACCTCTGCTACAACGAGTTCAAGAGCGCCATCAGCCAGAAGGTCACGCTCGAGCAGCTGCTGCCGATCGCCCCGAGCTCGCGCGAGAGCGTCGCCCAGAATCCGGTCGACTTCATCTACGAGCCGAACAAACAAGCGATCCTCGACACCATCTTGCCGCTCTACGTCAACGTCGAGATCTTCCGCGCACTGCTCGAGTCGGTCGCGTCCGAGCACGGCGCTCGCATGACCGCGATGGACAACGCCACCAACAACGCGGCCGACATGATCTCCGCGCTCACGCTGCAAGCCAACCGCGCCCGTCAGGCCGCGATCACCACCGAGCTGATGGAAATCATCGGCGGTGCCGAGGCCTTGAAGGGTTAAGTCACATACCCGCCGAGCAGCCTTCGGCTCTCGGCGTAGTCACATACCCGCCGAGCAGCCTTCGGCTCTCAGCGTCGCGCTCAGCCGCCAAAGCATTTCGAATCTCCAGAACGCACTAAGCACGAGGAAACGTTCATGTCAGAAGGTAGGATTGCCCAAGTCATCGGTCCGGTCGTCGACGTCGACTTCCCGCCGGGACAACTGCCCACGCTGCTGACCGCGCTCAAGGTGAGTAACCCGGCGATCAGCAACGTGCCGGACAACCTCGTGCTCGAGGTCGCTCAGCACCTGGGCGAGAGCTCCGTGCGCACCGTCGCCATGGACTCCACCGAAGGCTTGGTGCGCGGCATGGCCGTGAAGAGCACTGGCGCACCGATCACGATGCCCGTCGGCCCCGAGTGCCTGGGCCGCATCCTGAACGTCGTGGGCAACCCCATCGATGGTCTGGGTCCGGTCAACGCCAAGCTCAGCTCGCCGATCCACCGCGCGGCGCCTGCTTTCACCGAACAGAGCACCGAGGTCGAGATCCTCGAGACGGGCATCAAGGTCATCGACTTGCTCGCTCCGTATCGCAAGGGCGGCAAGATCGGTCTATTCGGCGGTGCCGGCGTCGGCAAGACCGTCTTGATCCAGGAGCTGATCAACAACGTCGCCAAGGCGCACGGTGGTGTCAGCTGTTTCGCAGGCGTCGGCGAGCGCACACGCGAAGGCAACGACCTCTACGTCGAGATGAAAGAGTCCAAGCTCGAGACCGGCGAGCCCGTCATCTCGAAGACCGCGCTCGTGTTCGGTCAGATGAATGAACCGCCCGGAGCCCGCGCCCGCGTCGCGCTCTCGGCCCTCACCGTCGCCGAATACTTCCGCGACGTGGAAGGCCAGGACGTGCTCTTGTTCGTGGACAACATCTTCCGTTTCACGCAGGCCGGTTCCGAGGTGTCGGCTCTCTTGGGTCGTATCCCCAGCGCCGTCGGTTACCAGCCCACGCTCGGCACCGAGATGGGCGCGCTCCAGGAGCGCATCACCTCCACGAAGAAGGGCTCGATCACCTCGGTGCAGGCCATCTACGTGCCCGCCGACGACTACACCGACCCGGCGCCCGCCACCGCGTTCGCGCACTTGGACGCCACGACCGAGCTGTCGCGCGCCATCTCCGAGAAGGGCATCTACCCCGCCGTGGATCCGCTCTCGTCCACCTCGACCATGCTCGACCCGCAGATCATCGGCGAGCACCACTACAAGGTCGCGCGTGCGGTGCAGCAGACCTTGCAGAAGTACAAAGACCTGCAGGACATCATCGCCATCCTGGGCATGGACGAGCTCTCCGAAGACGACAAGCTCACCGTCGAGCGCGCGCGCAAGGTCGAGAAGTTCCTGTCGCAGCCGTTCTTCGTCGCGCAGACCTTCACGAACATCCCGGGCCAGTACGTGCCGCTGAGCGAGACCATCGCGTCGTTCGAGGAGATCCTCGATGGCAAACACGACAGCTTGCCCGAGCAGGCGTTCCACCTCGTTGGCAACATCGAGATGGCCAAGGCCAAGGCCAAGAAGCTGATGGAGAGCTGAAGTGGCGCAAGACAAGCACGAGGGCAAGAGCGCAACGGCCCTGGGTCTGCAGATCGCGACCCCGCTCGGCATGCAGCTGGACACCGACGTGGAGTCGGTGCAGGTGCCGGGCGCGGCCGGTGAGCTCGGCGTGCTGCCGGGCCACTTGCCGCTCTTGGCGGCGCTCAAGCCCGGCGTGCTGAAGTACCGCAAGCAGGGACAGCAGACGGCAGTCGCGGTCGGCGCAGGCTACGTCGAAGCCGGCGCGAGCAACGTCCGCTTGATCTCGGAATTCTACGCGCGGGCCGAAGACGTCGACGTCGAGCAGGCCAAGCAAGATCTCGAGCACGCCGAGAAGCGCATGAAGGGCTTCCAGGGCATGGTCGGGGACCTCGAGCACGCCGAGGCTCAGCGCGAGCTGGACTGGGCGCTGGCTCGATTGGCCCTCGTCGCCAGCTGAGCCCGCGCACTGGCGCGCACAGTCACGCTCGGTCACGCAGGCGGCTGTTGCCCGTAACGGCAAAGCCGATTACCGTCGGCGCCATGCCGATGCGGAATCTTTTCGCCTTCGCAGCGTTGTTGGTGGGGCTCGCTCTGCCGCTGTCGGCCTTTGCCGAACAACGTGCGGATTGGTTGATGGCTGCGCCCGGCGCGCCCGGCAACTACGCCAACGTCGACGTCGTCTTCGGTGCCGTGCAGGGGGCGCTCGAGCACCGCGAGAACATCTACGGCGCGGCGAACCAGCTGACTCTGCGTGGCTCCGCCATCGCCGCCGTGCCCTTCGGCGGCGGACAAGTCGACGCCGATCTACGCCTGCTCGTGCTCACGCTCGGCATGAGTGGCGGCGTCACCGACAGCTGGCGCAACCAGAGCTTCGGTGCGAACGAGCAAATGACGCGCAAGGAGCGGCGCATGCGCGAGGCCGCGGGCGAGTTCAACTCGGCTTCCTACGGCTTCTGGGAAGGCCGCATCGGCCTCGATCTACCGTTCAACGACTACGCCCTTTTGCACAGCGTCACCTCCTACCGCTACAGCGGTGCGCCCGCGCGCAGCTTCGACAACCTGATCGGCGTCGTGCACGACGGCAACTACCTGCGCTCCGACTGGCAGCTCTTCGCCAAGCACCGCGACTGGGGCGCCATCGGTCCCATGTTCCAGCTGCTCAACTACCCGCTGGGCAACAAGCTGATCACCCAGCTCAACTACGGCTTCGCGCTGGTGACCCGCGCGGGCCTGGTGCGTCGCGACGACTTCGTGTTCTTCCAGATGCTGTGGAACGTCGGTGATGCCCTCGGCGGCTACGACAACCGCGACAACTACGGCTTCGCCATGCTGCGCGGGCCCATCATGTTCACGTTGGCGTACCGCTCGGTCATCAGCCTGTAGTAGCGCCACCGGCCGCTGCCGCCTCCAGTGACAGCAGCGCCTGCTCCGCAGCGGCTTGCTCGGCTTCCAGCTTCGAACGGCCGTCGCCCTGCGCATACGCGACGCCGTCGACCAGGATCGCCACGCGGTAGTTGCGTGCATGGTCGGGCCCACTCTCGCGCTGCACTTCGTACGTGGGAGGCTTGTGACCACGGCTCTGCAGCATCTCCTGAACGCGCGTCTTGAAGTCACGCTCGCCGGGTGCGCGGCCGCCAAGCAGCTCTTGGAAGATCCGATGGCACACTGCGAGCGCCGCCAGCGTGCCTCCATCGAGGTACACGGCAGCCACAACCGCCTCGAGCGCGCTCGCGAGCAACCGCGGCTTGTCCCGCCCACCCGAGCGCTCCTCGCCGCGACCGAGCCGCAACGCAGCCCCCAGCGCCACTGAACGCGCAATCCCTGCGAGCGCCTCTTCACACACCAGGTCCGCGCGTCGGCGCGTCATCTCGCCGGCGCTCGCAGCCGGGAAGCGCTCCCAGAGCAGCGTCGAGACCACCCACTGCAGCACCGCGTCGCCGAGAAACTCCAGGCGCTCGTTGTCCGAACGCACCACCGCAGGCTTCTCGTTCTTGTACGACGAGTGCGTGAGCGCATCCGCAAGCAGCAACGGATCGCGGAACTCGTGACCAAGAGCGGCGCACAGAGCCGCCAACGTCGCTTCGGTGTCAGCCATTGCGCGTGTATCCGGGGTGCGAAGGGCGGGAATCGAACCCGCACGCCCGAGGGCACCAGAACCTAAATCTGGCGCGTCTGCCAGTTCCGCCACCTTCGCAAACAGCCCCAGAACTGGGGAGGCAGGCAGCGTCGTGCCTCCCGACGCCAGTGTCAACCGCTCCGTGATATGCTGCGTCGGCGAGTGGGAGTCGGGATGACCTCGAAGGGACATGCAACACATCGTGCCGGCGTGCTGGCTGGCCTCATCGCGTTCTTCGCCGCGAGTCTCGGCAGCGCGTGCCTGCCAACGGCGGCGTCTGCACAGGAAGACGACAAGGTCAAAGCGAAGCAGGCGTTCCAGCAGGGTGTCGCGCAATACCAAGCCGCGCACTACGAAGACGCGCTTGCGAGCTTCCAGGAAGCCTATCGGCTCAAGCCGCATCCGCTGGTCCGCGTCAACATCGCCAATTGCTACGATCGACTCGACCGCCCGGTCGAAGCGATCCTGCACTTCGAGCTCTTCCTGGAGTCCAAGGAAGGCAGCCCCGACCAGCGCAGCGAAGTGAAGAACGCGCTCAAGGACTTGCACAAACGTGCGGGCAAGCTCTCGCTCAACCTGTCGCCCGACGGCGCACGCGTCGCGATTGACGACGGCGACGAACGGCGCGCACCGATCGCCGAGGCCGTGCTGCTCAAGGCCGGCAAACACAAGGTCGTGGTCAAGCTCGACGGCTATGAGACCGCGACGCGCGACATCGACGTCAAGGGTGACAGCCTCACCGAGCTCTCGCTGCGCTTGTCGCGCGCCACTGCGCCGGTCGCCACCGCGACCGACGCGCCCATCCCGACACTCTCGATCGAAGGCGCGACGGAAGAGCCTGCCGCAGACGAAAAAGTCGAGCCTGACGAGGACGAGAAGCCCGACACACAGGCCGCGCCCGCGGAGGCCTCGGAGCCAACCCCGGAAGACGCCAGCGCACACAACCGCATCCCGATGAGCGTGTGGATCGCCGGCGGCACCAGCGTGGCATTGGCCGCGGCCGGCACGATCACGGGCCTTTTGGCGCTGCGAGCGCGCGACGACTTCAACGCCAATCTCGCCGCACGCTTCGACGACCGACTCACGGTGCCCCAGCAAGCCATCGCCTGGCAGAACGCCACCACCGCCTCCGACCGCGCGCACGCGCTCGCCATTACCACCGACGTGCTCTTCGGCGCTGCGGTCGTCGGTGCCGTCGTCACCACGTACCTGCTGCTGTCGCGCGACAAGCAGCAGAGCCCCACGGCTCTGGCGCCCAGCGTGCACCCGCACGGCGGCGCGCTCGTGCTCTCCGGCAGCTTCTGACGGTCGCCACCGAGCGCAGGCCGCACACGCTCAGATCGAGAAGTCGCCCGCCTCGAGCAGCTCGCGGATCCGATACAGGAAGCTGTTGGCGGCGACGCCGTCCACGATGCGATGGTCGTAAGACAGCGCCATGTGCATCACCGGATGGATTGCCATCAGGTCCTCACCATCGCGCTCCACCACGACCACGCGCTTCTTGATCTCGCCCGTACGCAAGATGCCCACGTTCGGCTGCGAGATGATCGCGCCACCGTACAGGTTGCCCTTCTTGCCGGGGTTGGAGATGGTGAAGGTCTTGGCGGCGAGATCGTCGGGGGTGAGCTTGCCGTCGCGCGCCTTGAGCGCAATCTCGTCGATCGCTCGCGCGAGACCGCGCACCGTCAGGTCGGCCGCGTTGCGGATCACCGGCACGAGCAAGCCGTCGGGGGTGTCCACCGCCACGCCGAGGTTGATCTCGCCGAGCAGCACGTACGCGTCCTCTAGCATGCGCGCGTTCATGTTGCGGTTCTCGCGCAGCGCGCGCGCCGTGGCGGCGGCCACGAACGCCAGGAACGTGAGGTTGATGCCCTCGCGCTTGAGCGCGTCTTTGTTGGCCTTGCGCAGCTGCTCGGTCTTGTGCACGTCGCACTCGGCCACTGTCACCACGTGCGGTGACGTGAGCTTCGAGTAGACCATGTGATCGGCGATGATCCGACGCCGACGCGACATCGACACGATCTCGTCGCCCGGCTTCGCGATGTACGGCGGCAGCTTGAACGCGCCCGATGAGATGCTCTGCGCTTCCGACGAGCGCGCCGCGGCCTTGGCGGCAGGCTCACTCACCACGCTTGCAGCCTTGCCGGTCGCGACCCGCAACACGTCTTCCTTCGTGACGCGACCACCGTCGCCGCTGCCCGCGACGGCCGCGAGATCGATCTCTTGCTCGCGCGCGAGCTTGCGCACGGCCGGCGACGAGCGCGGCGCCTCAGCGGCGTTCTGCGTTGCTGCCGATGGCTGCACGCTCGGCAGGCTCGCTGCGGGCGGCTTGGCCGCGCTCTGTGCCGGAGCCCCGCCTGCGGCGCGCCCTGCAGCCGCGGGATCGAGCTCGCACAGCGCGGCCCCGACGGTCACCACCACGCCCTCTTGCGCCACGATCTTGGTGATCACGCCGGCCTCGGGCGCGTTGATCTCGCTGTCGGCCTTGTCCGTGAGGATCTCGACGACGGGCTGATCCTTCTGGACGAGCTGGCCCTCGCTCACCAGCCACTTGCCAACCGTACCCTCGACGACGCTCTCCCCGAGTTGGGGCATGCGAATGGTGCTCACAGACGGCCTCCTTGCAGCCACGAACGAAGCGGATGTGTACTCTCGCCCCGCACCGGGCGCAACCTCGCGACAATTGCATGAAATCCGCACGCGGCGCATCATCGGAACGGCATGGCCGACCTCGAGAAGCTCGCCGTCAAGCGTGACCACGCTTACCTCGTGCGGCTGATCTTGGCGCTCGCAGCGGGCGGCGCGGCCGCCGTGTTCGTGTTCGCATGGTTGACCGGCGCACGGGTCGGCGGCTGCATGGCCGAGACCATCGGCGGGCGGGACGCCGCTGAAACAAGCCCGCAACATCCGACGAAGTAGGTGCCGCGCCGCTGCTGTCGCCGCGCGCCCACCCGCCTGACGGCTCGCCTGCACAGCAGGCTTGCCGAGGCACGGCCTACGTACGCATGATCAGGGCGACGTGCCGGAAACAAACGACACGACGACAGATCGCTTCGACGTCGTCATCGTGCGCTTCATGCCACGTGACGAGCCGCCCGAGATCGGCCTGACACGCGTGTTCGGTATCGACGGCGCCGCCGCAGTGAAGGTCGTGCGCGAAGTTCCGGTGGTCGTGCAACGCGGCGTGAACCGGGTGCGCGCCGAGTACTTTCGCAAAGCGCTCGTTCTGATCGGCGCGCAGATCGAGGTGCGTGCGCCCGACGGAAAGCTGGTGCCGCCCTTCGGGCTGGGCGAAGCCGTCACCGCGCGACCGCCTGCGCCCGCCGCGCCACCCGCTGCGCAGCCCCTGGTCGTGTTCTCGCCGCTGAGCCTGCCACGCGATCCCACGCTGCCCGCAGCGTTCCATGCAGCCGCGGGTCGCGCCGGTGATGCGCGGCCGACCACGGGCGACGCGAGCGCACTGCCAGCCGAGGCAAGCCCCGGTTACGCAGGTGCCCTACCCGCTGCGCCCGCCTGGGGCGAGCTGCAAAAACCCTCGGCGCCCACGGCGCTGAGCGCAGCACTGTCGCTTTCGGCGCTTGCGCCTGCGCTGCCCGCGCTCGCGCCTGCTGCGCCCGAGCTCGCGACGATGCTCGGCCAGCCGCTGGGCCCGCTGGCGCTGCCGGACGAGCCAGCACAACCCATGCGCGCGCCCGCGCACCCCACGCTCAAAGAAGGCGACGCTGCGGCCCAATACGTGGTGCCTGACGTCGAGGTCGCGGGCCCGCCGCCAACAGCGGCTGAAGCCGCCGTCGCACCGGCGCGGGCCCGGCTCGCCAAGGGTTTCCGCTTCGCGGATACGAATCCACCGTTTCTTCCGAGCGCGCCGCCGGCAGCGGCAGCCCAGGCGCCGGCAGCGCGAGCTGTGCGCGCCGAGCCCAAAGCGGAGCCGCTGGCCGCCGCACCGGTGCACAACGCGCAGACGGCGGCGCTGCGCGACGCAGCGCCACGTCGTGACCCGCCCGCGGCACTGGACTTCGACATCTACAAGTCGATCCCTGCCATCGAGCCAATGCGTGCGCCCAGCCGCGAAGAACTGACCGCGGCGCGACGCAAGCAAGCCATCCTCGACGCAGAGTCCGGGCTCAGCATGCCGCGCGACGACGGACGCGAGCTGGCGCTGCTGGGTCGTTTCGAGCAAGCCCAGGCGCGCTCCGCGAAAGAGTCACTGGATACGCCGCAAGCCGCAGCCGGCACAGCACACGCGCCCGGCTTCGACGCGCTACCGGCGGCCGCGCCGCCCAAGCCAGCGCTGCGCGTCGCCCCGATTGGCGCAGTCGCAGCCGCTGCGCCAGGCCGCATGACCAACGACGCGCAACCCGCTCGCGCCGACGGGTTTCTCGCAGGACTTCCGCAGGCCACTCCGGCGCGCAGGCCGGCGCACGGCGTCGATCTGCGCTCCTTCTGGGAGACGATCCCCGACGCCATCGCCTTTCCGTTCCGTGGCCACGGGGTGTACTGGATCGTGAGCATCACCGTGTTGGCTGCGCTCGTCGGCACCGCGTCGGCGGTGGTGCGCATGGTGCCGGTGCTCGGTCCGGCGACCGCGTTCGCCATGAGCACGGCGCTGCTCGCGCTCTGCGCCGACTACCACCGACAGTGCATGTGGGCGGTGGTCACGGGCGAAGCAGCGCTGAGTCACGCGCCCGACTTCGATCCGGTGCGCGTCGTGACCACGTACATTCGCTCGGGCGCGAGCCTCTCGCTCTTCTTGCTGCTCTCGCAGCTGCCACTGGTGTTCTGGCTCATTCACCTGGCCTGGGGCGGCGAAGCCAGCGCGCTGGACATTCTCAGCTCGCCGTTCACGTGGCTGCTCGCAGTGGGGCCCGGCTTCTACTGGCCGATGGCCCTGACCATGGCCTCGCTGCACAGCGACTTCAGCGCCGTGTGGTACGTGCACCTGGGCCTGCGTTCGCTCGCACGCGCGCCGCTGCCATACGTGAGCATCGTGCTGCTCGGTGGGCTCGCGTTCCTCGTGGGCTGGGCGCTGTTCTTGATCGTCGGCGTGACCAGCGGCCTGTCCGGCGGGTTCTTTGCCGGCAGCGCGGGCCTGCCGATGGCGATCGGTCACGGCGTGCTCGGTGCGCTCAGCGGTCAGCTGATGCGCGCGCGCCCTGAAGTGTTCGAGTGACGTGGCCTGCGACTACGCACGCCCGAGCGCCTTCAGCAGCTGCGCACGCGCCACTGCGAGATTGAACACGCTCTGCACCTGCTGGGCACGCGCGTTGCTCAGCGCCAGCTGCGCGTCGGCGAGCTCGAGCGCATTGCCCACGCCCGTCGCATAGCGACCCTCTGCGAGGCCAAGTTGCAGGCGCGCGCTGATCAGCGCCTCGTTGGCCGCGGTCTGTGCTTCTTTCGCCGTGCGCACCGCCAGCCACGCTTGCTCGAGATCGAGCCGCACCTGGCAACGCAACACCTCGAGCTTCGCGTCGATCACGAGCAGGGTCGCGTGCGCCTCTCTGGCCTGCCCTTTGGTGATCCCGCCCTGGAACAACGGCCAGTTCAGAGCCAGACCGGCGTTCCAGTTCCAAGCCATGCTACCGAGCTGCGCTCCAGCCTCGGTCAGGCCAGTTGATGCATTCAGGCTCGGCCAGTAGCCACCCTCGACCGATCGCAACACGAGCTCTTGTGCCTTGCGCTGCTCCACGAGCGAGCGGAACTCCGGGCGCTGCCGCAGCGCCTCGTCCATCAGCACGCTCGCCGGCTTTTCCTCGCCGTCGACCGTGACCAGCGTCTCGCCGCTGACCTCGTAGTCCGGCTGATCGGGTGAACCCATCGCCTGGTTCAGCTGCGCCTTGGCGGCTCGATGAGCTCCGTCGGCCTGGATCACGCCCAGCCGTGCGTTCGCCAGGTTGGTGCGCGCCTGCGCGAGATCGATCTCGGGTCTGCTGCCAACCTCGACGAAGCCCTGGATCTGCGCCTTGTGGTGCTCCTGGTTCGCGAGCGTCTCGCTTGCGACTTGCAACATCGCGGCCGCAGCGGCCACGTTGAAGTACGCCGCGCGCACGTTGAGCTCCACGAGCAACGCAGCCGCGTGCTCGGTCTCGACTTGCCCGAGCAGAGTCGCCTTCGCCGAGTCGTACTTGCCGGTGGTCTGGCCGAAGTCATAGATGAGCTGGTTGGCCTGCACGCCGGCCTTGAACGAGTTGTAGGTATCGAAGCTGGTCGGTGGCGCGGCGCCAGGTCGGAACGGAAGGCCCGGTTGCGGCGCGTAGTTGCTGGTGGAGCGAGTGTAGCCGAGCGTGCCGACGACCTGCGGGAGCAGAGGCGCACGCGCCTGATCCACGCGCGCGGCGTTGACCTCCGTCGTGGCGTGGGCCTGGCGCAGAGACGGCTCGTGCTCGTGAGCGATGCGTAGCGCTTGCTCCAGCGTGAGCAGCGACCCCGACCCACGCTCGAGCTCCGGCGCGCTGGCGGCTGCCACTGACGGCGACGGCGACGGCGCTGCAGGCGCACCCGGTGGTTGCGACTGTGCGCCTGCGATCGCTGCAGCCGTCAGCTGCACGGCGCTCGCGACCAGACCGGATGACAACCAGCGTTTCATTCGTACCTCAGCGCATCGATGGGATCGAGGCGCGATGCCTTGCGCGCCGGGAAGATGCCGAACACGATGCCGACCAGACCGCTGAACCCCACGGATATGCCGATGATCTGTGGCTGGATCAGCAGGGGCCAACCAAACTGCGAGGCCAGTTTCTGTGCAACCGAAACACCTATCACCACGCCCAGCACGCCGCCCGCCACCGAAAGCGTCAGCGCTTCCACCAGGAACTGAGCCAGGATGTTGCGTGGCTTCGCGCCCACGGCCATCCGCAGGCCGATCTCACGCGTACGCTCGGTCACGCTCACCAGCATGATGTTCATGATGCCGATGCCGCCCACGAGCAGCGACACCGCAGCGATGCTCGCCAAGAGCGTGGTCAACGTCTTGGTGCCTTCTTGCTGAGCGCTCGCGAGCTCGGTCAGGTTGCGAATCGAGAAGTCGTCGTCGACCCCGAGCTGGATGTGGTGGCGCTCCCGGAGCAGGCCCGTGACCTGAGTCTGGGCGCGCGCGGTGTCCTCGGTCGTCGAGGCACCCACGAAGAGCACGCCCTGGATGAACTTCTGCAAGCCACCACGGATCTTCGCCTGGAACGTGGTCTGCGGAATGAACAGCGCGTCGTCGTAGTCTTGCCCCATCGGCGACTGGCCTTTGCGCGCCAGCACGCCCACGATCAGGAACGGCACGTTCTTGATGCGGATCGTCCGACCCAGCGGGTCGAGGCCCGCGCCGAACAGTTTCTCGACGCAGGTCTGCCCGATCAGGACCACCTTGTTGCCGCTCTCGAGGTCGGAATCACCGAACATGCTGCCACTGGCGAGTGGCCAGGCTCGAATGTCGAAGTAGTCCGGGCTCGTGCCGGTGATCGAAGTGGTCCAGTTCTGGTCCTCGCTGGTGACTTGCACCGTGGTCTGCAAGGCCGCGGCCGCGCGCCGCACGGCAGGGACCTGAGTGCGAATCGCCTCGAGGTCGTCCCAGGTCAGCGTGGGCAGCGAGCCGAAGCCACCGAACGCGCCGCCGCGCGTGGTCGTGCCCGACATCACGATGAGCAAATTCGAGCCCATCGCGGCGAACGACTGTTCCACGCGAGCCTTGGCCCCTTCGCCGATCGCAACCATCGCAATCACGGCGCTGACACCGATGATCACGCCCAGCGTGGTGAGAAAGGAACGCAGCTTGTTGCGCAGGAGCGCACGCAGCGCGACGCGGAAGGTCTGCAGGGGGCTCATGGGCGGGCCTCCTGCGGGACTGACTCGCGGACCTCTGCGCGCTGCGGGGTCTGGCGGCGGTCGGAGGCCAGCTGCCCGTCTTTCATCACCAGCACACGCGAGGCGAACGCGGCGATGTCCGGCTCGTGCGTGACCAGCACGATGGTCATGCCGGCGCGACCGAGCTCCTGGAAGATCGCCATGATCTCGACGCTGGTGCGCGAGTCGAGGTTGCCCGTGGGCTCGTCGGCCAGGATCACACGGGGCTCGCTCACCAGCGCGCGCGCGATCGCGACGCGTTGCTGCTGACCGCCCGACATCTGGTTCGGGTGGTGGCGAACGCGGTCGCCGAGACCGACGCGTGTGAGCGCTTCCTTCGCGCGCTTCTGGCGTTCGCGTGTGCCAACGCCGGCGTAGAGCAGCGGCAGCTCGACGTTTTCCAGAGCGCTCGTACGAGCCAGCAGGTTGAAGCTCTGAAACACGAAGCCCAGCGTGCGGTTACGCACCTCGGCCAGCGCGTTGCGGTTCATGCGCGAGACATCCTTGCCTGCGAGCAAGTAGAGCCCCGAGCTGGGCCTGTCCAGGCAGCCGATCACGTTCATGAGTGTGGACTTGCCCGAGCCGGACGAGCCCATCACTGCGACGAATTCGCCTTCGCCGATCTCGAGCGAGACTCCGCGCAGCGCGTGCACCTCCACGTCACCCATGCGGTAGACCTTGGTGACGTCCTGCAGACGCAGTAGCGGGCTTTGTTCGGCCATGATCGCTTGCGCCTAGAGAATGCGGCGCATACCTGGCGGGGACTGTCCGCTGCTCGGCGCGCTCGGGTCAGTGACATCGGTGATCACGTCGTCGCCGACCTGCACTTCGCCCTCCAACACCTCGGTCACCAGGCCATTGGTGACGCCGGTCTTGATCTCGACCGACTTGGGCGTGCCGCGCTTGAGCAGCCAGAGGGTGCGCCGGTTCAGTGGACGATCTGCGTGCGCACCACGACCGCCAGCGCGCGCTGCGTTGCCTGCGCTCGTGACACCTGCGTCCGGGCTTGCACCGACCTTCTTGAGCAAGTCCGAGCTGGGCCGGAAGCGCAGCCCGGCATTCGGCACGCGCAGCACGTCGGCCTTGTCGGCGTACACGAAGCTGACGTTCGCGGTCATGCCCGGCCGCAGCTTTAGCTCGGGGTTCTCGACGTCGATCACCGCGTCGTAGGTGACGACGTTCTGCACGATCTGCGCGGCGTTGCGGATCTGTCGCACGGCACCCTTGAAGCGCTCGGACGGATACGCATCCACCGTGAAGGTCACCTGCATACCCGCGTAGAGCTTGCCGATGTCGGCCTCAGCCACGCTCGTGTCGACCTGCATTTTGTGCAGGTTCTCGGCGATCGTGAACAGCACCGGCGCTTGCAGCGAGGCCGCCACGGTCTGCCCCACGTCCACGTTGCGCGAGATCACCATGCCGTCGATCGGCGAGATGATCGTCGAGTACGCGAGGTTCACCTGACCCTGCCGCAGCGCCGCCTCGGTCTGTGCGACGCGGCCAGCGGCTGACGCCACGGCCGCCGCCGCACCGTCGGCGTTTGCCTGCGCGGTGTCGAGGTCGGCCTGCGCGATCAGCTTGCGCTCGGAGAGACCCTTGGCACGCGTCAGCTGCCGCTGCGCGTCGGCCGCCTGCACCTTGGCCTTGAGCAAGTCGGCCTCGGCGGCGACATTGTTGGCGCGCGCTTGCTCGAGCGCTGCGATGAAGAGCTGTGGATCGATCTTCGCGATCACCTCGCCTTTCTTCACGGGTGAGTTGAAGTCGACGTTGATCTGCTTGAGCCGCCCGGAGACCTGCGAGCCGACCTGCACCGTGACCAGAGCCGACAGCGTTCCGCTCGCGCTCACCTTCGCGACGATCGGCCCGCGGTCGACCTTGGTCGACTCGAAGTGCACGACCGGCTTGTCGGCCGGCTTCTTGAAATACATGTACGCGCCGAACCCGGCGAGCCCGAACACGAGCAGCCAACCCACGGTTGCCTTAGACATGTGCGCCCCACTGTCCGCGCGCGCGCTGTGCGCTTGCCGAAACGCTTCTGCTTGCCGTGTTCATCGCACCTTGCTCCTGCCTGCTGCGGACGGACCAAGCCCGGACCACAACAACTCGATCAAGCTCTGCACGTACTGCTCGGGCTCGATACGTTTGCCCACGTGCGCACCCATGGTTTCGGAGAACGCATAGTTGAGCAGCGAACCGAAGAGTGCCCGAGCGGCAACCTCCGGGTTGCTCTTGCGAATGCGCCCCAGAAGCATCTCCTGCTCCATGTAGCGCGAAAGTGCCTTCACGTCGCGCACGCGCGGCGAGTCTCGTTGCTCGCGCCGCGAGGGCGGCTTCACGCGCGACGACCACATCATCATCGTGCGCGGCAGGGTGCGACGCAGCGACTCGATGATCATCAGCGCCAGCTCGCGCAGACTCTGCTTGGGATCACCCTTGCCCACGCGCGCGTCGATCTCCTCGACCCAGCGTGGCACCTCCGACAGGCCCATGGCGCTGGCGAACAGCTCTTCCTTGGTGCGAAAGCGCTTGAACAGCAACGCCTCGGATACCCCGGCACGCGTCGCGATTTCGGTGGTGGCGGCGCCGAAGCCGTCGGTCAGGAAGACCTCGCGCGCGGCGCGCAGCACGGCCTCGTCGCTGACGCTTTTCTTTCGAGCCACCGTGAGTAAGTAGTCACTCACCATCGATATGTCAAGCCGGCGCGTGGGCGCTGCACACGCGTTCATGCCCCGTGTGCGTCAGCGCGACAGCAGCCGGTAGAGCGCGCTCGGATCGCGTAGATCGGGCACGACCTCGTGCGCGCCGGCCGCGCGCAGCTCGTCTTCACCGTGGTCCCCGGTCGCGACCGCGAGGCAGACCGCGCCGTTCTCGCGTGCACAGTGCACGTCGCGCGGCGTGTCGCCGATCACGATCACGTCGGCCGCCGTGTGTTGCTTGCTGGCCGCCAATGCGACGCGCACGAGCGCAGGACGGTCGGCGGCGGCGTCGCCCCAGGCGATCGGTGAGAACCACTCGGGATCGATGCCGGCGCGCCGCAGCTTGTGCCTGCCTGTCTCCGGGTAGTTGCCGGTCAGCATGCCGAGCGTCGCGCTGCGCTGCTCACGCAGGCTCGCGAGCAACTCCAGCACGCCGGGCATCGCCCGACACGGAACGTCGGCCATGTCGAGCTCGTGGGCGAGGCGCTGCGCGTAACGCTCGCGAAACGCCCGGTGCGCGGCGTCGTGGGCCTCGTAGCCCCCGTGGCGCGCGAGCTCCCGGAAGATCCACGGATCGAGCGCGCCGCCGAGATTGATCTTGGCGCCGAGGCAGCGCTCGCCGAGCACCTCGAGCGCAGCATGCATCATGGCCCGGCTGCCTGCGCCGTAGGCACGCAAGAGCGTACCGTCGATATCGAAGAGCAAGAGCTTGGTCACTGGCGGCAGTCTAGCCGAGCCCCGGAGCACGGCTAGCGCCGTGAGCGTTCTTTCACTGTGAGCGGCCTACAAAGGCTGAGCCCAACGAGGCGCCCGCGTCTCGATCGACCACGCTGTGCGACCGCCTCGATCACCCGCAGTGCATTCACAGCCCCAGGCAGCGCAGATCGAGCCGCTGGCCTGCGAACGGCGGGCAGAAGTAGTACCCACCGGTGACCGGCCGCGAGAAGGCGAAGAGCGCATCCACCACACCGTCGTCCTGACCGAGCATGCGGCGTAGCACGCGCTCGAAGCGGTCGAGCGACTCGCCGTACGCGATGAACTCCAGGCCCTGCTCCTGTGCGCTCGCCCACGGCATCGAACGACGCAACATGTATGCGGGCGGGTCGTAGCTCGCCTGCGCCGCGCGCTTGCTGTGCGCCGTGGGGGGCGCACCCGTCAGCTCCCGGTTGTGCTCGCGCTCGCGGCCGATCGTCGCGTCGCGGCGATCCTGGGGCCATGCACCAAATAGTTGTAGATCGTGCACCCAGCGCTGCACCGCCACGAAGCTGCCGCCTCGCAAGCCTTCGCCCTCGGCCACGAGCGCGGCAGCGACGGCCGCGGCATCGCGCGGGTTTTCGGTACCGTCTTCGTAGCCCGTCAGGTCGCGACCGCCGGAGTACACGAAGGTGTCGACGGCGTCGCTGAGCATGAAGGCCGGCGCAAGCAGCTCGCACAAGCCGGCGATCTCATGCTGCAAGGCGCTCGTGAGTGGCTCGCCGAGCCCGACCACGGCGTGCTCGGGCGAGAAGGCCGACTGCAAGCGCCGCAGCGCCGCGCGGGGGTCGGCCTCCGGAACCAGACTGAAGCTGAGCGAGCGACCGAAGGCCGGCACAGCTGCGAGGATGCCGGGTTGGGACGGAAGCTGGGCCATGACAGCTGCAAGCCTGCGCATGGAAAGCGTGCTTGTCCACGGCTGGGCCGATGCCAAGACCGCCGGTGCGACGCGGCGCGGGTCCGGCTTGTCGCCCCCCAGCAGGCCCGCCGTGGACAGTCACGGCCATCATATTTCACGGCAGTACCCGTCTCCCGACACGGATATTCCGGACGTGGCGCTGAGAGGGCCTGCCCAAGTAGCTGAATTCATGTGGGTCCGAGCCTGGCACGGCGCCTGCGTAGCACAGGGGCATGCAGACCTCGCTTTCATGCCTTTTCGCCGCAGCGCGCCGCCCGGACCTTCGCGTGCTGTCGGTCACCACGGTCCTGGCCTTGTGCGCCTGTGGCGAAGGCCGCAAGCCCAGCAGCCCTGCGAACCAGGGTCCGGACACGAGCCCGGTGAGCCTCACGCTCGGCGGCTACACGACCCCGCGCGAGGCCTACGGCGCGATCATTCCCGTCTTCAAGGCGCAGTGGGCCAAGCACAGCCCGCGACCAGTCGACTTCAAGGACTCGTACCTCGGCAGCGGTGCACAGGCGCGCGCGATCGTGGGCGGCTTCGAGGCCGACGTTGCGGCGCTCTCGCTCGAGCCGGACATCGAGACCATTCGCAAGGCCGGCCTCATCACCAGCGACTGGAAGGCCGGCAGCCACGGCGGCATGGTGACGCGCTCGATCGTCGTGATCGGCGTGCGCGCTGGCAACCCGAAGACCATCCACGACTGGGACGACCTCGCGAAGCCTGGAATCTCCGTGCTCACGCCGAACGTGCGCACCAGTGGCGGCGCACGCTGGAACATCGCGGCCATCTGGGGCGCCGCCCTGCGCGGCCACACCAGTGCCAAGGCCGGCGATGCAGCTGCGGCCACCAAGCTGCTCGGTGCCATCCTGCACAACGTCAAGAACATGGACGCCGGCGCGCGCGAATCGCTGCTCAACTTCGAGCGCGGTGTGGGCGACGCGATCATCACCTACGAAAACGAGATCTTGGTCGGCAAGCAGAAGGGGCAGAGCTACGAGTACGTGATCCCCAAGTCCACGATCTTGATCGAGAACCCCGTGGCGATCGTGGACAGCTACGTCGACAAGCACGGCAGCCGCGAGCTGGCCAAGGCGCTGGTCGACTTCCTCACCACACCCGAAGCGCAGCGGATCTACGCGAAGAACGGCCTGCGCCCCGTGCTGCCGCAGGTCGCGAGCGAAGTGGCCGCGACCTTCCCCGCGCCGAGCGACCTCTTCACCGTGCGTGATCTCGGCGACTGGGCCGGCATTCAGAAGAGCGTGTTCGACACGGGGACCGCCTACGACTTGGCTCTCGGTCAAGCAGGTGGCGCCACGCCATGAAACCCGCGGCCTACGCACTGGCACCAACCGCGGGCGAGCGACTGCTTCGCAACGCCGTCGTGGTCTACATCTGGCTCTTGGTTGCGGTGCCGCTCGTCGCGCTCGTACGCGTGGGCCTGGCCGACGGGTTGCAATCGCTGACCCACGCGCTGAGCTCTCCCGTCGCACGCGCCGCGCTGTGGCTCACGCTGTGGACCAGCACGCTGGTCGCGCTGCTCAACGCCGTGCTGGGCACGGCCAGCGCTTGGGTGTTGGTGCGCTACAAGCTCCCGGGCAGGGCGCTGGTCTCCGCACTGATCGATCTACCGCTGGCCATTCCCACGCTCGTGGCGGGCATGATGATCGCCGTGCTTTACGGCCCGCTCACTCTGGTGGGCCACGCGCTCGAGCTGTGGGGCATGCCGATCATGTTCGCGCGGCCGGGCATCGTGCTCGCTCTGCTCTTCGTCACGCTGCCGTTCGTGATCCGCGCGGTCGAGCCCGTGTTGATGGAGATCGATCCCGCCGAGGAAGAAGCCGCGCGCATTCTCGGTGCGGGGCCGTTGCGCACGTTCCAGACCGTGTTCCTGCCGGCGATCGGGCCGGCCGCTCTGTCGGCCGCGATCCGTTCGCTCGGTCGGGCGCTGGGCGAGTTCGGCTCGATCGTGATCGTGGCCGGCAACATTCCGCTGCGCACGCTCACGGCGCCGGTCTACATCTTCGGCGAGATCGAGAGCGGCACACCGCGCGCGGCTGCGGCGGTCTGCGTGCTCTTGCTCGTGCTCGCGCTCGCGCTGCACGGCCTCGCCAGCTTCATCGAGCGCCGCATCGGAGCCCGTCATGCTTGAGCGTGCATCCGGCGCCGTCGCCGCCCGCGCTGCCAGCAGCGAGCGCGCCAGCAGCGCCGAAGCGCAGCCCACGCACCTGCGCTGGGCTCATCTGCAACCGATCGGCCGCGCTGCGCTGGTTGGCCTGGTCTGCTTATACCTCGGAGCCATCCTGATTGGCCCGCTCGCAGCGCTCGGCGTCGAGCTCGCGCATGTGGGCATTCCCGCAGCGCTGCACGCTCTGGCGCAGCCCGACGCGATCAGCGCATTGAAGATGTCGATCGAGCTGACGGCGATCTCGGTGGTGGTGAACACGGTCGTGGGCACGCTCGGTGCGCTCGCGATCGTGCGCCAGCGCTTCTTCGGCCGGGCTGTGGTGAACGCCCTCGCCGATCTGCCGCTGGCGATCTCGCCCGTGATGATTGGCCTCGCCTTCGTGCTTTTGCTCGGCCGCGATGGCTGGCTCTCGCCGCTGATCGATCGCATCGGCCTCAAGGTGGTGTTCTCGTTTCCGGGCCTGGTGATCGCGACGCTCTTCGTCGCCCTGCCCTACACGCTGCGCGAAGTGGTCTACGTGCTCGAGGAGATCGGCACGAACGAAGAAGAAGCGGCGGCCACGTTGGGCGCCTCTGCCTGGCAAATCTTCTGGCGCGTCACGCTGCCGAACATCCGCTTTGGCCTCGGCTACGGCGTGCTCATGGCGCTGGCGCGCTCGCTTGGAGAGTTCGGCGCAGTGCTGGTGCTCGGCGGCAGCATCTCGGGACAAACCCAGACCGCTACGACGTTCATCCACGACGCCATCGAGGAGCGGCAGACCGCAGGTGCCTACGGCATGGCGGTGGTGCTCGCGCTCAGTAGCGTGCTTCTGCTCCTGGGGCTCGAGTGGGCCAAACGACACAAGAAGGTGAGGTAGCCATGCGAATCCGCGTGGAGAATTTGTGCAAGCGCTTCGGCAGCTTCGCCGCGGTCGACGACGTGAGCTTCGAGGTCGAGGATGGCTCGCTCGTGGCCTTGCTCGGGCCGTCGGGCAGCGGCAAAAGCACGCTCTTGCGCATTCTCGCCGGCCTCGAATCCGCCGACTCGGGCAAGGTGTGGTTCGATGACGAGAGCGCCACCGACCTGCACGCGCGCATGCGCGGCGTGGGCTTCGTGTTCCAACACTACGCGCTCTTCCGGCACCTCACGGTGGCGCAGAACATCGGCTTCGGCCTCGACGTGCGCGGCGTGAGCAAGGCCGCGATTCGCAAGAAGGTGAACGAGCTGCTCTCGCTCACGGGGCTGACGGGCCTCGACCAGCGCTTCCCGTCGCAGCTCTCGGGCGGACAACGGCAACGCGTTGCGCTGGCACGTGCGCTCGCTCCGGAGCCGAAGCTGCTCTTGCTCGACGAACCGTTCGGCGCCGTCGATGCCAAGGTACGCGAGGAGCTTCGGCAGTGGATCCGGCGGCTGCACGACGAGGTTGGCGTCACCTCGATCTTCGTCACGCACGATCAGGAAGAAGCGTTTGCTGTCTCCGACCGCGTGATCGTGGTGCACCGCGGCCGCATCGAGCAAAACGGCACGCCGATGGAGATCCTCGACAACCCCGAGAGCGAGTTCGTGGCGCGCTTCGTCGGCGAAGTGAATGTGTTCCCGGCGACCGTGCGCGGACAAACAGCCCACAGCGGCGCACTCGAAGCGCGTCTGCGCGACAGCGCGCCGTCCGGGCTCGCGCATCTGGTGATCCGTTCCTACGATCTCAAGCTCTGGCGCGAAGACCCAGGTGTCGCCACCGTGCAGCGCGTGGTTACGTTCGGCGACCGCGTGCGCGTGCAAGCGCTCGTGGATGGCGCCGGGCCGATCATCGCTCAATTCCCGCGTCGTAGCTCGCTGCTCAAGAACATCGAGCCCGGCTGCCGCGTGCAGATCGAGGTGACCACGGCCCGGGCTTACCCGGCCGAGGCTTCGAGCCTCTATCCCCTGGCCGCGACCGCAACCTAGGTAGGCGAAGTGTCATGGCTGCGCTAGTGTTTGATGCAGAATGGACCGGACGCACGCTGGCGGCGAGGACGCCATGAGTTTCGTGGCCGAGCTGTGGCGCGAGGTCGGAAGACACCGCGAGCTGCAGGAGTCCTTGCGACGGCTTTCGCCCATGCTGGCGCGCCGCTGGCCCATCGATCTCGTACTGGTGCGCCGCCTCGATCGCGAGCCGATGCGTCTGACCACCGTGGCCACCGCGAGCTGCGGCGGCGCGGAAGGCCAGGAACCACAGAGCACGCGCACGGAATGTGACCCGCGCGCGGCCGAAGCCGTGACGCGCTTTTTGCGCCTGGGCGAGGCCACGCTGATCAGCACGCTCGAACGTACACCGCTGTGCGCGGCGCTCTTGCCCGCGGGTGTTGGAGGCGCGGCGATCGCGTGTCCACTGGTCAGCGACGAACGACAGCTGGGCGTGGCGCTGCTCATCTCGCACGCGGCGAGCGCCCTCCATGCCGAGCACGTGGAAGCCGCGCAAGCGTTGATCGAGCCGCTCAGCGTCGCGGTGGAAAACGATCAGCGCCTGAACGAGCTCGCGCGCATGCGCGAGGCCCTCGAAGCCGACCGCCGCGCGCTCTTGTCGCGCCTGGAACGCCAGGACATCAGCGACACGGTGGTCGGCGACTCGGCTGGGCTGCATGGCGTCATGGAACGCGTGACACAGGTGGCGCCCACCGACGCGCCCGTGCTGATCCTCGGCGAGACTGGCTCGGGCAAGGAAGTGATCGCGCGGGCGATTCACACGCACTCGCGCCGCGCCTCGGGGCCGGTGGTGCGGGTGAACTGCGGAGCGATCCCCGCGCAGCTCATCGATTCCGAGCTCTTCGGCCACGAGCGCGGCTCGTTCACCGGCGCCGTCGCCACGCGCAAGGGCTGGTTCGAGCGAGCCGACGGCGGCACGCTCTTCCTCGACGAGATCGGCGAGCTTCCGCTGGACGCTCAGGTGCGCCTTTTGCGCGTGCTGCAAGACGGCTCGCTCGAGCGCGTGGGTGGCACCCAGCCCATCACCGTCGACGTGCGCATCGTCGCCGCCACGCACCGTAACCTCGAGACCATGGTCGCCGACGGCAAATTCCGCGAAGACCTCTGGTACCGCATCAGCATCTTTCCGATTCGCTTGCCGGCCCTGCGCGAACGCCCCACCGACATTCCCGCGCTGGCCGCGCACTTCGCGCAACGCGCGGGGCAACGCCTGGGCGGCACCCCCCTGTCGCCATCCGAACAAGACGTGGCGCTGCTGATGAGCTATCCGTGGCCCGGCAACGTGCGCGAGCTGGCGTCGGTCATCGAGCGCGCTGCGATCCTGGGCAACGGCAAGAGGCTCGAGATGGCCAAGGCGCTGGGCACCTTCGAGGTGGTTCCGCCAACTGCCACCACGTTGCGGCCGAGCGCTCCGCCGCCGTCAGCAGCATTGCTTGCGGCCACTGCGCCGAGGTCGGCCGTGCCCGGGCCTGGCAGTCAGGGCGACGACCTGGCCCCACT
>DASVHQ010000199.1:0-3919 GCA_036382515.1 Polyangiales bacterium | reverse complement strand
AAGTACTACGAGCATCTCGGCGGCAAGCGCATGCTCACGCAGGATCGGCTGTACGCCACGCTGATGGAGCATCGCGCCGGCCGCGGCCCGTGCTTCCTCGATCTGCGGGGCGTGAATGCGCGCAAGCTCGACGGCACGATCACTTCGTATCTGTCGATGGCGCCGTCCTCGGCCATGGTGATGTCCGACGAGGCTTACTATGCGCAGCACGGCGGCGAGATGGCACCGGTCGAGATCGCTGGCGGCGAGCCGCACGTGGTGGGCGGGCACGGTCTGTCGGGGTACTGGATCGACGACCAACGCCGCACGACCTTGCCGGGCCTGTGGGCAGCCGGCGACGTGGCCGGTGGTACACCGAAGAAGTATGCCTCCGGCGCATGGGCTGAAGCCGTGCTCGCGGTGCGCGACATGATCGGAGCTAGCCGCGAGCTTGCGGAGCCGCAGCTGTCGGCGGCGGAGGTCATGCAGGAGCGCAAGCGCGTGTATGCCGCCGTCGAGGCACCGGGTGGCGTGCCCGCTCGCGAGGTCGAAGAGCGCCTGCAGAAGGTCATGGACGAGTACGCCGGCGGCATCAGCGTGCAGTACGGCTACGCCGAGGGCACGCTGCGCCTGGCGCGCCTGCACCTGGCGCGCTTGCAGGATGAGCTCGCTGCGCTCTCGGCCAGCACGGCGTACGAGCTCATGCACTGCCACGAAGTGAGCGAGCGGGTCGAGGTGGCACAGACGCTGGTCGCTCACATGAGCCATCGCCGCGAGACCCGCTGGCACTGCTATCAAGAGCGCCTCGACTACCCCGAGCGCGACGACGCTCGCTACATGGTGTTCGTCAACAGCGTGCGCGATCCCGATGGCACGCTGCGCATCGTCGAGCACCCGGTGCAGCGCGCGGTGCTCGACGTGGTGCTGCCCCCGCTCTCGGATGGCGCCATGATCCGGTCGCCCAATCGCAGTGACGCTCCATCCGGCTACAACGGTGGCGATTCGTAGGTGCAAGCATGGGAATCTTCGTCGACGAGAATCTGTGCAATCGCTGCGGGACCGCCGACGAGCCGATGTGCGTGCGCGACTGCCCCGGCAACCTGATGTTCATCAAGGACAACGACAAGGCTGCGATCACGGACAACCGTGAGTGCTGGGACTGCGCAGCGTGCGTGAAGGTGTGCCCGACGCAGGCGATCGGTATGCAGTTGCCCACGAGCCTGGTCGTGCGCGGCGTCACGCTCAAGGGTCGAGCGCTCAAGCACAAGACCACCTGGAGCATCCGCCTGCGCGATGGCGAAGAGCGCACCTACGAGACGCCCAGCACGGGCAAGCCGCCGTTCAACCCGAGCCTCTAGCGAGGCAGCGGGTGCGCTGCAGGCAACCGCAGCCAATTCTCTTGGAGTGACGATCACTTGGTGATCTAAGGCTTGGGATGGACACCAAGCTTGCGTGACAAGACTGGCCAAGAGCTTTTTGCTCAATACAAAGAGCTATGGCGCATCGAGGACGCCTTCGGCGAGCTCAAGGGAACGCTCAAGGCTCGTCCTGTGTTCCCGCAGCCGGTCTCCGCGCGGCGGAAAGCGCAGGCAGCGCACCCCACGCCAGCGTTCCCACGATCGCTTGAGCCCGCGCAGCCGCACGGCCGCTGACGAGAGCGAGCTCGTGCCCGTGCTCCACTGGCAGAGCGGGTCGGCGCTGCAGCTGGTCTCACCCTCCCGCGAGGCGCAGTCGCTGGCGGTGCCGCCGCAGCGCAGGCTGTAGACGCAGCCCGCCGTCGCTTCGCAGCTGTTCTGATCGCCCCTGCAGCTGGGCAGCGCGCTGTCGACCGTGAGGCAAGCCGTGCGCTCCGGGCTTCAGTGACAGTGCGCGATGGGCGTACGCGTTGAGTGAGCCTGATCCGGCCGAGAGATCGGCGTTCGGCCCCCCCCGTGCTACGCTTGTCGTGTCGTGTCAGGAACCCCCTCATCGTCGCGGCTGGAGGTTCACGGCCATCGCCCTGCTGTGCGTGGGCGAGACGAGTTGCCCTACGAAGAACGCCTGCAATGCGAACCACAGTGGGCTATGTCCGAATCAGATCGATTCTTCAGCGGCGAAAGCGGTCTCCAAGACACGCTTCGCAATCTCAACGCGAAGTTCGACGAGTTGGGCATTCCGTACGTCGTCGTCGGCGGGATGGCGCTTACGGCGTACGGCTACGCGCGGATGACCGAGGACATCGACGTGCTCGTTACGAAGCCTGATCTCAAGAAGATCCACAGCAAGCTCGTGGGGCTTGGGTACAAGCGGGAGTTCGCGGGGAGCAAGAACATTCGGGACACGAGCACGAAGGTAAAGATCGAGTTCCTGCTAACGGGTGACTACCCTGGTAGCGGAAAGCCACAGCCGGTGAGCTTCCCCGATCCTGCCGACACGGAGCCGCTTGTGCAGGATGGCGTGAAGTTCGTCGGCCTTCACCGGTTGATCGAGCTGAAGCTCGCCTCGGGCATGACGGGCGGCCCCGACCGCGCGAAGGACTTCGTAGATGTCCAGCAGCTCATCAAGACCATTCGGCTACCTCGCTCAGTTGACGAGAAGCTGCACGAGTACGTGCGCGGCAAGTACGACGAGCTGTGGGACGAGCTGGACGCCGTGAAGAAGACGTACGTCTACCTGTGGCGCAACAAGTTCCTGACCATCGACGCGAAGTCCATCGACGACATGATCGAGAGCCTGAGCGGCGCCGCCGATGAGCTGCGCAAGATGAAAGCCGATGGCGTCACGCTCGGCCCCGATGGCGGGACGGGGGACGACTACGCCCATCTGACAACGACCGACCCCGACGTTGCGAAGAAGTACGATATGCACGACGAGTCCGAGTTCTTCGGCGACGAGGACGAAGACGTTGAAGCTGACGAAAGCGCCGAAGGGGACGCCGACAAGTAGTTGGCCTCGCGCCCGCCTCGACGCCGAGTGACCCTGCGTTACCGAATCGACGAAGACAACAGTCGAGCCGTCCGCGACAACGTTATCGACAAAAGGCAGCTGACGGCGGCAACGGCGTTGCGCGAGCTCAGCGAGGTGCGCGCCATCCCCGTCTGCGTGGGTCGCGAGCGCCTCTGGGTCCGCACCGACATCCAAGGCCACGCCGCGCTGCTCTTGCAGCGCCTAGTCATGCGCGTCCCACAGCGGCTCCTCAAACCCGAATCCGTAGTGGCACAAACCCCAGGCGTCGATGCGAATGCTTAGAATCATTGGTGTTTCAAATCTTGCTGTCAAAGTCGGGTGTTGCCACTACCGCGAAGTACGGCGTCACCCCTGGCTATTCTTCCGCGCGGCAGACCGCCCCCTCGCTTCAATGCGGGGCGCGGCCTGCTGCGGCTTGGAAACAGCCTACAAAGGTTTGCTGTTCCGTGTCGCAGTAACCTTGTCGAAGCGCGGCAACGCCGCTCTCGGTGCACTCCCAGTGCTCCACGGGGTGGGTCAGCGCGCAGGCCATGAATGCGCTCATCTGGGCGCCGCAGACCGAGCCGTCGTTGGCTTGTGCGCAGTCGTCTAGGCAGGCTTGGGGCGCTCCGCAACCGAGCTTGGTCGTCCGGTCGCAGACCTCGGTGCAGCGCGTCGCGCGCTGCGCGAGCGACGTTTCCGCCGCGACAGCTCGCGGGGTCGTGGGATCGGGAATAACAGTCGCAGCGGCCGCGACCGTTCTCGGCACAGCTGACGGCGATGCCTCCGGTGACGTGGCTTGCGGCGGCGTTGAGCGCGCAGGCGACTTCGCTTCGCTCGGTGCCGCTTGCGAGCAACCACACGCCAAGACGCAGGCCACTACGCTCAGCCACCCCGCAACGTAGATGACCAAGTCGTCGGCGGGGTGAACCGAGCGTGCGTTCACGGGTCGTAGTTCACGCGGTTTGGACACAGGGCTCACCGCGTCGGCGGCTCGAGCTGATGTGAAGTGTTC
>DASVHQ010000198.1:0-39355 GCA_036382515.1 Polyangiales bacterium | reverse complement strand
CAGCGCAGCCGGCACACCACGATCGTTGCGTACGTGTCCGGTGCCGGCGATCAGCACAGCCCCTTGGCCAGGCACGCTGCGCGCATGCAAGCGCTCGGCAAGTTGGGCGTCGCGTGCACGCTGCACCAGCACCATGCTGTCCAGTATGGAGTTCGGTAGCAGCCCACAGTGCGACTGCTTCATCTCGGCGCGCATCTGCGCTTGCTCGAGCGCAGGCAAGGCCGTGTCGAGCGCGAACTTGGCCACGAGCCCGGGGTCGAGCGCGGCGAGACCTTCGCGTGCGATGTGCATGGCCGTGGGCCGATCGAGTCCTGCCGCCGCAAGCGGCAGACGCGCGCCGATCGCGCTCGCGAACACCGGGCGATACAGTGACCACGAAGGCCAGCCCGACGACGACCAGTCCACTGCAGCGCCCAGCCCGTCGACGTCCTGCGGATGCTCGGCGAGCGCGCGATCGATCGTGGCTTGCTTGCCCAGCTCGAGCATCTCGAAGACCACCGTCGGCTTGCGCCCCTTGGCGAGCACGGCTTCGAGCAACTCGGCCTCGAGCCGATGATGATCGGCGTTGTCGTGAGACTCGCCCAAAAGCACGAGCTCGCTGTCTTGCAGGCGTGCGCGCAGCGTCTCTAGATCGATGCGCTGCTTGCGCGTCACGTCCCAGATCTCGCCCACCAGCGGATGATCGCGGTCGAGCTTCGTCTCCCAGCTGCGCTCCAGCCGCTTCGGCGCCGTGGCGTGCGGGTGATGGGTTGCGCAAGCGCAGCCCGCGAGCCACGCGACCAGCAGGCAGCAACACGACAGGGCACGCGATGTCCGCATGCGGCGCAGTGTAAGCCGCACCGGTCGGTGTGCCGAGCATGGAAAGCAGTTGCGTTGTCGATGGCCCGCCGACTCATGCGTGTGGCCAGGTATGCGCCCGGAACTTACCGTTCTTGTGCGCAAATTGCTTTGCTACAGTAACGAGACCGGGATCCCGAAGGAGAACGCATGAACTGCCCGAAGTGCCAGCAACACGCGATGGATCCCGAGAGCTTGCACGGCGTGAGCTACGAGCGCTGCCCGCACTGCCAGGGCATGTTCTACGAGGGGCCGGTGCTTCAGAAGGTGATCGCCGAGGGCATCGGCTCGCGCGACTCGCTTGCGTTCTCGGTTCAGTCGGATCTGATGGATCCGATCACCGCGCACTGCTTTCGCTGCGCGCGCGACATGACACCCGTCATGATGCAGGGCGTGCGCATCGACCGCTGTGACAAGTGCCAGGGCGTCTTCCTCGATCAGGGCGAGGTCGCCAGCCTGCAGTTCGCGCGCTGAGCCGCCCGTTCGCTGGCGTCGGGATCGCCACGGGCCCGCGGTCTTGCAGGCCACAGCGTGCGCGTCGGGCGCGCTCGGAAGCAGCCGCGCGTCGGCAAATCGGCTAGGCTCCCGCACCCGGAGGCAAGCTGCATGAAGATTGGCATTGGCATCGGTGACCTGACGGGCCACCCCGCAGACATGGCGGAGCTGGCGAAACAGGCGCAGCAGGCCGAAGCCGCTGGCTTCCAGAGTGCGTGGCTCGCAAACATCTTCGGCGCAGACGCGCTCACGGCTGCGACGGTGTGCGGGCTCGCCACCGAGCGCATCGAGCTCGGGACCGCCATCGTGCCGAGTTATCCACGGCACCCGTACGCGATGGCCCAGCAGGCGCTGAGCGTGAATGCAGCCACCGGCAACCGGCTCACGCTCGGCATCGGTCTCTCTCACCAGATCGTGATCGAGAACATGTTCGGACTGTCGTATGCGAAGTCGTACTCGCACATGAAGGAATACCTCGCGGTGCTCGCGCCGCTGATCCGCAAGGGCCGCGTGGAGTTCAGCGGTGAGCTCTTCAAGGTGAACGCCTCGCTGCGCGTGCCAGGCGCCAAGCCGTGTCCGATCCTGATCGCGGCCCTGGCGCCCAAGATGCTGGCGCTTGCCGGTAGCGTGGCCGACGGCACCATCACCTGGATGACGGGACCCAAGACGCTCGCCGAGCACACGATCCCAACCATCGTCGCTGCAGCGGTGGCCGCAGAGCGACCCGCGCCGCGCGTCGTCGCAGGGCTTCCCATCGCCGTCACGAGCGATCCGCAAGCCGCGCGCGAAGCTGCAGCACGGCACTTTCGCGCCTACGGTATGTTGCCCTCGTATCGCGCCATGCTCGATCGTGAAGGCGCCGCCGGGCCCGCAGACGTGGCGATCGTGGGTGACGAGGCGTCCGTCGGTGCGCAGCTGGATCGCCTGGCCGAAGCGGGCGTCACCGATTTGCTGGCCGCCCCGTTTGCCGTGAGCAAGGGCGACGACTCGCTCGAGCGCACCTGGCAGCTGCTTTCGCAATGCGCGTCGCGTGCCAGCTGACGCGCTGCGCGAGCGTTGCGTGGTGCCGGGCACGCGGTGAGCGCGCGGCTCACCCCCAGAAAAAGCTCGAGCCGCTCGGCCATCACTCGGTGATGGCCGGCGGCTCGGGCCACTCGTAGCACCGATTGGGCTGCTACTTCTTCGTCGCGGTCAGGATGGTTCCGTCAGAGAACTGGAGCTTGAGCGTCTTGCCCGACACGCAGTACGGCGTGGGGTCGTTCGTTCCGGCGTCGGGACTGTTGTCGACGGCGGTCAGCGTGTTGCCGGACGTGCTGTACGTGCCGGTCTTGTTCTGCATGGTCGGTGCGATCGCACCGCCCGAACAGGTGCAGCCCTTGGTGGTGTCACCCGTGCACGTGAGCTTCGTGCCGCCATCCTTGTTACCGCTGAGCGCGCTGCCGAAGGCGGTGCAGTCGGTGATCATCAACCCGGAGAAACACGTGGCAGGGACGAAGATGTTCTCCGAGCCCTTCACGTCGAGCGCAAAGGTGAAGGTCTTGTCGGCCTTGAAGCTCAAAGTGCCCGTGGCGTCGAGCCCGGCGCTGAGCGTCGCGGTGGGGCAGCCGGCACCGAAGGGGCCCGACGAGCCCGCGTCCTTGTGGTCGTTCACGCAAGCCCCGGCGATCGTCCAATCACCGGTGACGTCACCGCCACACGGCGAGAGACTGCTGCAGTCCACGGCGCCGACGGCCACGCCCTTGAAGCGGATCACGAACATCGTGAAGTGCGCGACCGGGGCGCTCACCTCGCTGCCCGTCACCGTCGACTCCAGATCGACCCACGTGTTGGTGGTCGTGTCGAGCCACGACATCACGGCGACCTGATCCTTGCCAGGCGTGCCCGGCAGGGGGAGCTTCAGTGTGGCCGGCGGGCTGAACTTGGTGCCGCTCGGGCCGAACTCGTAGACCAGGCCTTGCAACGTACTGTTGTCGGGGAGGCTGCTGCTCGGCTTCGACGACGCGACGGTCACCTTCACGTCCCCGGTCAGCGAGCCCGCCGGAATGTCCAGTGCGGCGCTACCGGCGGTCACGGTGCCGCCACTCTTCGCGACGATGCTCGTGCTCGCGCTGGTGGGCTGTTCGGCCGGGGTCTTGCTCGTGCTGCTCGTGCAGGCGGCAACGGCGAGCAGCAGCGAAAACGACAGAATCAGTCTCGTGTGTCTCATCATGCGTTCTCCTCGGGGGTAGAGCTGGAAGCTGGCCGTCCACGGTAAGGGAACTCGCGCGCGGAGTCGATCTTCATGCGGCGGATGGCTACAAAGCTCGCGCTGACGCTTGCGGGACATGTGTGTGCGTGTGCGGCGCGCGGGCCACAGCCGCGCGCCGACACGCGTGAAGTCTGGGTCGTGTGCGGTGTGGATCTCGACATTCCCCAGGGCGAGGTCTTCGGTCTGATCGGTCACAACGGAGCCGGCAAGACCACGCTGCTGCGCTTGCTCGCGCGGATCACCGCGCCGACCGAAGGTCACGCACGCATCCGCGGCCGCGTGGGAACCTTGCTCGAGATCGGCACGGGCTTCCACTTCGAGCTGACCGGCCGCGAGAGCGTGTACCTCAATGCCGCGGTGCTCGGGATGCGTCGCGCCGAAGTGACACTTCGTTCCTCTGCTCGATCCCGCGCCTGTCGCTGCCCGCGTCACATTACCGGCTGTCCTACCGCCTCTCGGTGGCTGGCAAGCTCTGCGACGCACTCAGCGATGTGTTCGAGATTCGTGTGGTCTCCGGCGACTTCCATGGCACAGGCCTTTTGCCCGACGCGCGCGAGGCCGTGTGCCTGGTCGACGCCTCGTGGCGCGCGGAGCCGTGAGAGCACCGGACGCAGACGAAGCGCGGTGACTGGGCGCTCGGGTCAAGCTGCCATCGCGGGCAGTGGAACCACAAGAGCGTTCCGCCCCTATTGCTGGGGCCAGACCTCGTCCCGCAAGAAGTCGGGTGGCAGGCTGCAACCGTCCGTGCAGGTCGGAAGAGGCATACCGGCGCAATCCGCGCTGTCGTTGAAGCACACGCGGATCGGCCGCGACACGCCAATGTTGCCGATGTTGTCCTCGGCCCGCGCGGCCAGACATCGCCAGCCAGTCCCGACGAACGATGCCACATTCCAGGTCGTGCCGTCGCATTCGTTCGAGTTCGGCCCGAATGCATAGACGGCGGGGGGACGATTCGTCAGCCGGCCTGGCACGACGCGCCACATGTCGCTCACCGGGCACAGCTTGGCCGGCTGCGCGGCCGTTCCGGAGTTGCACCCGATGGCCGGGACGTTCTTCGGGTCCGCCGTGAAGTCCAGGTTCGGGGCGTACCAAGCAACTCCCGCGGGCGGCAAGGCGCTCAGTGCCTGCTGCACGGGCAGAGAGGCCGGCGGCGGGTTCTGTTTGACATCGTTGATTTCGTCGCAGACGCCATCGTGATTGGTGTCGATGAGCAGCGCGATGGTCGGGTCGGGTTGGACATAGAGCACTACGCTCTGTGGATTGACGTCGGCCAGGTAGTTGAAATACGCTCCGGGCGCGTGGTTGGTACGGTCCTCGACCAGTGCGCGGTATATTGACAAGGCCGGCGCGGTCGACTGATCACTCTGTGCATAGCCCCCGACGGGATCGAATGCCTCCGAGCACGTGTTCTTGCCGTTAGCGACCGTGAATTCTCGAATGGGCGGCGGATCGAGGCTCACGACCGGCGGGACGTTGTCCAGCCGCACGATCAGTGAAACCGTGCTCTTGTTCCCCACGGTGTCAGCGCCGGTCACGTTGATCGTTAGCTGGGTCAGCGAGTTGCTTGGGTCGAGCGCGCGGGTGTCGAAGGTCGTCGCGTATTGCCCGGCATCCAGCTTCCAGTTGGTCAGTCTGGCCAGGCCGTGATTGATGTCCCCCACCAGACTACTCAACGAAATCCCGGCCGGATCTGAAGCCATCACACGCAAGGCTACGTCACCGCGCACGATCTGCTGATTGGCTGGGCTGACGACCACGAGCGTCGGTCCGGCACCATCGATGGTCACCCCAACCTGGACTTGGCGCGTCACCGCCTGCGGTTTGCGCGCATCGCTCGCGGAGATCACGAGCTGCGCCGACGTTGGTACCACCGTGCCAAAGAGCGTGGCGTCCTGGAAGTTGATGGAGGTTTGATAGAACGTGGGGTCCGTCTTGGACGGGCTCACTTTGATCGCCACGCCTGCGGCGACCAGGTGCACCGCGGTCACCGCGGCTTGCTTGTCGCCGGTCGTCAGCGGCGCCGCTGCGACCTTGAACTGCACCACCGTCGGGCTCGTCAACGCGGTGATTGCGCCGTCCCTCGGTTGGACGATGGTGACCTTCGGTCCCAGGTCGAGCAGCGTATGCTGCGTGTTGAAGCCGAGATTGGGCACGGCGGGCGCCTTCGCGACGTCCTTCGCTTCGCAGCGGAAGCTGATCGGACCGTTGGGGTACGCGCTCAGGTCGAAGGTTGCGACGTACTCGCTGGCCGAGACCGCCATGACGGGTGGCGTAGCCGCGGGCATCATCGGATCCAGTGCTGGCGTCGAGATGCGTACCGAGCTGCTGTCCACATCGCTGGCGGAGGTGCTCGGTGAACGCGTGACCTTGCAGTGGACGGTGACCTGCGGAGTCGTGACGACGTTGCCGCTCTGCGGGTCGGTCGTGGCCACCGGAGAGGTGATCCGGACCACGGGACCCGGACCCGTGCTCGTGTCGCCGCCGTCCACGGTGCTCACCGCAGCGTCGTGCACCGAACCGTCGAGCCAGGTTACGATGCCCGATCCGGCGTCACGGCGTGAGCTCTGGCCACCCGTACCACCACTGCTCGTGTCGGTGGGTGCCACGGCCGCCAGTGACTTTCCGCCGCATGCTGCGCACACGCCAACCGCCAAGAGCACGCCGAACGAAACCGCTTCAAAGCGCATACGCCAACTCCCACCCCGATGTCGCGCGGATCCTGAAATGCACCCGCGTGCAGTTGACGAACGATACTAGAATGAACACACATACACACGCAATTGCGTGTCAAAAGCACTCCTGCGCGAGTGCTACGGATGGGCGGATCCAGCGGCTTGAATCCGCCATGCTTAGGCGGCTTTGGCGAGGGAGCCTCCGCTGCGCTGAGCGCTCTCGAAGTTCTGGATGCTTGCGGCTCTTCGAAGGTGTCTTTCCGGATGCCGAGGTAGCGCGCGCAGGGCCCTTGGCGTTGGGATAGGTGCGCGAGTCGATGCTCTATGCCGACGCGGCGGCGGAGTTTGTCGCGTCCTTCGCGCGTAGCGAGTCGTTTGCGAAAGTTTTGCTGGAGCGCTTCGTTGTCGGCGATCGAAACGGTGCGTCCGCTGCCGAGTTCTGCGGTGGTGCACTTGGCGCGTACCGGACAGCTGTCGCAGATGTGCGAATCGAACTCGACAACGTCACCGACAACGAAGTGTTGCTGTTGACCGTTCGGACACGTGATGGTGCGCGTGCCCATGTGCAGGTTGAAAGCAGACTTTGGGCGGAGGTCTCCGTTGCACGACGAGCCCGCGTGGCCGGGAGCTTCGAACGTCAGCTGAAACGGCTGCATACGCCAGGGCGACGTTTGCTGGTCCACAGCCGCTGATGGCGGCGTAGCTCTGCGCGTGCGGATCGTGCCGACGCGCCACCCGCGCTGCGACGCGGCAGGCTCGCGAGCCGGAGTGGGCACAGCAGGGGCAGGGCGGGTACACGGATCGGCGGCACCGGCTGGCTGGCGGTGTGCCTGCGGGTCGTCGGGCTCTCGGCGCCGCTTGGCCCTGACCCGAAGTGGGGACCTGAGTTCTTTTTTGCACGACATGCGGACGTTTTGGGAGGTGGGACAAAACAGAAAAATTACGAATGGTTACACGCATGCAAACGGCGCCGGGACCTGGCTGGATGGCTGCGTCAGGCCGAAAACCTGCTTGCATTGTGCCCGCGGTGATTACATACGCATCCGTATGTGAACCGCCTCCGGGGCGGCAAAGGAGGCAGCTCGATGGCCGACGGGACGCGACCAGATTCTGTGCACGTGACTTACCGCCGCATGCACTTCGACTTCGAGAAGACGGGGTTCGCCAGGCACTGGCATGCGGGCAGCCCAGCGATCTCGTTCTTCTGGGACGCGCTCTCCACGGCTTTCCCGCCCGGAGAAAAGTTCTTCATCGACTCGGCGCGTGCGCTGCGCGAGCTGACCGACGACAAGGAGCTGCGCGAAGAGATCGCCGAGTTCTGCCGGCAGGAAGGTCACCACACCTTCCAGCACATCAAGTTCAACCGCATGGTTGGCGAGCAAGGCTTCGACGTGGCCAAGTACGAGGGGCGCTTCGCCGCCGTGCTCGACCGCACGCGCAGCAAGGCCGACCCGATGGACATGCTCGCGATCACGATGGCCCTCGAGCACTTCACCGCGGGCTTCGCCGAGCAGTACCTCGACAACGCGCAGGTGACCGAAGGGGCCGACCCGAACGTGGTTGCGCTCTGGGCCTGGCATGCGGCCGAAGAAGCCGAGCACAAGGCCACCTGCTACGACCTCTATCAGCGTCTGGGTGGTGGCTATGTGCGGCGCGTGAGCGTGATGCCCTGGGCCTGGCTGCTCTTGCTCGGCATCACGATGCGCAACCTCTACGACATGCTCGAAGAGGACGGCCAGCGCACCAACCTGCGCGACCTCGGCCGCCTCGGCAACTACCTGCTCGGGCGCCAGGGCCTGGTGACGCGCATGGCGCCGTCGTTCCTCGCGTACTTCCGCCCGAGCTACCACCCCTGGAACACGGACGACTCTGGGCTGATCCAGAGGTGGCTGCGTAGCAACGCGCGCTACATCGAGAGCAGCGCCGACAAGCCGGACGCCAAGCGTGGTGCGGCGGTCAGCGCTGCCTGAGCTCGCGCACCGGCGCGCGGCGAAGAGCAGCAGCACTTCCGGTTGACGTGCAGGCCACGCCGGCTAGCATCCTGCGGCTGCGCTGACCCACAGGGACAGCCGCAGCGCGGGCTCGCCGAGCGCTGGGGATGCTGACCAGACCACACACGCTGCTGCTGTTTCTCATCGCCCTGCCGGCGGGGGTGCTCGCATGCTCGCAGCGGCCCGCAGCTGCGCCGTCAGCTGCGCCACCGCCTGCGCCTGCGCGCGTTGCCTATGGCAGCGTGATGGCCGATGTGGCTCGCCGTTTCGAGCTGCTCGGACGCGCGGCGAGCGCGCGCCGCTACGAGCTCGCGGACTACGAGCTCGGCGAGCTCGGCGAACAGTTTCAGGATGCGCTGCCGCACGCTGCACCGCCCAAGGAAGGCCATCCTGATGTGCTGCCGCGCTTGGCGGAGGCGTTCTTGCGCACGAATCTGGCCGACCTCGCTCGCGCTTTGGCCGCGCGCGAGCCCGCGGGTGTCACGAGCGCCTTCGAGCGCACCGCGACCGCGTGCAACGAGTGTCATCACGCTTCGGGACACCCGTTTATCGAAGTGCCCACGACACCCGGCCGCAGCATCCCGAACACCGATCCCACCGCGCCGTGACGCGAACGCTTACGAGCGCGCGCCGCACTGCCGCGCGCGAGAGTGGGCCAGCCGAGATCCCCGAGCGGCGTTCAGTGCTGCGGCTCGTGCAAGATGCCCTGGTGCTTCAGGTAGTGGTAACGGATCTGTTGATCGCTGAAGCGTGCTCGTCGGCCCACGGGGCAAGCGTCGCGCATGGCAAGCCACGCCTGCCAGTGCGCATCGAAGCTCTCGCGCGTGAAGCCAGCGTCCCCGGCGGCGTGTGCCACCTGCTCACGTGCAGCGATGCACGGCCGTTGCATGCAAGTCGAGCACGTGGGCGGCGAGGGGTTGGAGCTCGGCCCCGGTGTTTCGAACACGACCGCGGCGCGCAGGGACAACCACGGCCCGTGCACTGGGTGCACGCACAGGCCAGTGGGCGCGAGCTCCGCGGCGCCGGCGAGCACGGCAAGCCGCTGCATCGCAACGGCTTCGGGCGGCGGCTCAGACGAGTAGCGCGCGGCGTGGCGCACGCCCAGCTGCGCCGCGAGCTGTGTGGCCGCGGCCTCGATGTGGCGCTTGCTGTAGACATCCACCGGGTGGGCCTGCGTTGCGAGCTCGTTGCTCGCATGGGCCGCCAGGAATCGAGGCCACATGCGACGCGTGTTGCCGACGACGAGCACCAGCGCGCGCTCGTCGCCGAGCTCGGGCAGCCGGTAGTCGAAGAGCGCCGCGGGCAGTGAGCGGTTGTACACGCCGACCGCGATCGCACCGAAGACATCGAAGCCCGCCGTCTCGATGCGTGCTGCCAGAGCGGAAGCGATGTCTGTCCACGAGGTCATGGTCGAGGGTCGTCAGCGCGTGGCTCTGGATGGTCGGGGCGCGCGAAATGAGCTGCGTCGGCGCTCACGCGCGGACCCAGTGGTGGCCGAACGCGCGCTGGCCCGAGCGTAGCTCGGGGCTACCCTCGATGGTAGGTGAGTCGCGGCGTGTGCGCGCTAGCCTGTGCGGCCGGCCGGCCTCGGCCGGATGACATGGCGGGTGACGGTGCTACGCTGCGCCTTGTGGCGGGTCCGACGAACGCGCTTGCGCTAGCTGTTCTGGCGTCGGCTCTCGCCGCCAACGGCTGCACATGGGGTGCGTCGACGAAGCGCAGCGCGGTGAGCTCACCGGAGCACCGTCGCCCAGCAAGGACGCTGGTCTGCTCGCCGTGGGCGCAGCCGACAAATCTTCGGCCGCGCTCCTTACACGTTCAACTGGAACGGGGTCGGGCAACCCGGCTCGTGCAGTAGCTGCTGCGTGGCAGCCGCTTGGCGGCCACACGCCTCTGCGGGCTCGAGAACACCTTCCGTCAGGTGCCGATGCGCACGCAGCGTGCGCCAATCGACTGAAGCACCCGTGGCACGGCGCAGGTGTCGCGAGAAGAACCGCGCCTGCTCCACGAATCGAGTTGCGTCGCCAGGCTGCGGCGCTCACGCTCTGGATCGGGAGATTGATGAGCTTCGATCCTGCCACGCTGCTCGCATCCATGGTCGTGAGCAGCATCGGTTGGGTGCTCTTCAGCTACGGGCGCAAACAGCACCGACTGCCTCACGCGGTCGTCGGCGTCGTGATGCTCGTCTATCCGTACGTGGTTACGAACATCGCGCTCATGTTCGGCATCATGGGCGCGCTGCTCGCGCTGCTGTTCGCAGTCACCCACTTTTTGGAGATCTGAACCCGGCGGGTGTTTCGGGGCCTCGTCCTGAGCGATCCGCTCGTCAAAGCCCGGTCAAAAACGAGGGGAAGGATCAGTTGCGACCCGGCAGTACGGGCAGGTCGAGATCTCGCCGGATATGTCCGTCAGCAGCGAGGCATCCTGTGCAGCACGATGCTCCTGCCAGCGACTGCTCGCCAAGCGCCAACGAGGTCTCGCACGCCGCTCAGCATACGCGCGCGCGCTGCCAGCGCTCGATCAGCCCTCTGATGCTGTCGCGCGCCACACGAAAGCGATCGAGCATCTGTGCTGGCGAGAGCGCCTCATCCTGGCTCGCAGGATCGGGAATCGGCCAGTGCAGGCGCTGCGCCTTGCCGAGGAACACGGGGCAGACCTCTTCGGCGCACAGCGTGATCACGGTGCTGACGCTCTGCGGGTCGATCGTCTGCACCGACTTCGAGCGCTGCGTACCGAGGTCCACGCCCAGCTCGCGCATCACTTCGATCGCATACGGGTTCAGGTGCGAGGGCTCACTGCCGGCGCTCTGCACGCGCACGCGCTCGCCAAGCAGCATGCGCGCCAGAGCTTCGGCCATCTGACTTCGTGCCGAGTTCGCGACGCACAGAAACAAGAGGCTCTCTTGGTGATCGGTCATGCGGGTGGGCTCTCGGTCGCGGGGTTGGCGAGCTCGAGTCTGGGCTGCGCCTGTGGATCGGACCACGGCACGAGCGCGACGCGCGAAGCGAGCTCGTTCACCTCGGCTAAAAAGCGCAGCTCGCTCGCGCGTCGTCGCACCAGCACCGGATCGCTGACCTGCAGTGGCAAGAGGCTCTGGTTGACGACCCACGCGAACGGCCGGATCTGTGCGCGCGCGAGGTCGCGCTGCAGTTGGGCTGCTTCGTGCACGGGCGTGGCCTCCGGAAGCGTCAAGAGCAGGATCTTGGTGAAGTCTGCGTCACGCAGCCGCGGCAGAAGCCGGCGCACTTCGGCAGGCACGTGTCCCGACTTGCGCAGCACTTCGCGATGATACGACTCGGCCGCATCGAGCAAGAGCAACGTGTGGCCGGTCGGTGCGGTGTCGATGACGACGAAACCTTGCTCGGCTTCGTCGACCACGCGCGCGAACGCGCGGAACACCGCGATCTCCTCGGTGCACGGGCTGCGCAGATCCTCGGCGAGCAGCGCGCGACCGGCGTCGTCGAGGTTGGCTCCGGCCGTGCGCAGCATTTCCTCAGTATACGCGCGCGCCTCGGCGACTGGATCGATGCGAGTGACGCGTACGCCCTGTACCGCGGCACCGAGCGCGACGCTCACGTGCGCTGCCGGGTCGGTGGTCGTCAGGTGCACCGGGTGTCCGCGGCGTGCGAGCGCGAGCGCGATGCTCACCGCGACGCTGGTCTTGCCCACTCCGCCCTTGCCCATCGTCATGATCACGCCGTGACCGGCCTGCTCGAGCGCTGGCACGAGCGATGCTAGCGACGGCAGCGGCGTGTTCCACGCACTCGCCACGGCTACCCTTTGTGGCTCGGGCTGTGCACCCGTGAACAGCTGCTTCAACGCAGCCGTGCCGACGAGGCCAAAGGGCAAGAGTGGCAGCTCCGTACGCGGCAGCGCAGAGAGGCCCACGGGCAACTCGCGCAGTGCCTGCTGCGCGCAACGCCCCATGGCTGTGGCCACGGCATCACGCGGCTGTGTCGCGTGGAATACGCCGTTGAGCACCAGCTCCACGCGGGTGATGCCCAGCTCGGCAAGCTCGCGCCGCGTACGTTCGGCTTCGAGCAGCGCCGAGCGCTCCGCACGTGCCACGAGCACGATCGCCGTGTGTGTCGCGTCGACCAGAGCCGCGCGCGAGGCAGCGTACAGCGCTTGCTGCGTTCTGAGCCCGGCGAGTGGTCCAAGGCACGACGTGCCGCCGATGTTCGTCTCCAGAAAACCGCTCCAGGCGGCGGGCAGCTCGAGCAGCCGCAGCGTGTGGCCCGTCGGCGCGGTGTCGAAGATCACATGGTCGAAGTCGCGCGTCGCACTTTCATCACCCAGCAGCTTCGAGAACTCGTCGAACGCGGCGATCTCCACCGTGCATGCGCCCGACAGCTGCTCTTCGATGCTGCGCACGGCGGCATCTGGGAGCACGCCGCGGTACGGGCCCACCATGCGCTCGCGGTACGCATGCGCGGCAGCCACCGGGTCGATGTTCAGCGCGAACAGCCCAATCGTGCCGGGGACCGCTGTGGCTGACGACGCGAGCTTGGTTTCCAGCACTTCGTCCAGGTTTGAAGCGGGATCGGTGCTCACGAGCAACACGCGGCGTCCACGCTCCGCGAGCAGCAGCGCGCTCGCGCAGGCCACGCTGGTCTTGCCCACGCCACCTTTGCCGGTGAAGAAGAGGTTGCGCGCTGGCGCTTCGAGCAGGTGCACGGTGCGCCGCCCTCAGCAGCAGCCGGTCTTGGACTTCGTCGTGCCGCCGGGCGTGCAGCACGCGGCTGCAGTGGGAGCCACGTCGAGCTTCTTCACGACCACACCTGCGAGCGCCGCGAGCGTCTCACGCGACGGGTAGGCGCCTTCCACGGCGATGCGGTCATCCACCAGCAAAAGCGGCAATACCTCGATGCCGCGAGTGAGCGCTTCCTTCACCGCGGGCGTCGAGGCGAACGCCGCAGGCTCTTGCGACAGGTTGTAGCGCTCGACGCTCACGCCCTGCTTCTGCAGCCAGTCGACGTCGGCCGCAAAACGCGCGAGCTCCGGTTCGACGCTCGGGCCACACACGCCGGTGGAGCAGCACATGGCAGGGTCGAAGATGCGAATGGTCACGGGCATGACAGGATCCTTTCGAAATCGAAAATCGACGATGAAGTGGGCTCACAGCCCTCCGACCAGAGCCTTGAGGCGACGCAGTCGCTGCGGCGCGATGCAGTAGCAGACGCGAGGGCCGTCGACCTCACCGCGGATCAAGCCGGCGTCCTTGAGCACCTTCAAGTGCTGCGAGACGGTCGACTGCGCCAGCGGCAGCTCGTCGACGATGTCACCGCATACGCAGGTGCTGCGGCGCACGAGCAGGCGCAATATCTGGACGCGTGCCGGGTGCCCCAGCGCCTTGGCAAGAGCCGCCAGCTCTTCGTCGGCCTCGCTGCCTTCGATCGGCCGAAGATCGGCCCGCTCGTCGGCTGGTGGGCAGCAGGCCTCGGCCGCGCGTGAGGACTTTCCCATCGTAGAAAGACGATAGTCGACGAGGCGGACCACGTCAATCCGGCCGCCGTGGCGCGTTGGGCTGCTGAGCTCTGGCTTGGCGCAGCGCCCATTAAGCGACAAAGCCCGCGCTCACGCGCAGGCTTCGTCACGTCACGACCGCACCGCAGCGTGCGCTACCTGCTCACTTCGCCTTCTTCTTGGCTTCCTCGCGCGCCAGCGCTTCGGCGACCACTTGCTCCGCGACGTTGCGCGGGCACGGTGAGTAGTGGCTGAACTCCATCGAGTACTGGCCACGGCCCGAGGTCATCGTGCGCAAGTCGCCGATGTAGCCGAACATCTCGGAGAGCGGCACGTCGGCCTTGATGCGCACGCTGGTCGGGCCAGCTTCCTGGCTCTTCATCATGCCGCGACGACGGTTGAGGTCGCCGATCGTGTCGCCCACGTGTGCGTCCGGGACGAACACGTCGACCTTCATGATGGGCTCGAGCAGCTGTGGCCCGCACTTCGGCATCGTCTGCCGATACGCAGCCTTCGCCGCAACTTCGAACGCGATCTGCGACGAGTCGACCGCGTGGAACGCACCGTCGGTGAGCACCACCTTGCAGTCGATGACCGGGTAGCCGGCCACCGGACCCTTGACGATCGAGAGCTTGAAGCCCTTTTCGATCGCCGGGATGAACTCCTTGGGCACGCTGCCGCCGGTGATGTCGGACTCGAACAAGAAGCCCGCGCCGGGCTCGTTCGGCTCGATGCGGTACTCGATCTTCGCGTATTGACCCGAACCGCCGGTCTGCTTCTTGTGCGTGTAACCGTCGTCGACGGCGCGCGTGATGGTCTCGCGGTAAGCGACCTGCGGCTTGCCCACGGTCACATCGACGCCGTGCGTGCGGCGCAAGATGTCGACCTTGATGTCGAGGTGCAGCTCGCCCATGCCCTTGAGGATGGTCTCGCTCGACTCCTGATCGACCTCGCAGTGGAACGACGGGTCTTCCGCGACCATCTTGCCCAGCGCGATGCCGAGCTTCTCTTCGTTCGCCTTGTCCTTGGGCGTGACCGACACCGAGATGACGGGCGCCGGGAACACCATCGGCTCGAGCGTGGCCGGGTGATCTTCGTCGCAGAGCGTGTGACCGGTCTGCACGTTCTTGAGGCCGACCAGCGCCACGATGTCACCGGCCTGCGCGCTGTCGATCAGCGTGCGGTCGTTGGCGTGCATCTCGACCATGCGGCCGATGCGCTCGGTCTTGCCGGTGAACGTGTTGAGCAGCGCCATGCCCTTGGTGATGGTGCCGGAATAGATGCGCGTGAAGGTCAAGGAGCCGAAGCGGTCGTCCATGATCTTGAACGCCAGCGCGCGCACGGGCTTGGTCGGGTCGACGATGGCGTACTCGCCGGTGGGGTTGCCCTTGAGGTCGACCTCGGGCTGAGGCTGCACCTCCATCGGGTTCGGCAGGTAGTCGACGACGGCGTCGAGCACCAGCTGCACGCCCTTGTTCTTGAAGGACGAGCCCGCGTAGGTCGGGAAGAAGTCGAGATGGATGGTGCCTTTGCGGATGCAGCGCTTGAGCGTCGCGACGTCGGGCTCCACGCCTTCGAGGTACTTCTCGAGCACTTCGTCGTCTTGCTCGACGACCATCTCGATCAGCTCGGCGCGATACTTCTCGACGATGTCCTTCATGTCCGCCGGGATGTCTTTGATCTCGAAGTTCTCGGGCTGACCCGACTCGTCCCAGATGTGCGCCTTGCGCGTGAGCAGATCGACGACGCCGCAGAAGGCGCCCTCGGTGCCGATGGGCAGCACCATGACCAGCGCCTTGGCGCCGAGAATCTCGCGCACCTGCTTGACGACGCGATAGAAGTCGGCGCCCAGGCGGTCGAGCTTGTTCACGTAGACCAGGCGCGCAACCTTGGAGTCATTCGCGTAGCGCCAGTTGGTCTCGGACTGCGGCTCGACGCCGCCGGAGCCGCAGAACACGCCGATGCCGCCGTCGAGCACCTTGAGCGACCGGTACACCTCGATGGTGAAATCGACGTGACCTGGCGTGTCGATGATGTTGAAGCGGTGTTCCTTCCAGAAGCACGTGGTGGCGGCGGACTGAATCGTGATGCCGCGCTCCTGCTCCTGCACCATGAAGTCGGTCGTGGCAGCGCCGTCGTGCACCTCGCCGATCTTGTGGATCTTGCCGGTGAGCTTGAGGATGCGCTCGGTCGTCGTCGTCTTGCCGGCGTCGACGTGGGCGAAGATGCCGATGTTGCGTTGCTTGGTGAGGTCGAACATGACGTTGCCTTGGTTCGTGCGTTCTGGGGCTGCTGCCTGATGGCCACTGGCGCCCTTTCGGGGTCGCGTATCGTTACTCAACCGAGAGCCGTGAGCAATCGCACGCAATTCGGCGCGCAATTCGGCGCTGGCGATGCCATAACGCGCGCAACGGCGCAACCCCATCGGGGGCCAAATCCTCACTCGCCGGGCTGGTAGCGGGGCGTAGTGTGGCGCGGCGCGGGGGCGGCGGGCTCGGCCGAGCCTTTGGCCTGGGCAAGCCCCTGCGCCTCCGCGGCACCTTGGACTACGGCAGGTGCACGAGGCGGCCCGCGGCACCCTCGAACCTCGAGTTGGCGTGGGCGGCGTAGTCCCAGCTGCAGGCGCTCGTGCCGCGTGGGGCACATGTTCTTCACGAACGAGGCCCAGCTGTCGCCCGAGGGCGCGTACTTGACCTGCAGGAACTCGACACCGTCGCCACCGTTGCTGAAGTACGAGGCGTCGTAGCCGGATGCGAAGCCCGTGGGGTAGAGCGGGTCGGCGGGGTCGTTCGCGGCCGAGGAGAAGAAGGTGGGCTCGGGCGGCGGGTAGATGCCGGCCCAGTTGCCCGCGATCGGCGACGGCGCAGAGAAGTACACCACGTGGCTCTTCGGCAGGCTCGGTCGCGTTCCGCCGAAGGTGTCACAGCCCTGGCCCGTGAGGTCGCGCGGCGCTCCGGCATCCGGAGTGCTCGCACTGCCGCCATCAGCGGCGCTCGCCATGCTCGCCTGGTGCGAACCGCACGCGCTGGCGAGCCCGGCTGCCAGCAGCAGCCCCCCACACGCCACACCACAGGACCACTGTCGCGCTGAACTTCTCATGCTCGTCACCTCTCCTTCGTGGTCGCTCACTCGCAGCCGGTTGCGCCGACTCAACTCCGCCCCCGGGACCCAGCATCGACACGAGCCAGCTACAGAAGCGAGGGCCCGATCGGCCAACCAAGCGGGCAGCGGTGGCATTCGGGTGTCGAACGATTGCTCGGTTCCGGCGCCTGCGTTTGGCTGGCGCTGCGCGTGCGCATCGGGCAGGATGCGCGCGCTGCGCGGGCGTCCCGCAAGCTCGCGCACCGTCTGGCTGTGCTTCGAAAGTCGGCTTCCCGTGCGCGTTCTTTCAGCGACCGTCGCGATCTTCACGCAGCTCTTGCTCGCGAGCTGCATGCTCGTGGGTGCCGCATGCCGTGGCCACGCGCAGGAGCCTTCGAGCGGCGCCAGCGCGCGTCCCGAACACGGCTACTGGAGCCACGGCGAGCCACGCTGGTTCGTGTCGTCACGCAGCGAGCTCGGCACGCCGTACATCCGCCCGTACTTCTCGGCCGGCTACGGCATGCCGCACTGGATCTGGGCGGGCGTCGATACCTACGCGATCAGCACGGGCGAGTTCCTCCAGACGTACGGCGGCGTGCGCGCAGCTTCGCCCGTTTTCGATGTCGCCTTCGGCGTGCGCGACACCTGGTCCTACGACAAGCCGCTGCTCGTGCCCGCGCGACGCTACTCGGGTGCCGATGTGCTCGGCGCGCCGGGTCGCTCGGCCCGCTACCTGGCATGGGAAGTCGAGGCCGTGGCGATCGCGCCGCTGCCGTACTCGGCTCTGGTGGCCGACCTGGTGATCGTGCGCACGCTCGACGTGCCCTCGGGCTTTGCCGTCTACGACGAGTCGTACCGCGCGGTGGTGCGCGACAAGCTGTTCATCACGCTGCGCGCCGCCGCGGTGGGGCGCTTTTTGCGCGAGCAGGCGCTGAAGCTCGGCGTGCTCGGTGAATACGTCTTCGATACCGGTCGGTCAGCGGGCGTCGTGCGGCTCGGGCCGGTGATGTCCGTGCAGCTCACCGATCATCTCGAGATCAACCTGGCGGTCACCGTCGCGGTATCGAGCCCCGACAACCTGGGCGTGGCGCTCGGCGCGTTCGGCATCGCGGGCTTTCGCTACCGCTGGGCAACGGGCGAGTCGCAGCCGCGCTGGCCCTGGTCGGGGCCCGTGATCCCTTGATCGCTGCGGCGCACGCCAACTCGTGTGCTTGCGTGTCGTACGGAGCGAGCTTGGCGAACGGGCTGCTCCGGGATGGGGCGCTGGGCGCGGGACGGTCGGTTTGGTGCGCCAAGATGTGCATTCATCACAACCTGCCGGGGCGTGTTGGGAGGGCGGGTCGCTCCCGGGCTCGTTTCGCAGGCCCGATGCGCCTCGTGCAAAGCCGCGGCCGTAATGCCGAGGACACTCTCCCGAGCCCGGGAGCGACCTGCCGAACCCAAGCGCCCCAGCAGGTTGTGATCATTCTGCTGTCGCGCCCTCGACCACGGTCTCACCGCGCTTGCGGCCGCGCACCGCGATCAGCGCGAGCGTGCACAGCAGGCCGAGCGCGCCCGCCGCCGCCAGCTGCTTGGTGCGCCGCAGTCGCTGGCCGCGTGCGCCCGACAGCCGATCGCTGGCCTTGCGCGCCGCTTCGTGGTCGGGGTCCAAGAGCAGCGCGCGCTCGTAACCGGTCAGGTCCACGACGCCGTGCGACAGCGAGAGCTCGGCCTGCACGTACTGCACCTGCGCACGCCAGCGCTTCTCGTCCTTCGCACCGGGCGCGAGTCGAAGCGCGCGGCGGTAGGCGTCGAGTGCGCCGGTCAGGTCGTCGTGCGCCAGCTTGTCTGCACCCAGCGCAGCGTAGCCGGGAGCCAGCTGCTCGCGCTCCGGCACTTGCGGGTTCTGCGCGAGGAGCGCATCCCACGCCTGCTGCATGCCGCGCAGATCACCCGCACGTTGTCGGGCAAAGCCCTGCGCGAGCCAGGCGGCCGCTTGCGCGTCCGTGTCGTGGTCGAGCACGGCGTACAGCTCGCGCGCGCTGCGCTCGCTGTCCCAGCTCTTGTCGGCGCTGCGGCTGGCGACTTCCTCGTACAGCTCGCGCACCTGCCAGATCGCGTTCTTGCCGTAGCGCCCCACGGCGAAGCGCGCGGCCTGACGCACCTGCGCGCTGTCGTCGCCCACCATGTGCACGATCAGCGGCATCGCAGTGAAGTCGAGCGCGGCGCCGTACGCCCGCACGATCTGCGATAGCAAGTAAGGATCGTCGACCGACAGCCCGAGCTTCGGATCGTCGAACCCGAGCTGGGTGATGCTGGCGAGTGCAAAACGCCGAACGTCCGGGCTTTCATGCGAGCGCAGGGCAAGCAGCGCCGGCAGTGCGCGCGCTCCGGCACGCTTGCGTAGCAGCCGCAGCTCGGTGTCCCAAGCGCCCGCGTCCAGCGTCACGTACCGCGCGAGCTCGAGCAGCGCTCGCGTGTCCTCCATCGCCTCGATCGAGCGCAGCAAGAGCAGCGGCTCGACCACGGCGAGCACGTCGGCGCTGCGCTCGCGCATCAGCAGCGGCACGACCCCGCCGAGCAAGTCGCTGTCATCGTCCGCGCGACGCGAGCCGGCCGCGCGTCGCAAGAGCGATAGCACGCGCGCCACTTCCTCCGGCGCCGGTCGCTTTTGCAGCAGCGCTGCCCAGCTTTGTTGCAGCGCCGGCAGTGCGTCGAAGCCAAGCCGGCTGAGCGTGGCCACAGCTGCGGCTCGCAGCTGCGCATCGTCGGACCGCAGCTGCGCGGCCTGCTCCGCGAGCGCGCTCGCCGTCGGCGCGTGTGCTTCGAGCAGCGCCTCGGCTTGCGCGCACACCCGGGCTGGCGTCACCGCGAGGCCGAACAGTCCGGCGAGCGTGAGCGCGCACGCGCCCACCCGCAGCTTTCCCCGGCTCGCGCGGCGTGCGTCGACCTTCACCGGCCTAGTCTCGCCAACGCGCAGGACCGGTCAATTTTCTGCGGGCTTCTGCGCGCAGGCCGGACGCCGCTACTCGTTGACGATCTTGAAGTCGGAGAACTCGCCCGTGTAGCTACGCCAGCGCGTGTCCACCTTGTCCACGCGTGCCGTCGAGGGCCCGTGCTGCGCCCAGGACAGCAGGTCTTTCACCTGGTCCTCCTCGCCCTCGGCCACCAGCTCGACCCCGCCGTCCGGCCGGTTGCGTACCCAGCCCGTCAGGCCCAGACGCTTGGCTTCACGCAGCGTGGAAGCTCGAAAAAACACGTCTTGAACCCGTCCCCTGACCACCAAGTGAATGCGCTTTTGACCCATGGATCGCCGCTCGCTACCTGTACAGATGCTCCCTGTTCAGGCCCAAATTTTCCAGTTCCGTGTTATCCCGCCCAGCGCCAGGCCGCAAGCTTGCGGCGGGGTTTGGGGGTCTTTGTCGGCGGCGCCTCGGCTGCTTGCGAGCTGGGCCGACCTCGGCTAGGTTGCCGTCCCCCAACGCAGCTCCTATTTCCGGAGCGTAGTGGAGATCGTCATGAAGCCAGACATCCACCCCGTGTACCAAGACGTGACCGTGACCTGCGCCTGCGGCAACAAGTTCCAGACGCGCTCCACCAAGGGCTCGTTCGCCGTCGACATCTGCGCCGAGTGTCATCCGTTCTACACGGGCAAGCAGAAGCTGATGGACAGCGCCGGCCGCATCGAGCGCTTCACCAAGAAGTACGCGAAGAACCAGCCTCAGAAGTAGGCGCTGGCTTCCCGGGCTTCTGGCCCCATCATGCTGCCCGAAGACAAGCTACAGGAGCTGCGCGCGCGCTACGACGAGCTGACGGACTTGCTCTGTCAGCCCAACGTCGCAAGCGATGGCGCGCGCTTCACGGCCTGTTCCAAGGAGCGCGGCGAGCTCGAGCCTGTCGTACTCGCCTACGATCGCTACGCCAAGCTCAAGACGCGGATCCACGACGACAAAGAAGCGCTCAAGGATCCCGAGCTGCGCGAGATGGTGCTCGAGGAGCTGCCCGGCCTCGAAGCCGACCTGACCAAGCTCGAGGCCGACATCTCGGTGCTGCTTCTGCCGCGCGATCCGAACGACGCGCGCAACACGGTGTTCGAGATCCGCAGCGGCACGGGCGGTGAAGAAGCCGCGCTCTTCGCCGCCGATCTCTTTCGCATGTACAGCCGCTACGCCGAGCGTCGCGGCTTCAAGGTGGAAGTGCTCTCGAGCTCAGCGTCGGAGCACGGCGGGCTCAAGGAGATCATCGCGCTCATCACCGGCGATCGCGTGTATTCGGACCTGCGCTTCGAGGGCGGCGTGCACCGCGTGCAGCGCGTACCCGCGACCGAAGCGCAGGGCCGCGTGCACACCTCCACCGCGACGGTGGCGGTGCTGCCCGAAGCCGAAGACGTCGACGTGCAGCTGCGCGACGAAGACCTGCAGATCTCCATCGCTGCGTCCGGCGGCCCTGGTGGCCAGGGCGTGAACACCACCAACTCCGCGGTGCAGATCCTGCACAAGCCGACGGGCATGATCGTGAAGTGCCAGGACGAGCGCTCACAGCTCAAGAACAAGGCGCGCGCTCTGAAGGTGTTGCGCTCGCGTCTGCTGGAGCGCGAGCAGAACGTGCAGCACCAAGCCGAGGCACAGGAACGCCGCGGCATGGTGGGCACCGGCGACCGCGCCGAGAAGATCCGCACCTACAACTATTCGCAAAACCGCGTGACCGACCATCGCATCGGGCTTAGCCTGCACAAGCTCGACGCCATCATCGCGGGCGACCTCTTCGAACTCATCACCGCGCTCAAGAACGACCACCAAGCGGCCCTCTTGGCCGATCAGAGTCGGCGGTAACGATGCAGGCCAGTTGCGCGACTCACGGAGCCCCCACGGCGCAGCGCCCGGCGGGGTGGCTTGACGCTAGCGCGTTTGCTCCTAGATTAGTTGGGCTCGGTCGCAGCGCGCGCGGAGCAGGTTCGCGATGAAACAGCTCAAACAAGCGGTACCCGAGCCACTCATCCTGCGCTACTCCGAAGCCGACGTGCCCACCGAGTACGGCACGCTGCGCGTGGTGGTGTATCGCGACGTGAGCGACCCCAGCGTCGAGCACTGCGCGATCGTCCACGGTGACGTAAAAGGCGCGCGCGACCTCTTGATCCGCGTGCACAGCGAGTGCTTCACCGGCGAGGTGCTGCATTCGCTCAAGTGCGACTGCCGCGACCAGCTCGATCAGGCACTGCGCCTCATCACGCAGCGTGAGCGCGGCGCGGTGCTCTACCTGCGGCAAGAAGGCCGCGGCATCGGTCTGGGCAACAAGATCCGAGCGTATGCGCTGCAAGAGCAAGGCGCCGACACGGTCGACGCCAACTTGCGCCTCGGCTTCGCCGCCGACGGCCGGCAGTACCACGTGGCTACCGAGATGCTCGCTGATCTCGGTGTGGCGTCGGTCGTCGTGCTCACGAACAACCCCGCCAAGGTCGAAGCGCTGCGCGCCGACGGCGTGGTCGTGAACCGTCGCGTGCCGATGGAGATCGAGCCCAACCAGCACAACCGGGGCTATCTCGACACCAAGCGCGATCGCATGGGTCACATCATCCGGCTGCGCGACTGACGCGACGCGGCGTGGGCTGATCGCGACGCGGTCTTTTCATACCCGCCCACCCCATCCGCGGCTTACGTCCTCGGACCGTCGGTCACCGTACGTGAGTACGGCTCCCTCCAGTCCTGCGGGAGCGCTTTCTCCGACAGGCTCCTAGAGGAGCACGCGAATGCGTGCTCCGAGGGGTCCCCGAACGGAACGCGCGCAGGACCCCTCCCAGCGCGACCGATCACTGCGAGCCGTAGCCGCGCCGCTGTGGAGGACCTAATGCAGCGTCGGCGTGCCTTCCGTGGGCGTTGCCGCGGCGAGGGCCATGTGGAGGTGGGCCAGGTGGGCCGCGAGCGTGCGGATGCGCGCGCTGACGTCGAGAGTTTCCAGGAGGTCTTGCCGGGCCTCGGGATCGAGCACGAGTTGATCCGCGATCTTGTCGGCCATCAGCGGCGCCGCATCACCTGGTGTGGCTTGCAGCACGAAGCCTGGCAGCGCGCGTTGCACGATGCTCGAGATGCGGGTGGCCAGCAGGAACAGCTCGGAGAGCGCCAGTGCATCCACGCCATTCTTCGGCACACGCTCGCGCAGCACGGTGGCCGTGGCGCGTCGGTAGCGCAGGCCGGCCGGCGCAAGCTCCTCGATGCGCGCGCGCGCCAGCGCCTCGATCAGAATGTCGTATGTGCCGTCGGGATTCGCCGTGTGCTCGGTGATCCTGCCCACGCCCGCAACGTCGTAGATCGCAGGCCGCCCCTCGTAAGCCGGCTCCCAGCCGGGCTTGAGCTGTGCGATCGCGATCAGCTTCTGCGGTTGTGGCAAGCAGTCCGCGAGCATGTCGCGATAGCGCGGCTCGAACACGTGCAACGGTAGCGTGGTGCCCGGGAAGAGCACGAGCTTGGGCAGCGGGAACACGGGCAGCTCGACCCGCTCTTCGGCGCCGGGCCATAGGCTCACGCTACGGGCTCCCGCTGCGTGCTCATGCCGGCGAGCTGCAGGAACTCGCGGCGCAGGCTCGCGTCGTCGCGCAGCGCGCCTGCGCTCGCCATGCTCACCACACGCGCGTGCGCGGGCTCTTCACCGCGCGCGCGCAAGCACGCCGGCTCCAGCTCCGCGATGCAGCCCGCTCCGCGCGCGCCCAGCTGCGAGACCAGCGCATCGGCAACCTGCTCGCACAGCGTTTCCTGCAAGATGAAGCGCCGCGAGAAACACTCGACCAGGCGCGCGAGCGCGCCCAGGCCAACCACCTTGCCGTTTGGCACATAGCCCACGTGCACCACGCCGCTCGCGGGCAGCAAGTGATGCGGGCACATGCAGGTGATGTCGAGGTCGCGCAACACGACGAAGTCCGAGCCGCTGATTGCCACGCTGTCGGCGAGGATCTGCGCCGGGTCCATGCGATAGCCGCGCAGCAACTCTTCGTGAAAGGCGTGCGCGACGAGCCTGCCCGTGCTCGCCAGTTGCACGTCGCTGCTGGGTGGGTGGCCGAGCGCGGTGAGGAACGCTTCGATCGCCAAAGCCGCAGCCGGAAGGTCGACGCTTGCAGCTGTTGGCTGCGGGCTCGCAGGGCGCGCGGGCCTGCCGGAGCGCTTCAGTTCTTCCACAACAGCTCGGTCGCGCGTGACGACTCGGGTTTGTTGGTCACGTCGCAGCTGGCGCAACGCGCGGGGAAACCCGGCTCCTTGCAGTCGTGACAGCGCTGGATCGTGGCGATCGTGGAAGTCAGCTCCGTGCGCACGCGCGCTAGCGTCTCGATGCGCTCGTGCAGCTCTTCGATGCGACGGCCGAGGGCTTGCGACATCTGCGAGACGGCGGCGTGCGCCGAGCCACTGCGGTTCTTCAGACCCGCCAGCGCTTTGATCTCTTGCAGCGACAGCCCGGCGGCGCGTAGATCGCTGATGATCTGCAGCTTCTTCAGCTCGGCCGGCGCGAACTTACGGTGGCTGCCACCGGCGCGTGCCATCGACGAGATCAGGCCTTCGCTTTCGTAAAAGCGCACCGTACGCAACGTAGTGTTGCTCATGCGCGCCATCTCACCTGTCGTCAGACAGGCGAAATCGCTGCCATCGTCGTGTTTTCCGTCGGCTGCCACTCTTTTGCCCGCTGGCTGGATCACACCATAGGGATGCACCTTTTCTTACGTCAAGCGCGCAACCAGCCGTCCGGCCGGCCGATAAATCATGAAACGAGCGCCCTTTTTAGGTCCCCAAAGGGCACTTTCCTCAACAAAGACGCGGGTTGCGGGCCGGTTCGGCCTGTGACAAGAGTGCCGGAGGCTGCCATGACGTCGATCAAACCCCCTCACACAGGTGCCCCGACGGCGCCACCCGTGACCACCGATCGCGCCAGCGGGGCGCAGGGCGGGGCCGCCGCGGAACGGGTCGGCGGGCCCGCTTTCAAGGAGGCGCTCGGGCAGGCCCAGGCCATCCAAGGGCAAGCTGGCACGGCAGCTGTTGGCGGCGATCCGATCCACGCGCTCGCCCAGCAAGTGAAGGCCGGCCAGCTCAGTGTCGACCAAGCCATCGAGCACCTGGTCGAGCGTGCGGCTTCGGGTGTGGGTCGTCACCTGAGCAGCGTCGAGCGCGATGAGCTACGCGAAGTGGTTCGACAGGCCATCAGCTTCGATCCTACGCTGTCGGCCCTGCGCAGCGAGCGCTGAGCACGCGCTTGGGAGCGCTGAGCAGCGTGGCGCTTCTGCAACTCTGGGTGCAACCGTGAACGCTTCCCTTTGTGGCTCGGCAGATTGGCGCTGCGTTGCATGGGCTTGTGCTTGGCTGTGCGCCGCCGCTTGCGGTGATGACACGCTCACCGAGCGCTCACCACAGGCCGCAACTCCTGCGCCGCCCCAGACCGCGCCCGAGCCTTCCGTCGACTGGGCCGCGCACGTCGTCGATACGCCGGAGGAGCCGCCGCCATCAGCTGCAGCGAGCGAGCAGACTCAGGCCGCCACGCTGGCCGATCACGACTACGAGGCGGGCGCCGAGGTGCCAGTTCGCCATCTGGTGTACCGCGTTGGCTTCGTCGTGCCGCCGGAGCTGCGCGGCGGTCGCCCATTGCTCTCGGCACCGGCGGGCGAGCTGCACATCGACGTCAGTCGCGAGCGGCTGCGCGCGCGCTTGGTCGGTCCGGGCTGGCCTTGCGACGAAGGCACCGAGGTGCGGCTGCGCTCGGACGTGCCCGGGGTCTACCTTTTCGATGGGCAGGGAGGCAGGCCCTTGCCGCCGGGTCAGCTGGCAGCTTGGTTTCAGGGACACGAAGGCGGGCACACCAAGGGTGGCGTGCGGGTGCTGCGCGAAAGTGGCAAGGCTGGGGGCGGGCCGGGCGAGCTGGTGTGCGCGTTGCTCGCGGAGTGGACGCGCCAGGATCGCGACGATGTCTTGCCACGCTGCGTCGGCGGCTCGCTCGCACCCGGCTTTCGCTTCGGGCTGTGGTCTGCGGAGCTCACGGCCATCGTGCCGCTCAGCTTGCCGCGCACCAAGCTGCGTGCCGACGCCGGCGATCCGCCCGCGCCGATCAGCGCGCTGCCGTACCGGGCGATCCTCGAGCCGTCGGAGCTGTCGCGCCTGGTTCCGTCGCATGTGCGCACGGCCGACCCGCGTTTTGCGCCTGTCGACGCGAGCGTCACGGACGCCGCCCTCGACGTCGACAACGACAGCGATGCGCGCGTGATCGTGATCGCGCAGGGCGTGCCGGTCGGCTGGGTGCGCGCACACGCACACGGTCACTTCCCCGGGTTCACGCCCGGCTACTACTACATCGGTGCCGTGCGGCCCTTCGGCCAGCCGGCCATGCGCGCGGGGCTGATCCGCGTGCCCTCGAGCCTGCACCTGCGCAAGCCTAACTGAGCTCGCCCGTGCCGACGCGCTCGCCTGCGGCCGCGCGGTACACCTCGGGGCCGAAGCGCCGAGGCGGCTGCCGATGCAGGCTCTCCAGACCCGCCAGCACCGAGGTCACCAGCTCCAGCGTCTCGTAGCGAATCGTAAACGAGTAGTAGTCGTCGACGGATACGGAGGCCGAGCGCTGCAGGGCTTCTTCCACGGCGCCTCGGGCCTCGTCCAGGATCTGGAAGTGCGCGCCGAAGCCCTCGGCGTCGTCGGAGCTGAGCACCTCCACGGCCACGCCGAGCGGATTGAAGTGCAAGAAGAAGCCGTCGAACTCGAGGCGATAGGCGGGGTAGTCGTCGTCTGGCACGTGCCAGCGGGCGCCCGACATCTGCCGCCGGACGACTTCGCCGAAGTACGCACCGAGCGGGGGCGTGAGCAGCGCTCGCACCTCTTGCGCCGGGTCACCCGCCGCGGCCCGGACGTAGTGGTCGAGCACGGGCAGGGTCTCGGGCGTGTAATCCAGCTCCAGCTTCAGAGCTTCCTTGACGAATTTCACGCAGGTCGCGGCCCACTCGGCGATCTTCGCGGGCGTATCTTGCTCGGCGGCACTGACCATATAGGCGCTTTGGAGCAGGAATTTCGCTATCATGCAAGGGCCGGGTGAAGCTGCCGCTTCGCATCGGCGCTGTGCGGCCAAGCGCGAGCGTATGGACAAACACGGTCCGGGAACTTCATCAGAGCTGACGCCCACGCCGGCCGCCGAGCCTTTCGCCGCCTATGCCGGGCTGCCGGGCCAGACGCGCTACGAGAGCGTGCACCTAGTCGACGCCGATGGCGGTCTGCGCTCCGTCGCGGTGTGTCGTGCGGTCAACGTGCGCACGCACCCGGAGCTGAAGACGCGCGCGCTCGCAGGTCAGCTGCACGTGCTTGCCGACGGTCGCGAGCTGGCGTTGCCCTTCGTCTATCACGACCCCGACGCCGCCAAGTTCGCGCTGGTGATCCCTCCCTCGCTCGCGCACACGGAGATCAAGGAGTGGTCGAAGCTGATGGCCGAGATCGCAGCCGACACGCAGCATGCCGTGCCGGTCTACGTGAAAGACAGCACGACCGTGCTCGGCGTCGCCGCGCTCGAGCGTTTCCTCGAGACCCAGGCCGATGCCGAGCTGGCGCTTGCCGTGCTGCGCGTGCGACCGCCTCTGCCTCGTGAGCACGACCCTCTCGCGGCCGAGCGCGAGAGCGAGCTCGCTGAGCAGGAGCGCAGCCTGATTCGCATGGCCGAGGGGCTCACGGCGCGCGAGGGCGAGCTCCTGCGCGTGCAGGAGCAGCTGGAAACAGCGCGGGTGGATCTGGAGATCCGCGAGGCCGAGCTCACCGAGCAGCGCGCGCGCGTGCTGCGTGATGCGGCCGTCACACCACCCTCCGCAGGCTGGCAAGAACGGCGCACCAACACGCCTGCGCACAACGAAGCCACAGTGGTCGCCAATATCTCGCGCGATATCGCGCCCGGCAGTTTCGCACGTGACGGCCTGGCCACCGAGGCTGCGGTCACCCCGATGCCGACGCACTCCCAGCCGCCACCGCTGCGTCCGCGCCCGCGCTCCGGCGGTCCACCGCCACTGCCGAACAAGCATCCGCGCGCCATGCCGCCGCCTCTTGGCGCTCGTCGCGCGCACGACGAGGCGCTCACCGTGGTGGCACGTCCGAGCGAGCCGCCCCCGCTGCCAGGCCACGAGCTGCACGTGACCAATGCGCGTCTGTCCGACGCCGACTCCGAGCCAGCGCCCGAAGTCGTGCCGCCGGCCTACTTCGCGGGCCAGCGTCCAGGACAGATGGCGCTTCGGCTCGCAGCCGACGAGCTGTGGCTGTTCGTTCATCTCGAGCAATCGCATGCCGCGGCGTTCAGGCATGGCGCCGACTTGATGCTCCAGTACGCCGAGGCCGACGGCTATCCCGTGGCCGTGCTCTCGCTCGTCAATCAGAGCGGCGAGGAGCACTACGCAATCCGTCTGGCGCTCGATGGTCGCGCCGATTCGGACCAGCGCGTGCTCGAGCACCTGTCGCGTTCGTTCCGGGCGCGCATCGCTCTCTACGTCGAGGGCCTGTACTTCGAGACCATCACGGTGGCCACGCTGCGTGAGGGCGTGGCGCAGGCCATCAGCGACAAGATCACCAAGCTGCCGCACGAGCGCTCGGTGCACAGCGCGGCCGACGCCATGGTGCGGGTGCTGCATATGCCGCCAGCGCTGTGGAACGACGATCTGCCGTTTGGTCCCTCGCGCCGCGAGACGCCGACCACACTCACCGTGCTCGCCGCCGTGGAGCAGCTCACCGCGTGGCTGCGCCCTGAGAAGCTCGTGGAGGCCACGCTCACTTACAGCGTGCCGCGCAACGTGATCGACGCCACGGTGCGGCGCATCGTGCGTTCCGCCATCGTCTTCGGTATCGCGCTGCCCGATGCGCTCTCCAAGCTCGCGATCGAACATGGGGTCGCCAGCGATCAGCACTCGCTGCTCACGGATCAGCTGCAAGCGTTCCGCCAGCGCGTGGAGCAGAACGAAAACGATCTCGGCGACGACGCCACGCGCAACAACTGGGAAGAGCTCTTCGCCAAGGCAACCGCGCACGGCGTCGAGGTCGACGACCAGCTGCGCGCGCTGGCCGACGCCGAGGCGCAGGTCGGACCCGAGCACAACTCGACGCGACCGTTCGCAGCTCTGTCGGGCTCCGAGCTGCGCGCGCAGCTCGACGACCCAGCGCAGCGCACGGAGGCCATCCGCGAGCTGTGCACGCGCGGTCATCCGTCGGCGATCGAGCCGATCCTGGCCGTGCTCGAGGCGCTGCCCCCAGACGAGGTGGCCGCGTCCGTGGCGCACCTGCTCGGCTTCGGCGAAGCGGCGGGCGACGGGCTGATCGCGTGCCTGGCCTCGCCCAGCGCGCACTTGCGTCAGTGCGCGGCGCTGGGCCTCGGCAGGCTCAAGCTGCGCCGCGCTCTGGTGCCCTTGCTCAAGCACCTCGAGACCGAGGAGACCGCGGCCTGGCACGAAATTGCCCGGGCCTGCGGCGACTTCGGCGTGGCCGCGTTGCGCGCCGTCGTGCGCGGGGCCACCGGGTCACCACGCGCCTCCGAGCGCCTGGTGAGCGCGTTGGCCCACGTGGCGAACCACGGCTGCGCGAAAGATGTAGAAAAACTAGAAAACGACCCCGATCTCGAGGTCGCTCAGCTGGCCCGCAAGGCCATGGCGCGCCGGTCCCGCATGGAGTGGGAGGATCTCGCGGTGCGTGAACAGCGTACGCTCACCGACGCGAGCCCGGTCGCCCGTCTCTCACAAGCCTTCTTTGCAGAAGCCTCGAAAGTCGATATCTAGGAGCCTGTCGGAGAAAGCGCTCCCGTCGGTCCGGCTTTCTCCGACAGGCTCCTAGGTCCATGGCCCTTGGCGTCGTCACCGCCACGACCCGGACCGCTTCCATAACGGAGCCGATAGCCCCCCTCCGAGAGACCTGAGGACCCGCTCGGGATAGACACAGCCATCCCCGGGCCCTATACCTTCCCCCCTGCATGCGACTTGGCATTTTCAGTGATGTGCACGCGAACCTCGAGGCGATGAGCGCCGTCGTCGAGGCCTACAAGCGCGAGCGCATCGATCGCTATTACTGTCTGGGCGACGTGGTCGGCTACGGTGCCAACCCCAACGAGTGCGCGAACATCGTGCGCGGCCTGGCCCAGCTCACCATTCTGGGTAACCACGACGCCGCCGTCGCGGGCCGCATGGATTACTCGTACTACTACGAGGCCGCGCGCCAGGCCCTTGATCAGCACGCCAACGCCCTCACGCCCGAGAACATGAAGTGGCTCAAGGGCCTGCCGTACAAGCACAGGCTCGCCGACCACGGCGTGTTGCTGTGCCACGGCTCGCCGGTGCGGATCGAAGAGTTCGAGTACATCTTCGCGCCCGAGCAGGCGCGCGAATGCCTGCCCATGTTCGACCAGCTGGGTGACATCACGCTGATCGGCCACTCGCACCTGTGCAAGGTCTTCCAGCTGCGGCCCGGTGAGGTGCGCGAGCTACCTGCCAAGAACTTCAAGCTGCAGCCCGGCTACAAGTACATCGTGAGCGTGGGCTCCGTGGGCCAACCGCGCGACTACGACAACCGCGCCAGCTTCACGGTCTTCGACAGCGACAGCCGCAGCTTCGAATTCAAGCGCGTCGAATACGACATCGACCTCGCTGCGACGAAGATATTCGACAGCAATCTCGAACGAAACTTCGGCCACCGGCTGTTCATCGGCGTGTAACGGCATGTAACGGTGTGTTGTAGGCCCGTGCGGGCAGCCGCCCAGGACGGCTAGCGCGTGAGCCCGTACAGCGCGGGCCGGCCGTCTGCCGGCGCATCGAAGCCGGGCGTCTGCATCTCGCCTAGCCGACAGACGTGCGGCTTTGGTGCCTCGGAGCCGTGCTGCCGTGCGAGCTCGGCGCGCAGCTCGGTGCGAAGCTCGGCCGAGCCCGCCACGCCGATGGCTTTCAAGTGCGTGGCGAAGGGCGTGAGCGCGCGTGCGAAGTGCGGCAGGTTGGTGCACAGGCGGACCGAGAGGTTGCGAAAACCGGGGCTCGTGCGTGCGGGGCCCGTCTCGACGCTCACTGCGTGCGCGCTGCCCGTGTACAGCGTGCCGGAGGCAGCGGCGATCCCACGCCACTGCAGCTCTGCGGCTTGCGCGTCCAGCTCCAGCTTGCCACGCGGCAGCAAGCTCTGGAGTTGCTCGAGCCCGTGGTCGCAGAGCGCACGCGCGAAGCTCTCGGCCTGCGCCAGCGAAGCTGTGTGCACCCACACCAAGTGCGGCGACAGGCAGCCCAGCTGATCGTAGGCGGCAACGTCGAGCGCAAGCCGTGCCGCCGCGTCGCGCAACGCGTCCGGCGTCTCTAGGCTCTGCGGCCCGACGTAGGCGGCCGAGATCCCGTGACCGTGAGCGAGCAGACGTGCCTGCGGCGCTTCGCTTGCGATCGCCTCCACGGCCGCGTCGCTGCCGTACACCGAGACCACTTGTGCCTGGCCCACGAAGGCCTGCAACGAAGCGTTGTCGTCGCGATCGAAGGCGAGCACCGCGAGGTGTCGGGCCACGCTCGGATCGGCTGCGTGCAGCGCGCGCTCGAGCGCCAGCGCCAGCGCAGGATCGCGCGCAGCGGTCTTGGCGATCACCGGTGCACCCGTCAGAAGCGGCAAGAAGAGCCCGCGCACGCAGGCCGTGAACACGTTGCCTGCCAGGACCACGGCGATCAGCTCCGCAGGCACAGGCTTGTGGACGCGCGCGTTCCACAGCGGCGCGGCGAGCTCCATGAGCACCGAGGGCTCCACGCTCGCGAGTGTGGTGCACAGGCCCCACTCGATCATCGCCGGGTGCAGACCGGTGTCTGCGTGCAACTTTTGCCGCGTGATCGTGGCCAGCGCGCCGGTACCGCGCAGCTGCTGCGCTGCGTCGCAGAGCGCGCTCACGATCCGCTCGACGCCCAGCGCGCGCAGCTCGGCTGCGCCTGCGCGCAGCTTGCGGGCCAGCGCCAGGATCTCGTGCGGGTTTGCGCTCGGGGCAAGCATGGCAGGCTCAGTGCGCGAGCCACTCGTCGGCAGCGATGGAGCAGCCGCGCGGTAGCGCGCTCTGTGCGCGCCCGAGCACCACCACGCCATCTTCGAGCGTGCGCGCGAGATCGCTCGTTTGGATCGCGCACACGCTGCCGACGTTGGCCAGATCGTCGATGCGCAAGAGGCCGACCTCGCCGCGCGCGACGGGCAAGAGCGTCTGTGGGTCGATCGGCTGCGCGCGCACCCAGCCTGGCACCCAGAGCCGGCGTGCGGTGACAGGCAAGCCGAGCGCCGCCTCTCGCAAGGTGGTTTCGTAGAGCTGGGAGCTCAGCTCGGTCATGCCGTATTCCTGCACGATGAAGGGCGCGGCGATCCCGTAGCGCGCCTGCAAGAGCTCGAGCATCTGCGCAGGCTCGATGCTGCGCGAGCGACCTTTGAAGCCGCCGGTCTGCATGATGCGGCTGCCGTGTGGAAGCTGGAAACGTTCGCTGCCCAGTGCGTCTTCGGCGTGCACGAAGGCAAACGACGTCCCGAGCAGGGCTACCGGCTCGTCGTGCGCGCTGGCCTCGCGCAACGCCTGCACCAGCGCGTCGTGGCGCAGCGCAGCGTTGCGCCACACGTAGCTCGATCCCGCGGCGCCGAACCAGCGGAAGAACTGCGCCAGCATGTACGACAGCGACGAGTCGGGCGCCTCGTGAACGTCGGGCGCGAGCACGAGCAGTCGCAGCCTTGGGCGGTCGGGGAAGAGCGCATGTCGGGCGGCGGCCCGCGCCGCGCGATCGTAGAGCGCGAGCTCGGCGAACGCGTGGCTGCCGCGATGCTCGGCGGTGGTCCCCGAGGTGCGAAACACGGCGACGTCGGCTGCGCTGGCGTGGGCGGCCACGCGCGCGAAGCGAAACACGTCGGTGGGGAGCGCAGGCAAGAGGCCGTGCGGTCTGCGCCGCTCGCTCGCGAGGAAGCGCTGGTACGGCTCCACCGTGCTCGCTTGCTGCTGCGCAAGCTCGGCGAGCAGGGCGTCGCGCGCGGCATCGTCGTGCGAGCCGTCAGCGAGCCGGTCGATCAGTTGCTCGATGCGCGTGCGCAAGGTTGGGCTCACGGCAGCGCTCCGAGACAGGCATCGAGCGCTGCGACGAAGCCGTAGAGCTGCGGCTGCGCGATCGTGAGCGGTGGGGTGAGCGACACCACGCGCGCATCCGCCCCCGCGGGCACCGTGATGTAGCCGTGCGACAGCAGCGCCCGGCTCAGCCCGAGCGCCTGTGCACCCGAGCGCAGCTCGATCCCGAGCAGCAAGCCCGCGCCACGGATGCCGCTGACGGCGGCGTGCCGCTTGCACGCGATCTCGAGCGCGTCGAGCAGGCTCGCTCCCATCACACGTGCGCGCTCGGCGAGCTTTTCGTCGTGCACGACCTCGAGCGTGGCGAGCGCGGCGGCGGCGCCGAGCGGGTTGCCGAAGAACGTGGCCGTGTGCAGCGCTTCGTGTCCCGGATCACCCCAGGCCTGCATGATCTCCGCTCGGCCGAGGCATGCGCTCACCGGCAAGCCACCGCCCAGCGCCTTGCCGAGGCAGAGCAGGTCTGGCTGCACACCCTCGCTCGTACACCGCAAGAAGCTCCCCGTGCGCCCCACGCCGGTCATGATCTCGTCGATGGCGAGCAGCACGCCGCGGCGCTGGCACAGAGCGGCGAGGCCCGACAGGAAACCCGCGGGCGGCACGATCACGCCGCCGCGACCGAGCACCGGCTCGACCAGCACCACACCCACGCCGGCCTGCACGCCGTCGATCGCGTGCTCCACGGCAGCGAGCACGGCGTCGAGCGAGGCATCGGCCGCGGGGTACGGCGCGAACGCGACGTGTGGATTGAGCTGCGCCGCAAAGGGTGCACGGAACGCGGCGCTGTAACCACACGCGGCCAGCGGGCCGTGCGACAGGCCGTGGTAGGCACCTTCAAAGGCGACCACGCCGGGCTTGCCCGTGTACAAGAGCGCCGTCTTGAGCGCGGCCTCCACCGCGTCGGCGCCTGACAGCCCCAGCATCACGCGCGCTTGCGAAAATGGTGCAAGCTCCGCAAGTCGCGCAAGCAGCGCCACTTTCACGTCGGATGGCTGCAGGTCTCCGAGCGCATGCAAGAGGCGCCCGGCCTGCGCCTGCACCGCCGAAACCACGCGCGGGTGTGCGTGCCCCACCGCCGCAGCGCCGAAGCCCGCGCTCAGATCCACGAAGCGGTTGCCGTCCGCGTCCACCACGTTCGCGCCCGACGCCTCGTGCCAGACGATCGGATCTTGCGGTGCGCCCGAGCGCTCGGCTCGTCGTGCGCGGCGCAGCGTGAGCGCCGGGCACTCCGTGGCTGCCAGCGTATCGACGAGCAGCGCGCTCGCTGGCCCCGGAACGGCCGTCTCGAGGTGTGGTAACAGGGCGCCGAGCGTGCTCATGGTCCACGCGGTGTGCACCAAAAGCCGACCAAGATCAAACGTCGCTCAGCGCTTCCAGGGGTAGAACGCCTTGCCGTTCTTGCGCGCGTTCTTCACGAGGTCGAAGGTGTTGAGCAGCAGCACCTGCACCTGCTGGCCCTGCTTGTCGGCCGAGCTCACGATGGCATCGGTGATCTGCGCCACGCGGTTCAGGAACGACGGGTCCACGCGCACGCCAACCACCGGAAGGTCGCTGTCGTCGGACATCACGCACGCCCACTCCACTTCGGGAAACGCGCGCAGCGCCTGCGACATGCCGTGCAGCAACGCATCAGGCAAGCTGAGCGGCCCCGTCGCTTGCTTCTCCTGCTCGCCGCTCTCGCGCTCGGCCTCTTGCTCGGGCGACGCGTCGCCCATCAAGAGCGCTGCCATGCGCTTGGCGGCGGCCTTGGACTCGTCGCGGGGATCGCTCGCAGCGTCGCCGGCGGCCGCGTCGTGCATCAGCATTCGCGCCATCTGTTCGGCGGCCTTTTGCGTCTCGGGATCGCCGGCTGCACGTGCCGCGCTCGTCAACGCGGCCGCGACCTCGAGCGCCGCAGTCTTCTGTGCTGCCCCAGTGGCGCCACCTGCTGCAGCTGATGGCGGCCGACTCGAAGGCATTCCCGTGGCGCTCGCGGCCGACATGCGCGCCTCGGGCAGCCCGAACGACGGCGGCTGCACGCTCGGTGCGCGCGCCTCTCGCAGCGTGGGAGACCCCACGACCATGGGTCGCGCCCCGGCCGGCGGTTTCACACTCGCGGCCTGCGGTAGTCTGGGCTGCGACGGCGGTCGAACGGCCGGCATCGGCTGCGAAGCGGCGCGAGGCCGCGTCCCCAGCTGTTGCGACACGGCGCGTGCAGGTGCCATCGGCTGCGAGATCCGGCGCGCCGGCGGCGGCTTGCTCGCGCCGGCCTTCGGTTGCGAAAACGGCATGTCGATCTCGACAGCGGCCGCCTTGCCCAGCGGCCGCGCGACCGGCGTGCCCGGCCCCGGCGGCGGTCGGGTCGAGCGGCGCACCGCCTCGCGGATCGCAGCCTGAGGCTCGCCCGCGGCCGCGAACGGCCCGGTACCGAGTTGCTGATTCTGCAGCTGCAACAGCGGCTCGATCTCTTCGCGAGCGAACTCCACAGCGTGATCGCTGCCGATGTCGATCACCACGAAATGCACGCCGCGCCCGAGCGCGTGACGCAGCGCTTCGCGCGCGGCCAGCTCGCGAAACGAAAGCGAGCCATCCGGATTGAGCCAACCAAAGCGCGCGGCCGTGTCGTTCAACACGTCGCGGCCGGTGAAGAGCGGCATCGCCGTCTCGCCGCCGCTGTTGGTCAGCGTGCGCACCGCCTGGTTCTGTCCGGGCCAGGTCGCAGCGAACACCGAGCGCTGTGCGAGCACCACCAGCGCGTCCACCCGCGTCTGTTCACCGTTGCTCGCCTCCGAAAGGAGACGCCGAAACGCGATGGTCGCCTGATCGACCGCGCTAGGTCCGCCTGCCATGTCATTAGCAGTCTAGCCCAGCCACCCCGCGCAGCTCCAAAATTGCCGCGAAATGGCGCCCCGCACGCACGCGCCACCGAGCACCTGCGCGCACCTGCCCCCCACGCTCGAACGCCAGCCGCAGCCGCCGGCTGCGGCCAGCCGTCTTCCCGCCTCGCCACCATCCTTGACTCCGTACGGGGCGAAGGTATCTTGCGCGGCCTGGTAAGGGTGAAACCCACCCGGACCCGGTGAGCGCCCAGATAGCTCAGTTGGTAGAGCAGGGGATTGAAAATCCCCGTGTCGGCGGTTCAATTCCGTCTCTGGGCACCGCATTTGCCGGCGATTTTGCGCGATCGCCCTGTCTCATCCGTCGCCCTGAACGCTTCGTTCCGCGGGCGTTTGCTACAAATGCGCTACAGTCGCCGACCTGCTCCGCGAGCGCGCGTCCGAGCGACTCGATAGGCATGCGGCCGTAGACCCGCTCGGCCATGCGCGAGTCGGTGTGACCGAGGGCCACACCGATCAGGTGCGGGGCTGTACCGTGCTGCCTGAGCCATGTGGCGTAGGTGCGCCGCAGGTCGTTGGGGGATACCCCGGCGAACGCGAAGCGAGCGGTCAGGTCTCGCTGCTCCGCCTTGGTGAGCGCGTCCCACTTGAGCGCAGCGGACCTCAGGTGAGCGGCCAGAGCACGACTCGCAGCGCGTGCTTCGCGCCCTGCGTTTCCGCGATCCGGTACGATGATGAATGGCCGGAAGCAAGACCGTCGGAGCCTACCGGCGGTCCCGGTACCCCGGCCTGCGGTGTTGATGCGCGATAGCGATCACTCGGACGCAGTTCGGCGTGATCGCGTAGATCAACGCGTACGGGAAGTGATCGAACAGATAGCGCCTCAGTTCGCCGTCAATGATCGGGTACACGGTCGGCGCTTCGCCGATGCACGCGATCGCCCGATCAAGCTCTTGCTCGAACATCACGGCCGTTCGTGGGCTGCGTTCGAGGTACCATTGAAATGTGGCGCGAGCTTCTTGCTCCGCGCGCGGGTCAAGCTCAACCGGCAGCGTCATGTGGAAGCGTCACCGAGCGAAGATGCGCTCGCGTGCCTCGGGCCACGAGACAGTCTTAACCTCGCCGCGTTCGATCTCGGCAAGGCGGCGTTTTGCTTCCGCGATCCAAGCTTGTTCCACTTGGTCCGCGGGCTCGCCGACGCTGTCGAGCAGCCGTAGGGCCAGCTCGGTTCGATCTTGCTCGGGGAGTTGCAAAGCTTCGTCGAGGACGCGCAGCGCTTGGGTCGACATGGCGTCCAGTCTGCCATGCAGCTGCACCGGCTGCACCTGGCCTCGCTAAGAGCCCGAGCACAGAAACCGTTGCTACAAATGTGCTACAGCACACGGAGAACTGGAGACTTTGTCTCGCGAAATCCACTGCTTACGCCCCGCGGCGCGGGGATTGAAAATCCCCGTGTCGGCGGTTCAATTCCGTCTCTGGGCACCGCAAACCCCACATTTCGCGGGGGTTTTTTGCTTAAGCACCCGTCCGCGCGCTCCGTCGATTCCAGGCGTTTTGGCGGCATCTGCTGCAAATACGCTACACGCTGCAACCGCCGAATCCGCTGTCGCTACGCGCGCACCGGTCGTGTTCTTGGTCGTCGCAGCTAGAGATCGGTAGCGGCGTCGAGAATGCGCCCCACCGCGCGCGTCTGCGCGCTCGAGTTTCCTCCGGCTCCGGGTGTCATCCCCGCGGCGCTGGCGTCGATCTTGCCGCCGCTGTCCACCAAGACGTTACCGCCGCGCGGAAGGTAGGGCACCCGCCGCATCTTCAATGCGGCCTACCGCCCTCGGTGGCGGGATGGCAGCGACCAGCCGAGCGGCTTCGTGGCCTGGGCAAGCTTGCCGCGGCCAAGCGGCGATCGAACCGAGATCGCCCGCACGTTTCTGGATGATCGTTTCCACCCCCTCGTCGCCGCCGAGCCGAGCGAGCCGGCCCGGGGCCCAGGTTGCGCGCGCTTCCTCAGTACTCGTACGGCCCGAGATCAACCGGGGCGACTCGGGTCACACCCGCTCGGTCGGTCGGAGCAGCGGTCTGCAGCAACCCTAGATTGAGCCAGGGAGCGGTGGCCGATGGCTTGAAACCCGCGGGGTCGCGGCCCAGCCCGCAGGGAAACCCAGCGAACCAGCTTTGGGCGAAGGTCGTCTGACGGTGCTCGCTGGCGTTGGGGACGTAGGGCCCAGAAGCGTCTTCGCTGCCGAAGAACCCCGAGACCCACTCGTTGTGCTCGAAGGTGTTCGTTGCAAGGGTGGTGGCGTCGGTGCTCAGCAACTGCCCGCTGGCGTTGGCCGAGACGGTGGTGCCGCTGATGGAGACGGCCACGATGAGGTTGTTCTTGAACTGGTTGCCGGTCGAGTCGGCGATGAACTGCACGGCCTGCCGGTTGCTGGACTTCGTCGCGAACAGATTGTGCACGACGACGTTGTTGCGTGACCCGAGCAGCGCGTTGGGCGTTTCTTGCCAGAAGCTGACGCCGTGGGTCGTCGGCAGCACGAAGAGGTTGTTGCGAACAACGCTGTTGCGCACTGAGGTGAAGTTCGCCCCTTGCGCCAGGCTGTCGTGGAAGAAGTTGCCCTCGACCAGCATGTAGTCCGATGCGCCGCGCCCACCGGTCGTACTGGTCCCGGCCACGGCGTCACACTCGGGGCTATCGAACGCGATGCTCACGTCCTGGCAGGTCGAGAGAGGGTCGGCGTTGATTTGGAAGTCAGCAGAGAACGTGTTGAAGGTCTCGTTGTACCTGGCGATGTTCCAGTCGCTGCCATTGCTCAAGTAGATGCCGTGTCCATCGCCGCTGCCACTGTCGTGGCCGAGGTTCCCTTCGATGACAAACCAATCGGACGCCCCGGTGAAGAACGGGTCTCTGCTCTGGCTGCGCCCGTGGTTGTTGAGCACGGCGTCGCCTTTCTGATGTTGGTCGGCCGCGTAGTCGGCACCCACGGCCCGAACACCGTAGAGCCCACCCACCAACTCGAACCCGTCGACCGCGACGTAGTCGGAGGACTCGAGGTTGATGCACGTCTGTCTGCCGGTACTACAGCAGTCAATAAGAACTCCAAGCGAACCGTCCGCGTTGCGCTCACCATAAAGGACGATGGGATTGTCATAAGTGCCACCATGAGCGGAATCCAATTCATAGCAGCCGCTATAGGTGCCCTTGGTGAAGTAGATGCGAACGCCCGGAGCCGCTGCCGTCAGGGCGTTCGCGACGCTGCTGGGAGTCGCCGGCGAGCTGCCATTTCCGCTTCCGCTTGGACTGACATAGATGGTGGAGGTCGGAAGCCAAGAACTGTCCGTGTAGTAGCGATTGAACTTCTCGGTGAACCCCATGTAGAGGCCCCCTCGAGTGACAGGTCGTGCGAGGAGACCGCCAGCACCTCCGCCTCCGCCTCCGTCGACACCGCCTCCGTCGACACCGCCGCCATCGACACCGCCGCCATCGACACCGCCGCCATCGACACCGCCGCCGCCGATACCTCCGCCATCGACACCGCCGCCGGTGGCGAGGTCAGCACAACCAACGGCGAGAACAAGCGCAGAGACGAGGCAAGCCCGAAGGGAGAACATTCGTCCAATATAGTCGTTGGTGGATAGCGGGTTCAAGGTTCCCGGGCGCGGTTCCCGGTGATCGGACTACGCGGCGAGGATCTGTCGCGTGCGAGC
>DASVHQ010000197.1:0-3497 GCA_036382515.1 Polyangiales bacterium | reverse complement strand
CTACGGGGCTCATCATCGGATCGGGCACCAAGCCGCTTCACGACCTCATCACGTTGATCTCGGCGGCCGGCGTCTCGAAGTGAGGCTCACGCTCCCGACATCCCGCTGCCGCCGAAGCGTTGCCCGTCCGTCAGACTCGTCTTGACGGTTACATCGCAGGCATCGCCGCCAGTTCGAAGACCTCCGATGCTGAACCAATTGGACTAGAGCCCTGGCCAGAAACGTCGACGCGACCGGCTTGGTGGCCTCGGCGACGACGTCGGCGAGCACCCGGGCGACCTCCTCGCCGGGGGTGGTCAACGGCGGGAAGGTGCAGAACTGGGCGAACAGCTCGCCTGGGGTGCGGTCGGTGCGGTCGACACTCGAACGCGGCCGGTCTATCCGGGAGGCGAACTCGGGGTCGATGCGGACCGCGAGCGCGTTGGGCACGGCGTCGGTGATCTGCTCGCGCAACCCGGCGCGGGCGGGCTCGCGCACATACACCCGTAAGAAGTCCGGCGGCGCGCAGCGCGTTCGGATCTCGGTGGTACTGCGGGGTGGCGGGGTCTGCAGGCGGCGGGCAGCGGCTTGGGACCCCACGGTCGCACCACACCGTGGCGTAGTAGCGTCAGCACTGTGGGCGCCGCCGACGCCGCGCTGGACCGCGGATCCGCATCGAGGTCGGCGACCTTAGCGGGGACGAGACGGCGGTGGCCGAGACAGCAGCGAGCGAGCTCGCCGCAGCGCCTCCGTCAAGTCGAGACCAGGGGGTCGAACGCTGTACCTGTGATCCCTCCTCATCGAATCGGCAACTAGTCATTGCCCGAGTGCCATTGCGTTCTCTTGTCAGACGCTAGGCTTTCGCAACCGCGGGGGCAGTGTGTCAAACAGAAACAAGAGGTCCTCGCGGAGTAAGGGATACAACGCGCATTCCCCTGACCTCCGGCCGCCCACGGCATTGCAGCGCTACTGCAAGGCATTGCAGCGCTACTGGAAGGCGTTCTCTAGCATCCTAGCCGCTTTGGCTGCTCTTACTGTCGTGCTCACTTTCCTTTCGAATCGGACACCTGAGTTCCGGGGCCCGGTAGGAGAATCGGCGCCAGCGTCGAGGAGCACCGCGCTCGGCGAGTTTCTGGTCGACCACAACAAAGAGAGGATCGTGTTGCACATCTATTCGGCACTAGGAGAAGGGGCGAAGCTAGACAGAGACGCGACAACCGGGGATTATAAGCTGACACTAGGAGAGAACTGCCGGCCGATAGAGCTTTGTCTCGTCTATATCACCATTCGTCCAACAGCACTCGGTGATACTGGCATCACCCAGCGCGTTCAGACTGACGTGGCCGTAGACGGGGCCTTTGTCGTCCAGAACGTGGATACGCATCAGAGCTACTCTGCCTGGTTACGCGTGTTGGCGCCCACATGATCGATCAATGGTGGGGTGTGCTCGTACTCGGACAGTAGCCCGCTCGCCGCGGCGGCGGACTTCCTGGCCGCTCACCGTGGCCGCATCGCCCTGGTCACGCTTGACATCGGCGCGAACGACGTCGATGGCTGCGTGTCCGCGGCCGGCATCGACAACGCCTGCGTTGCCGGCGGGATAGCCGCGGCCGGGGCCAACCTACCCGTCATTTTGGGGGCGCTCACCGCCGCCCAGGTCGCCGCCCTGGACACCTGTGCCGGCCCGCTGGTCGAGCGCGGAGTTCTTGTCGCGTTCGACCACGACCGCGGCGGCCGGCAGGCGGCGCTGCGGGCCTATGAGCTGCTGCGTCCCACCGGTGCTTGGCCCACCTCGGCGAGCCTGCCCGACGCTCGGATCAAGGTAATAGGCCCAGGCCCAGGGGTTGCAGAGATCACGGAGAGCCCAGGGAACTCTGGGGTTATCTCTTACTCGGCGGCACCGAAAGGCGTCAACCACGCTGCCCGCCCGATCCCGCCGGGTGGTGGCGTCGACGAGTACGGCGGCGGTACCGAGGTGATCAGGTAGGCGGGATCGGGGTTTCGGGTTGACACTGCCCGGTCCCGCCAAGTGCAGGCCGAGATCGCGGGATGTCGGCAGGCAAGTAGCTGTGCTTGCGTTGGATGCGAAAGACCTGCAACATCTCAACGTCTCGCGCCCAGCACGAAGAGAGTCCACGACTGAACTGACTACGGCGATTGAGAAGATGATTCCAGTTGCCTCGATTCCGCTGGTGAGGCGCAAGCTAAGGAAACGTAGTAACTCATGGCAAGGCACCTCCGTCAGAGTATTCCCACGCCGGGCTTCCTCCTTGCGCGGCCGCGCCGGAAGCCTTTCGCGCGTACTATTCCTCGCCGCTCTCTCGGCGCCGCCTTTCGTAGGCTTGCTCTTGGCGTTGATCCTCGCGCTTGTCTCGCTCTTTTCCGAGCTTCCGCCGCTCTGCCCAGGTAACAGCTTCCTTTTCCCACGCACGGCCTGGAGGAAAGCGTTTACGCAGCGAAATCAAGGTGATCCCAGTAGAGAACACTCCGATCAGAAGGGCCACCAACGCAAGAACGGCGACCACCTCAAGGACTGGCGAGGCCACTTGGAAGGCGAGTGCGAGCACGGCAAAGAGAGTGAGCAAAACTCCGATCCCTGGCACTAGGTATATCCATAGCTTAGCCCAGAAGCGATCAAACGGACGACGATACCACGCGGTTTCATTGTTTCGTGTGAGTAACTGCTCGAAGGTCGCGGCGAACGCAACGAGTAGCACGGGGGCGGCCGTCACGATGGCGAGCCAGAAGTTGGCGTTGAAGCTCGGCGTTTCGGTCATGTGCATATACTGCAGCGTCGTCCTGATCGTTCTGCGGGGGCGCGCTGGGGGCACATGAAGACCGCGAGACCTCGGCGAGCAACACGAGGTGTGGTCCTCGTCTTCCAGAAGGGTCTGGGCGCGTCCCTGCTGGGTGACGCGGAGCAGAGACAGGTAAAGTTTCGTCCCGGTGTTGCTGCTCGCCCTGCTATTTGCGCTCAGCACCGACTACGAGGTCTTCCTGCTCAGCCGGGTGCGCGAGGAATACCTGGCGACCGGCGACAACACCGCCAGCGTCGCGGACGGGCTGGCGCGCACGGCACCGCTCATCTCGGGGGCGGCCGTTCTCATGATCGCGGTGTTCGGGGCGTTCGCTTTCACCACCATCATGCCGATCAAGCAGCTCGGCCTAGGGATGGCCGTCGCCATCGCGCTGGACTCGACCGTCGTCCGGCTGATCATCGTGCCGTCCTCGATGCGCCTCCTGGGCGCCTGGAACTGGTGGCTGCCCGGCCGGCCGGCCGTTCCGATCCCGGCAGCCGGCCCCGACCGGCCCGTGGCGCTGCAGCCGGTGCCCTGAGCCGCTCGCTCTCGACGCTCGACCCCCACCCCCCGGCCCGGGCCCCTCCCCGACCCCGGACGCGATCGCGTCCACCGCGAGGTCCGCCACATGATCGCGTCCAGACGGCGGGGCTGTGTGGTCAAACTGACACCCGAACGCGACCGCCGTCGCGAACGTCGCGAACGAAGCGGGTCGAGCAG